>JAEUQF010000354.1 GCA_016789745.1 Bryobacterales bacterium
TTGGTGGCTTCTTCCAGAACTTGACCTTCCCGGATTTCTCCGTCATCACCAACAAACACGTCTGGACGGTGGCGATGACACTGGCTGCGATCGCGAGTATCGAAACGCTCCTCAGTCTGGAGGCAGCCGACCGGCTTGACCCCTATCTCCGCATCTCGCCGCCGAACCGCGAATTGTTTGCGCAGGGCTTTTCGAACATTGTCGCCGGGCTCATCGGCGGATTGCCGGTCACCTCCGTCATCGTTCGCACGTCCGCCAATGTGTATGCGGGCGCCCGAACCTGGATGTCGAGCTTCATCCACGGCGGCCTGCTTCTGGTGGCGACTCTCTTTATTCCCACCCTATTGAACCGGCTTCCGCTCGCCAGCCTGGCCGCCATCCTCCTGTTGGTGGGCTACAAGCTGACCAAAGTTGAGCTCTATAAGGGGATGTACCGGCAGGGCATTGCGCAGTTTCTGCCGTTCATCGTGACGGTAGTGGCGATTGTCTTCTCCGACCTGCTCTCCGGTGTCCTCATCGGGATGGTGTTCGGCTTCTTCTTTGTCATCCGGAACAACCACCACGCCGCGCTCACCGTGGTCAGCCAGGACAACCTGTATCTGATGCGGTTCAACAAGGACGCCTCGTTTATCAATAAGAGCGAACTCCGCCGCCGCCTTCGCGAAGTTCCCTCCGGCGCCAAACTCGTCATCGATGGCTCGCGTTCGCTGTACATCGACCGCGACATCTACGAAGTGGTGGAGGACTTCCAGAAGATGGCTCCTTATAAAGACATCCAGGTGGAGCTGAAACATTTCTCCCACAAGACCGCGAAAGGCCGTTTCTAGTGATGGAAAGCTACAAGAAACTCCTGCTTGCCAACAAAGCCTGGGTGCAGGACCGCATGAATGTCCAGCCCAGCTTCTTTGAAGAGTCCTCCAAGACGCAGAAGCCCGAGTTTTTATGGATCGGCTGTTCCGATTCCCGTGTCCCGGCCGAGGAAGTCACCGGCACCGAGCCCGGCGAGTTGTTCGTGCACCGCAACATCGCCAACCTCGTTATCCACACCGACCTCAACATGCTGAGCGTGCTGCAGTACGCCGTCGAGGTTTTGAAGGTCCGCCACGTCATTGTTTGCGGTCATTACAACTGCGGCGGCGTGGCCAACGCCATCACGCACAAACACCTAGGCCTCATTAATAAGTGGCTGCGTCATATCAAGGACGTCTACCGCTTCCATGACCGCGAACTCTCCGCCATCCCCGACGGGCAGGCCCGCTTTGACCGTCTGGTGGAACTGAACGTCCTGGAACAGGTCCAGAATCTGGCGCAGACCAGCATCGTCCAGCATGCCTGGCAACTCGAGCATGCTCCTACCATCCACGGCTGGGTCTACGACCTCCGCAGCGGCTACCTCAAGGAAATCGCCATGATTAAGCCAGGCACCCCGCTCGATGATATTTATCGCTTCGAGTTCGACGAGGCCGACCACTCCTAGACTAGGTAGCTGAGCTAGCGATGACGATACAGGATGCCTGCGCCGGGAATAATGGCTGTTTGGCAGGGGACCAGTCCGGGATCGTTCAGCAACCTGGATGTGAGGAAGCACACTTGAGATTACGCTCTACTTTCGTGCGCGGGAGGCGCTTGACGGGCGACCCGCTAACTATCGTCGGCTCCGGCTGATCACCCGAGCGTCCCTGCGGCAGTAGTCGGATCGCCGCTGAGCAACGCAACGGCCCGCCCTTCTGATTCTTTTCACGGAGATCGGGCGATGAATGGCGACTGCGTGTATATGAAACTGCCTTCGCTCGGGCGAAGGGCTGCCGCGACATTTTGAGAAACTCCTGCCCTCTGTCTCGCTGGCGCACACCGTCAAGGGCGTGAATTGCGTCTCGAACAAGAACAGTGTTCCTCGCGCTTCCACACCCCGGGGCGACGCAACGTGCAGCGCTATCCGCGGGCGCCTGGAATTCGACTTTCGCCGGGGCATGTTGAAGTCTGTGGCTGGCTTCGAGAACGGCTTGACTGAACTGACCAAGGTCAAGAACCAGTTCACCGGCACCTCCGCCCCTGTTGCCCACGTAAGACGCGAACAACTCACTCGAACTCACATGGTAGAAGGTATGGCCGAACCCAAATGATGCCATTCGAGGAAGCATTCTACGGAGTCGGTCGCGATTCCGTCCGTATCCCGACTGTGACGGTTCGCTTCTTCAAGCGTGCAACTCGCCATACATATGATACAGTAGGCGACTAACAAATGAAAGAGTTCTATGCACCCTTGGTCCTGCTCTCTCTCGCCAACATGGCTGTAGGTCTCTGCTGTGGAAGCTTGATTCGGGGTGGAGCATCGACACTATTGTGGCTTCTGCCCATAACGCCCGGTCTGTGGTCAATCTCCCTCCAGGGTGTAAGTGACCCTAGCCTTCCGTGGACCGCGGGCTTCGCTGGGCTGATCTGCGGGCGGTTTACGCGCTGCTCGGCGTATGCAGGAATGGCTCTCACTTCGGTTCCCTATCTGTTCATACTCATGATTGTACTGACCGGGTCGTTTGAGATGCCCTATTTCTTTGTGCATCCTGAGCTCTGGCCGGAATTCTTGAGAACTGGGCGAGCACTTACCGCACCCTGGGAGAACGCGATGCTCTCCGCGGCAATGTATACCGGCATCACCACGCTCTTTCACATTGCGGTTCGACTTGTGCCTGGTGTTCGGAGCAAGTCCCTGTCGCCTTGGATTGGATGGATCTTTGCACTTCTGTTAGCACCGTTCGGGACTTTTGCCTACGTGCTGTACCTTTTAGGCGCTCCAATCGGGCTGTTCTTCTCCCGCCGAGAAGCTCGCGCGGAACCAGGGTCGAAGGGGTCGAAGACGGTCCGTTTCGCGGCAGGGACATTCCTCTTCTGGCTTGTCAGATTTCTGCGTTGGGACGAATTCTGGCTGTCATTCCCTTGTTTCGGAATGGCCATTTTCATGGCTAGGCAATGCTATAGAGCAGGACATGGCCACGACATCTCAGGCATCAATGTGCCCGAGAGCAGTAAACGCTCCAAATGTCTGACAAATGCTGTTTGGGGCTCCGCTCCGCGCTAGACTTGCGGTCCACTCCAAACGCAACGGAACCCTTTAAAGTGCCCCGCGCACGGCATCCATCCACACTTGCTTACTTCTGGAAGCCGGGTTGGCTCTTCAAAACGTTGCTCCTCGTCCCGGTAGTTGCCGCCCTTTAGTACCCGATTCCTTATGGACTTCTTGTCAACGAACCAGCGGAACAACTGCGGGTGCCTTGCCACTATCGCTTCCCTCGTCACGAGCGGGTCGGTTTCCTTGCCTGGAGACGGGTACCCACCGAAACCCCATATAAGGTCGTCCGAGTCCCACCAGTCCGAGACCATCTCCGCCAAGTTACCTAGCATGTCGTAGAGCACAAACGTATTCGGGCGCTTCTGGGCAACTGGATGAGGGCGGTCATTAGAATTGGCCAGATACCATGCGATCGAATCAAGGCGGCCATATCGAAACGAACTTAGCGAGGATGCACCACCTAGTAGCGCGTAATCCCACTCGGCTTCCGTTGGTAAACGTCCGCCCGACCAAGCGCAGAATTCCTCCGCGCTGGGCCAATTACTGGGATCTACAGGCAGGTCGTCGATGACGCCGAGACGCTGGCGGTTCTCCCACGAGGGCTGCGGCTTTTGGGCTGCAAATTTACGAAAGGCTCTAATGGTCACTTCAGTCTGACCGAGCCAAAAGCCCCTTGTAATTACAACGTGGCGCGCTGGCACCCGGTCGATGGCCTTCGGCTTGGTTGGACTTCCGCTATATCTGAACTCGCCAGCTGGAATCCACGAATAGCGCAGGCCATCTCGCGGGTTGATCGCCTGCCGAGTTTGGTGCTGAGGCAGTTCCATCGAGGACTGATCTGCAGACCAACCGAATGACGACAGAAGCGCGAGTACGCCAGCTGGAGCTGACCGCGCAATGCGCCCATTCAGGCCAAACATCGCGCCCATTGTACCACAGGACTCCGCCCTCGGCGCCAACGCTCAATCCGATGTTGCAGAGGTCGGTACGGTTGGAACTAGATCGCCTGTTCGTTCGACATCGGACCATATTGTGTTAGCAGGAGCTAGCTATACCTAGCCGCATCCGGGCGGGTCGGGCTACACTGCTTAGCATGCTCCCGCTGCTGCTGGGCCTGTTGGCCGCCCAAACCACTTCCGATCAACTCGCGCGCCCCATCCTGGACCCCAAGCAGCCCCAACTGGAGGCGCAGGTCTACATGGCCAGCCGCGTCCCGCCGGTGCAACTGCCGCGCTCTGCCGCCGACTGGGACACCCAACGCGACACCCTCCGCCGCCGGATCCTGGAAGAAGTCGTGTTCCGCGGCGAGGCCCGCTCCTGGCGCACGTCCAACCGCAAGGTCGAGTTCACCGGCGAGATCCCAGGCGATGGCTATCGCATCCGCAAGCTGCGTTTCGAAATCCTGCCCGGCATGTGGGCTCCGGCTGTTCTTTACGAGCCCGCCAACCCATCCGGGAAACTGCCGGTTGTTCTCAATGTGAACGGACACGAGAAGGACGGCATCGCCACTCCTTATATCCAGCAGCGCTGCGTGCAACTGGCGCGTATGGGCTACCTTGCCTTCAACGGCGAGTGGATGGGACGCGGCGTCCTCGACCTGCCCGGCTTCAATCACTACTCCATGCCGCAACTGGACCTGACCGGATCGAGCGGCCTGGCGGTCTTCTTCCTCGAAATGGAGCGCTCGCTCGACATCTTGTTGCAGCATCCGAATGCCGATCCGCAGCGGGTTGCCGTTACAGGCCTGTCTGGCGGCGGCTGGCAGACCACGTTCCTCACCGCTCTCGATCCGCGCATCAAGCTCGCGGTCCCGGTCGCCGGCCACTCCAGCTTCATCACGCGCACGCAGATGCCCATGATGGATATGGGCGACAGCGAACAGACACCCTCGGACCTTGCCACTGTTGCCGACTACCTCCACCTCACCGCCATGACGGCGCCCCGCCCGCTGCTGCTCATCAACAACGCCAAGGACAACTGCTGCTTCCGTGCCGATTACGCCATGGCCCCGCTGGTGCAGACCGCGAACGCCATCTTCAAAACGTACAACGCCGCCGACCGCTTCAGCTACTACATCAACCACTCCGACGGCCATAACTACGATGGCTTTTCGCGCCGCGAGCTCTACAAGTTCCTCTCGCGGCAGTTCCAGACCGCGCCGCCGCCGGTGGAGACGCCCATCGCGCCACGCTCCGCCCAGGAACTGACTTCCGCGCTGCCGGCTGACAATCTGACGTTCCAATCCCTGGCCCAGCGGCTGGCGGCCGGTCTTCCCAAGCCAGGTAAGGCGACTAAAGAAAACCTCGCCCGCATTGTCCGCTACCAGAAACTTGCGCTCGACGTCGATGCCGTCAACGCCCCCTACTACGCCATCCGCACCACCAGCGGCGCCTGGACGATTCCCGCGGTTTCCCTCGGGCCCGCGGACGCTAAACAGGCGGTAATCCTGATTGCCGACGAAGGCCGGAGATCCCAGGCCGCCCGCGCCGAGCAACTGATCGGGGAAGGCAAGCGCGTCTTTGCGGTCGATCCATTCCTGATTGGCGAGAACAAGATCAAGGAGCGGGACTTTCTGTTCGCACTGCTGCTGGCGAGCCTGGGGGAACGCCCGCTCGGTCTGCAGGCCTCGCAACTTGCCGCCGTTGCGCGCTGGCTTACCACGCAGGGACACTCAGTTACCATTGAGGCCCACGGCCGCCGTACCAGCCTCGCCGCCCAAGTCGCCGCTGCTCTGGAACCGCAAATCCAATCCGCCAAACTCAACGGCAACCTGACTTCCCTCAAGCAGGCGATGCACGAGAACATCCAGGTGCCGGACTTCCCCGAACTATTTTGCTTCGGCCTGCTGGAATCGTTCGATATCGACCAGATCCGGTAAGGGCTGGCATCGCCTGTTAGCGGCCGAAGTACCCGGAGACTTCCACGACCACGTCGGTGCGGCGGTAAGCGAAAATGTCGATCGCCCCATTGGTTCCCGCCGGGAGGATGGCCGAGTTTGTCACTACCTGGCCCTGGAACGCATTGAGCATGGACGCCGCCGGGCGTGCCGCCCCCGTGGGATAGGCTGTTAGAAACGGCATGGGGTTGCCGTTCGGTAGCGCGGTGACGTTGATTGCGTAGCCACGGGCCGTGGCCGGAATCGCCGAACAGCCTGAGGCCAGCGCGATGGGTATGGTCCGCGCCGTCTCATCCGCGTAGGGGTTGCCGGTCGAGTCGCTGGCCCGGCACTGCCTCACTGGAAAGTAGGACAGGCCGTTGCCATTGTCCGGCGCGAAGTAGCCGTTGATGTCGACAATGAAGTCGGTATCGTTGAACGCGAAGACATCGATGCTCCCATCGGCACTGGCGGGAATGATAAGGCTGTTGGCCAACACCCGGCCGGCAAACGAGTTGATACTGGAAACACTCGGTTGCCCGACGCCGCCGGGCCACGCCGTCAGATACGCGAGAGCCGCCGGAGGCACCACCGTCAGCGTCACCGAGTAGGCCGATGCCAGCGGGACGTTGCAGTAGGTCGTGGCCGGGAAGCGGAACCGTCGGGTTTCGCGGGCAGTCATTGACGGAGGCCCGTAGTTACCGCTCGGCGGCCGGTATTGCAGGCGCGTGTCGATGACGCGGCAGGGCGTTAACGGATAGTACGTGAGACCGGTAGCTTCGGTGAAGTAGCCGCTGACGTCAACGAGCACATCCGTCCTGTCGGAGGCGAAGACGCTAATTCCGCCGTTGGTCCCGGCTTGCACGATCGCCGAGTTGGCGACGATCTGGCCATCGGGGGAGCGGATGGTCCAGACGTTCGGCTGGGCATCCCCGGCCGGCCATACCGTGGCGTGACTGAGCCCTCCGCCCTCCGGTATGGCCGTAATATTCACGACGTAAGCTTTGGCCGGGGCCGGGATGGCGCATACGTTCGACTGCGGAAGGTTCAGCGTGCGTACTTCTCCCCTGGCAAGCGTGGGTGGCCCGAAAGACCCGACCCGGCCCTCATAGTTGTACAGCGCGCGCGTCTCCATGACGCGGCAGGGAGTCATGGGCACAAAGCGGAGGGGCACCGCGCGGTAGGCCGTGTAGGTGGCCGTGGCGGTGATAGCGAAGGTGCCGCCAGTGAAGGCGGAGATCCTCACGTAGAGGGCGCGGCCGTCGGATGGCAGCCCGGTCACGGTGAGCGAAGTCGCCTGGGTCTCGGAGCTGAACAGATTGTTGCCGCCGGGGTTGCTTCCGATCTCCAGCCTGTATTTCGTGGCACCCGGAACGGCGTTCCAGGAGAAGGTGATGGCTGTTCCCGATAGGGTGCCACCCGGCGCTGGCGCGGTGAACTGCCCGGGAGCCGGAACGCCCCGCAACGCCAGCGCGACCATGTAATTCACGCTGCCGCCGAAACTCGTCGAAAGGAAGCCCGTGTTTCCGTTGAAGTTGGTCACTGCCAGGGCATACGGTCCCCGTCCGGTCAACAGTTGGAATTCGGAAGGAAAGGTTCCATCACCTCTACCCGCCAGATAGCTGAATCCCAGCAACAGATCCAGCTTGCCGTCGGCGTTCACATCGGCGACGCGAAGCAGATTCGGGTAGTTGGCCGTGGGCGCCCGCGCGGTCACCTGCAGGCCACCGGCGCCGTCGCCGAGGTACACCTCCACGAATCCCGTGTTGGCCCCGCTCAGCGCCGCCACGTCCGTCTTCCCATCTCCATTCCAGTCGCCAATGACAATGCCTGCGCCGCCGGTGGTTCTCCCGGCCGGCATGGGAACGGTGCGCGCGGGGTCAAAGGTACCGTCGCCCCTGCCCAGCAGGACCGCCACCGTACCCGCCGAGTTCGGCGAAGCATTGTTCAACAGAGATACCGCCAGGTCGGGGTTGCCGTCGGCATTGAAATCGCCGGTGGCGACCGCCCGCGGGTGCAGACCCGTTACCTCCACCGCAAGGGGCGCCCGGAGCGTTCCATCGCCGTTGCCCAAGAGCACCGCGACGCTCCCGGAGTAGGGGAGGCTGCTCGTGCGATAGTCGGCCAGCGCGGCGTCCATCTTGCCATCGCGGTTGAAATCCGCTACCACGAGCGAGCGCGCGGTGAGGTGGTTCAATGCCGTTGTCCGGACCCCTTGCAGGGTGCCGTCCCCGTTGCCGAGCAGGACCCCCGCCGTTCCTTCACCGGCCGCGATCACGTCCTGCCTGCCATCGTTATTGAGGTCCGCCGCCGCCACCGCTGATGTCGAGAAGGCTGCCGGAAACGCGTAGGACACCGGGGCGCCGAACACGCCCCCGCTGGACAGCGACACCAGCACTCCGGTAGCTCCCATCACCGCGTCCGGCTGGCCATCCCCGTTCAGATCCGTGGCTGCGATTTCGTTCGGGATCGAAGGGAGCGTCTGGAGGGTGGGCGCTCCCACAACTCCTTGCGCAGAGACAACCGTGAACCACGGCTTGTTGTTAGATACGTCAAAGGTAGTCAGCAGAGTCTGGCCGGCGCCCAGCGGGAGGAACCCCACCCGCCCGGGGAGAATCCCCGTGACATGATAGGAGGGGGAGTAGAAAGTCCCATCCGGTTTGCCGAGGAGAACGGCGACGGCGTTGGTATTCTGGCTGGTCACGGCGATATCGGCTGCGCCGTCATGATTCAAATCCGCGAATCCCATGTCGGTCGGATTTACCGTGAGCGGCACCACGTTGGGAGTCCGCAATCCGCCGGCGGAGTTTAGCACAACCGAAATCGAGTACTGCCTGGCCGCGTTCTGCCCGTTGTTGGCAATTACGAGGTCCGGACGGTTGTCCGAATTCAGGTCCAGCGACAGCAGCGCCGCCGGGTTGACGGGCCACCCTGTGGAGTAGGAAACCGGCGCACCGAATGTGCCGTCGCCCCGTCCTGGCAATATCGAGAAATTGGCGTCCTTGGAGTGCAGCACCGCGATGTCCAGTTTGCCATCGCCGTTGAAGTCTCCCGGCGCCAGCCCTAACGGGTAGTTCCCAGCGGCATAGGACTGCGCCGGCTGGAACGTTCCGTCCCCATTGCCGCGCAGAATGGCGATGCCGCCCAGATCGGGTCCGCTGCCACCGGCATTGTTGCTCACTACCAGGTCGAGCCTCCCATCGTTGTTGAAGTCCCCGCGAACGATATGGTTGCGGGGCGGGTCATTCTCTCCGGTCGCGAAGGGAACCGTGAGTGTGCGGGAACTCGCCACCGAGGGTGTCGTAGTTGCAGTCCCGGTCATGAGACTGACGACCACCCCCGCCGAGGTCAACACTGCTTCATCCGGTACGCCATCGCCATTGAGATCCCCAACCGCCATGACTTGCGAAGCCTGTCCGGTTTCGGAAACCAGCTCTGCCGCGCGCGCCGGTGCCACTGGGGTACTGTTGCCGAGCGGCGGCGACTGATTACCTAAGTTGCACACCGACCCGATGAACGCCTCGACGTCAGCTGTCGTCTGGAACACCTGGCGGTACTGAATGCCCTGGCATGGATCGATGACCAGCAACGTGTAGTGCCCGAACGCAAAGTAAAACTGAAAGTAAGTTGGGTACTTGCAAGCGCTCCCGGTCGGTGCCAGATAGTTGAAGCTCAATGGCGGAGTTGGGTTGTTGTTGGAGGGCGCTGGTCCTTGTGCCGGGCCACAAGTGTTCTGCCCCCAGACCGCCGCACTCAGCAACCCAAGCAGCGTCAGCCCTTGAAGGCAGCGCGCACACTTTGCCCGATTAGCCTTTGCGACTCTCCTTACCCAAATACCGTGGCACATGCTGATGGTGACGGCGGAAGGGAAAGTATCACGCCCGATAAATCAGAGACCTCGGTTCCGTTCCAAAACGGAACTTTCTTCCCTCCCAAATCCTCCCAACCCAAAATTACCGATTTCCATAACGGTACTGACCATGGGCATAGTAATGGGAAATCAATGGGTTAGGTTTTGGCACGCCGCTTGCTTATAAGAGAGCGTATGAAAAAAGGGAAGGCTCAAGGGACACAGGGTTGCACCTCTCCAAGTCCCGCTTCTGTAGTTCCCCCCGTTCGTTAATCCCTCTTGTTTCTTTTCCTTACGCCCCGCCCAACCAGTCTCCTTGAGCCTAAGACCTTCCCTTCCGGGGCCGAAAGCGGCCTTGCGTTCGGACCGCCGGTGCTGCTTCCAATTGACTGTCAGGATCCCGTCACATCGCGCCACAATCGTAGCAGAGAGCGGCAATATTCTGCCGCTCTCTCTCATTCCTCCCGCAAGGCTGTCATCGGATCCATGGCCGATGCCCGCCTCGCCGGCCAGTAGCTTGCTCCCAGTGCCACGGCGGTTAGCAGGGCCCCTGCAGAGATCAGAGTGGGGATATCCCATGGCTTCAACCCGTACAGAAGCGTTGCCGCAGCCTGCCCGGTCCACAACGCCAACAGCGTTCCTACGGCCAATCCCGCCGCCAGCAGCACACCGGCTTCGCGCAGCACCAGCCGTTGCACCCTCCAGCGGTCCGCGCCTAATGCCATACGCACGCCGATCTCACTGCGGCGGCGCGTGACCATGTACGCCACCACGCCATAGAGGCCCAGCGTTGCGAGTGTTCCGGCCAATACGCCGAAAGCTCCGGACAACGCCGCCATCAACCGGTCGCGCTGCAGCGATTCTTCCACCTGCCGCGACATGGGCCGGAATAGGATGCCCATGCCCGGCTGCACGGCGGCCACCTGCTGCCGCACCCCGCTCATCACCGAGCCCACCGGTCCCGAAAAGCGGAGTACAAATGTCACCTCTCCACGCGGCTCTTCCTCCTGCGCCGCGGGCAGGTACGCGATGGGAAGAAAATCCTCCCGAACCCCGTAATACTTCGTGTTCTTCACAAGCCCCACCACCTGGTAAAGTGGCTCCGGTTTGCCCGCCGCCGCTTCCTGCCGGAATGTGCGGCCGACCGGATTG
>JAEUQF010000358.1 GCA_016789745.1 Bryobacterales bacterium
GGAAGGAGTAGACGGTGTTTTCCGAGCCGTTGTTGGAGGGCCCGCCCCAGCCGGTGAACTCGGAGAAGCCAAGGCCGGCGAGGTTGTTGTCGCAGATGGGCACGTTTTGCAGGCAGAACTTGTCTTTCCAGTTGCCGAGGATCTCGTTGGGGTGGAAGTGCGATTCGCGCCAGTTGTTGCCGCCGGCATAGAAGCGGTTGAGTAGGGTGGGACGGATGGTCCAATCCCAGCTCATGCGGTAGACATCGGAGAGATTGCGTGAGTCGTTGTAGCCGGTGTAGTAGCCAGGGAGCTGATTGGGGGCACCGAGGGCACCGGGATTTTTGTAGATGCGGTGATAGCCGAAGAAGCCGGAGAGGCGATGGCGCTCGTTGAAGATGTGGTCGCCTTTGACATCGAACTTGGTCCAGGGATTTAGTTCGACGCCCTGGGTGATGAGGAAGTTGGAACGGACATAGTCGCTGGTGCCGGGGAGGGCTCCGTTGTTGGGCTTGAGCATGCCGCCGGGGCCGGACTGGTAGACCTGCATGAGTCTGACGCTGTTGGGGTCGAAGCGGGAGGCCGGGATCTGGTTGTTGGGGAACTGCTGGCGGGTGGAGCGGTCCGGGCTGAGCGTGGCAGGGTCATAGACGGGAATCTGCACGCCGGCAGCGTTTACCCAATTGGAGAAATCGCCGCGATACATCTCTTCCGTGGGCACGCTGGCGGTGGTGGTGGCGGAGCCGACGCGGTTGCGGAAGCCTTCGTAGGCGGCAAAGAAGAACGTCTTATTTTTGCCGTTGTAGAGTTTGGGGATGAGAACCGGGCCTCCCAGGGAGGCACCGAAGTTGTGCTGTTTGTAGACGCCGCGTTCGCGTTCGAAGAAGCGGCGGGCATCGAGGGCGTTGTTGCGGAGGAACTCATAGGCGGAGCCGTGGAACTCATTGGTGCCGCTTTTGGTAACGAAGCTCATCAGGCCACCGGCGGCGTGTCCGTATTCAGCTTTAAAGCCGTTGGAATCGACAGTGAACTCGGTGATCATTTCGAGCGAGGGGGCATTGTAGGAGATCCACGATGTCTGCAGGGCGCGCGTGGTGGCGGCCGAGGTGCCATCGAGGGTGATGCCGTAGCTGGCCGCCTGTCCTCCGCCGATGGAGAAGTTGTTATCGCCGTAGTTCTTGGTTTCCGGGGTGAGTGTGGCCAAGTCGAAGGGGGAGCGCATGGCCCCGCCGACGACGAGCGGCAACTCGTCCACCATCTTGTTGCTGACATTGACGGAGGTTTTGGCGTTTTCCGTCATGAGTTGCTCGACGTCGGCGTTGACCTCGATGGTCTGCTGGGCGTTGCCGAGTTCGAGCTTGATGTCGACGCGAACGGTGGAACCGGCGGCCACGGTGACGCCATTGCGAACCAGGGGTTTGAATCCGTCACGCTCGACGCGAAGGTTGTACACACCGACGGGAAGGCTGACGGCGGAGAAGTCGCCGCTTTCGACGCTGGTATGCGAGGTGGATGTGTTGGTTGCCTGTTGTGTCACCGTGACTCTTGCGCCAGGGATACTGGCGCCGGTGGCATCCGTGATGGTGCCCACGATCGCGCCGCGATCCTGAGCGTAGAGAGAACTGGCGATATAGAGTGCCAGAACCAGAGTGTACCCGTACGACATATGGGAAAACCTCCCAGAGTTTTGGGGGATTATATATGCCGATTTTGTCCAGCGATACGGGTGATTCGGGTATTGGCGTGCTGTCTAATACTCACCGCGCGGCGGTGACTGTCTTCGATTTCACCTTTAGCCGGATAGCTTCGGGCGCGGCGTAGAGGGTCTGCTGCGGGGAGCGGGTTTCCACCAGACCGCCGACGTAGATGATCTGCTCCACGGGTTCGGCGGAGGGCAGGGCTTCGATGGTGAAGCTGCGCTTCGATTCATCTTCGTTGACCAGCACGCCGTTGAGGCCGACGTCGAGAACGCGCACGCGCGGAGGCAGGTTGAGCACCTGCACGGGGACGCGGCCGCCGTAGTCGCCCTGGCGGGCCACGGTGACGGAGATCTCGGCGGTACCGCCAGCCTCGACTTCCACTTCGCGGGTAACGGCGGTCATCAGGAGGTCAGGCTTGGGCATCAGCGAGAGCAGCTTCAGTTTGTCGTCAGGATTGGCGATGTGGACTTTCAGCTTGCCGTCGATCTGCGCGCGCCCGATAGCCTGGATCGGCACGGCTCTATCGAGTTGCGCGTTCTCATCGGCGGTGAGCAGAATGACTGTGTTCACCTGGCCTTTGCCGATGATGCCGGTGGTGGCCCGGACGCTGGCGGGCAGGCCTTCCATGGAAACTTCGATGGGGCCATCGAAGTCATCCAGGCGCTGGGCGGTGATGGTGACGGGGATGGAACTGCCGCGCGGGACGTTGGGGTTGCGCGGGTTCATGGCGAGGCGGAAGTCGGGGGCGGGGCCGCGGGCAGTGAGGCGGTAGGCATGGAGCGGGCTGCCTTCACCGCGAACGTCACGGATGCGCAGGAGATATTCGCCATCGGCGGGCGGGGTGAACTGAAGGTACGAGTCCTTGATGAAGCCTGGGCCGCCGTCGTCATTGCGATAGGCCAGGCGCAGCAGCGGGAGGCCGTTGGCGGAGAACTTCGCGCCGGGCGGGTGGATTTGGACCTTGTAAAGCGGCTTGTCGATGGCGTGGGCTTCGGAGGTGGTGCCGAAGTAAGCGATGCGCTGGTTGCCGAATTGATCAGGCTGGAAGTCATCGTCAGGGCCGCGCGGCAGGGCGTTGATGCGGAGGATCTCGCTGCCGATCAAGACGTAGTCGCCGACGGCGAGGTTGTTCCAGGACTGGATGCGGATGCCGGGGCGCACGGCGTCGTGATCGCGGAGGACGGTGTTGGTTTCAGAGACGGCGCGCACGGTGGCGCGCTCGATGGATTTGCCGTCTTTGTCGAGGACTTCGATTTCGGAATCGAGCGGGGAGCCGAGACGGCGGGCGTTCACTTCGAAGACGAGCGGCTGGCCGCGCTTGGCGGAGAAGCGATAGAAGTGAAGGGCACCCGGGCCGCTCAGGCGGCCGTTGATGGTGACGGGCAGGGTGACAGGCTGCGCGGCGGCGAGGGCGGTGTTGGTGCCGGCGGCTTCCACTTCGGGCTCTTCGCCGACAGCAAGTTTGAGTTCGTTGAAGGCTTTGTTGGGGCGGACGGAAAGGGCCTCGTCATAACCACCGAGGTCGCCTTTGACGCTGATCTTGGCGATGCCGAAGCCGGGGCCCTGCACGGTGATTTCCTGCGAGGCGCCTTTGCGCACGCCGAGCGGATAGGCGGCTTCGGCCACGGCGAAGCGGCCGACTTTGTAGCGATAGAAGTTAGAGGCGCGGCCGCTGGCGGTGTAGTCGGAGAGGCGGATGTAGTAGGTGCCGGCTTTGTCGAACTTGTGGGAGAAGACGGCGGCGCTTTCGGGCGAATCGAGGCCGTACTGCTTCAGGACGCGGCCATCGGCGTCCAGGATGGCCACCACCGGTTGTAGCGCGGAGCCGATCTTCATGGCGCCGTTTTCGAAAATGAGTTCGTCGCCGGCTTTGGCGTTGATCTTGTAGTGGTCGAGGTCGCCGGGCTTGGTGATGGCGCCGGCGAGGATCGTTGGGATGTAGCTTTCGAAGGCGCCTTCCAGCGTGTCGTTGGGCTCTTTGTCGGGGCTTTCGCCGTAGTAGGGCTCGATGAGTACCTGGCCTTCGGGGCTGGTGCCCAGCGGCGTGAGCAGGCGGAACTTGGCGTTGCCAATGTCGGCCTTCGGATCGACATCCACTTCCACTGTGACTTGATTGCGCGGAGGGAGCGGGCCGAGGTCGACAGTGGAGACGGTGCCGTTGGAGCCGAGGCGCACTTCGTTGAGGTCCGGCAGTTCCTTCACGCGCAGGATGCGGCCTTTGATGCCGGGATCGCTGAAGTAGATGGCGGACGCCTTGGCGAGGTTGAAGCCTTCGATGGTGAGTTCGACGGTGGTGCCGCGGGAGACGCCGAGCGGCGCGACATCGCGGATGGTGGGCGGCGTGATGCGATTGCCGGTGGGATGATCGGTCTTCTGTCCCCAGGCGGCAGCGGCGATGAGCAGGCAGAATGCGAGCTTCCTCATTTCGGTACCTCGATGATTTCTCCGTTGAACAGTCCGGCGTGGAGTGTGCCGTTGGGGGCGAACTTCAGAGCTTGCGGCCAGTCTTTGATGCGGCGGGGTTCGGCGACTTCGGCCATGTTGTCGGGGTTAAAGCGCTTGATGGTGCGGTCCGAGGAGCCGGAGGCGAGCGTCTTGCCATCGGGCGACCAGGCTACGCGCAGGATGGCGTCCTCATGCGCGATGAGCGTCTGTTGCAGTTCGCCGGCGGTGGCGCCGAGGGTCCAGATACGAATGGTTTTGTCGAGGCCGCCGGCCGCGACGCGCTGCCCTTTCGGATCGAGTGCGACGCAGTTGATGCCGTCGGTGGCGTCGCTAAGGGTGTAGAGGCGTTCGCCGGTTTCGGGATTCCAGATCTTCACACTGCGGTCGGCGGCACCGGAGACCAGACGCTTGCCATCGGGCGTGAAGGCGACGGAGTAGACCGCGTCGATGTGGTCTTTGAGCGTGCGGAGCTCCTTGCCGGTGGAGGCGTCCCAGAGCTTGATGAGCTTGTCGTAGCTGGAGGTGGCGATGGTTTTGCCGTCGGGGGAGAAGGCGGCGCTGTATATGGCATCGCTGTGGCCTGTGGCGGTGACGATGGCTTGTTTGCTGGCGATGTCCCAGACCTTGAGTTCGCCTTTGCGGCCGGGGTTGCCGCCGGCGGCGGCGAGTTGTTTGCCATCGGGGGAGAAGGCTACGGCGCGAACGGCGTCGGCATGGCCGGTGAGGACGTTGGTGCCGATGCGGACGTCGCGGAACAGGCCAGCCGCGATGGTGCCGTCGGCGCTGACGTCGAGCGAGTAAACAGGGCTGGGCTTAGCAACAACCGAGGCCGGGAACAGGAATAAGAAGCTGCGGCGGTTCATCACGAGTTGAACAGGAACTCTTTGCTGGTGAGTAGCACCCACAGCAGGTCTTCGAGGGCCTGGCGGCGCGCTTCTTTCTGCGCGTCAGCCGTGCCGTTGACGTTGCGCGCTTCGGCCAGCGCCTTGAGCGACGATTGCTTTTCGGCATCGGTAGGGAAGCGGCTATAGGCGGACAGGAACATGTGGTCGAGGATGCGGCTGTCGCTAAGGCCGAGTTTCAGGAAGAGCGCGACAGCACCTTCGGCGGCGCTGAGTTTCTTGTTCAGCGTGTCGCCGTTGATGACGTGGAGGGCCTGGGCGATGCTGGGGTCCGACGAGCGCTCCGACATATCGCAGATGACGCGATTCGGGCGGCCGAAGGCGGTGAGGAATTCGGACTTCACCTGTACGTCGGGCAGTTGGAGGGCACGGGTGCCGGCGGGGTAGTTGGGGAATGCCGTGGGCACGCCGGTGACCTGCGACATGGCGTCGAGAATCACTTCGCCGGGCAGGCGCTTGATGATGTACTTCGAGTAGTAGATGTTGTCGGACTGGTTGGTGGCGTTGGCTTCCGACGATAGCTGGTAGGCGCTGGAGTTCATAATGGTGCGCGCCAGGTGCTTCACGTCGAACTTGTGGGCGATGAAGTCATCGATGAGGGCTTTGAAGAGCTCCTCGTTGGAGGAGGCGTTGGCTTCGCGGACGTCATCGACGGGGTCGACCAGGCCGCGCCCCATGAAGTTGGCCCAGACGCGGTTGACGATGTTGCGGGCGAAGTAGGGGTTCTTGGGCGAGGTCAGCCAGGCCGCGAAATGTTTGCGGCGGTCTTCGGTGGAATCGAGCGACATGGGCTGGCCGTCGAGAGGAGTGGGGGGGAGAGGGCGCAGCAGGCGCGGATGGTTGACGTCGCCAGAGGTTTTGGCGAAGACCATGACGTCGTTGGGGTCGGTGCTGTTGGACTTGATGCCGACGCGCGCGAACAGGTTGACCATCTGGTAGTACTGCTTCTGCGTCCACTTCTCCATGGGGTGGTTGTGGCAGCGGGCACAAGTGAGGCGCTGGCCGAGAAAGGCCTGGGTGGCGTTCTCGGTGAGATCGATGGGGTCTTTGTGGAGGAAGAAGTAGTTGAGGGCACCGTTCGACCGGGTGCTGCCGGAGGAGGTGAAGATGTCACGGGCGAACTGGTCCCAGGGCTTGTTGGCGGCGACGCTATCGTGGATCCAATTGTAGAAGGACCACATGACGTTGGGGCCCAGGCGGCGGCTGGAGACCAGCATGAGGTCAGACCATTTGTAGGCCCAGTAGTCGACGTATTCGTCCTTCTCCAGGATGCGGTCGACAAGCTTGGCGCGCTTGTCGGGGGACTGGTCGGCGAGGAACTGTTCCACCTCTTCGGCGGAGGGAAGCACACCGGCGGCGTCGAGATAGGCGCGGCGGATGAACGCGGTGTCGGTGGCCGGAGCGGAGGGGGCGAGATTCAAGCCGCGCAGTTTGCGGGCGACGTGTTCGTCGATGAAGTTGCGCGGGGTGAACTTGCGGTAGTCGGCATCGGAGACCTGGTTCGAGAAGGGCGCGGTGATGCGCGAGTAGATGATGCGGCTAGAGTACCAGAGCGAGATGGCCGCCTCGCCGTGGCCCGTGACTTTGACTTTGCCGTAGTCGTCGACGAGCGCGACGCCTTCGTTGTTGGAGCTGAACTTGACCCAGCGGGTGACGTCTTCGACCCGCCCATCGGAGTAGCGGGCGCGGACGATGAGGGACTGCTCATCGCCGGGCTTTAGGGTGGCTTGTTTGGGGAAGGATTCAAGGCCGATGACTTCGGCGTCGGTGGATGCGGGGGCGGGGGCACCGGCTGCGATCCATTCTTGGACGACGCGGTATTCGAGGGAATCTTTCTTGAACCGGAGACCACCGCCGTGCGGGATGCCGAAGCTGGCTTTCTGCAGCAGGAGGCTGGCGGGTGGGTCGGCCAGGGAGACGCGGCGGCCCAGGGATTGGCGGGTAAGCGTGTCGTAATCGACATCAGGATCATAGCCGCGGAGGGTCAGCTTGAAGCCGTTCTTGCCGGCGAGGGCTCCGTGGCAGGCGCCCTGGTTGCAGCCGGTCTTCGTCATGACGGGGACGACGTGATTGCGGAAGCTCCAGTTAAACGGCTGCTTGAGGCCGGCGACCTTGACGTTGGCGGTGGCTTTGGCTTGGCCGATGGTGGCGGTGATGACGGCATCGCCATCGCTGACCGGCGTGACCAGGCCCGCGGCATCGACTTTGGCGACGGCGGGATTACTGGAGGTCCAGGTGACCTTGGATGTGGCGTCGTTGTGGAAGCCGCCCTGCTGCGATTCGGCCAGGAACTGCTGCTTCGCTTCGACGGCGCGCAGTTCGGCCTGTGGCGGCAGGATCTGCAACGCCGTCTGCGCGCAGAGCGGGAGAGCAAGAAGGAATGCTACGAACTTCATGCGAACAACTCACGAATGGGTCCAACACCGCGGTCGACGATGGGGATGGGACGGCCTTGCGCGCCGGGCAGTTCCGTTTCGAGGTCGATGCCGAGCGTGTGATAGATGGTGGCGGCGACTTCGGCCGGCGTGGTGGGGCGATCCTTTGGCGCGGCGCCGATTTCGTCCGATGAGCCCACCGCTTGTCCGCCTTTCACACCTCCGCCGGCCATGAGGATGGACCAGCATTGCGGCCAGTGATCGCGGCCCCCGGCAGGATTCACCTTGGGCGTGCGGCCGAACTCGCCGAAGCCGACGACCATGGTGTTCTGCAGCAGTCCGCGCTCCTGCAGTTCTTCGAGCAGGCTGGAATAGGCCATGTCGAACATAGGGCCGACCAAGTCCTTGTAGCAGGAGATGGGGCTGAATGGCTTCGACCCGTGGATGTCCCAGGTGATCTCGTCGAACACCGTTTCGAACATGTTGATGGTGACGAAGCGGACGCCGGCTTCGACAAGACGGCGCGCCAGCAGGCAGCTTTGGCCGAAGCGATTCATGCCGTACTTTTCGCGAATCTTCTCGGGCTCGCGGTGCAGTTCGAAGGCCTGGCGAGCCTTTTCCGACGACATCAGCGTGTAGGCTTGGTGGAAGGTAGAATCGAGCAGGCGCGCATCCTGCGAGGTTTCGAACTTGCTGACGCTGCGGTCCACCATTTCGCGCCAGTTGCGGCGGCGGTCGACACGAAGCGCGGTGAGGTAGTCGGGCGGCAGCATGTCGGGGACGCGGAAGTTGGGGTCGGACGGGTCGGCGTTGAGCGTGAAGGGATCGAAGGTTTTGCCCAGATAGCCGGCGCTTTGGCCATGCGGCATATTGCCGCCGGTGGCGCCGATGGGGCGCGGTAGCAGGACGTGCGGGGGCACGTCGCCCTTGGAGCCTTTCATCTTCGCCAGCACGCAGCCGATGTGCGGGTGTTCGACGCCGCCCTGGAAGAGGCGCCCTGTCTGCATCATCTGGTGGCCGGTATCATGCACGGCGGCGGCGGTGTGATACATGCTGCGGACAATGGCGTACTTATCCGCGTGTTTGGCCATGCGCGGGAAGTTTTCGGAGATCTCGATGCCGGAGACGTTGGTCTTGATGGGCTTGTAGGGGCCGCGGATTTCGAGCGGCGCATTGGGCTTCATGTCCCAGGTGTCGAGCTGCGAGGGACCGCCAACCAGCATCATCATGATGCAGTTGTTGTCCTTGCTCTTGTCGACGGCGCCCTGGGCCTTCAGGCCGAGGAACGCGGGCATGCCGAGGCCGAGCGCGGCCAGTGAGCCGGCGTGCAGGAAGTCACGGCGGCGGAAGCCATCGCAGAATTCCACACTGCGGTCAGCATCGAATCGGAACATGGTTACTCCAGAGTCGGACGGGTTAAGTTAGTTTCATCTTATATCAGTCAACAAACACAAGCTTGCCGAAGCGGGCTGGCTGGTGAGGTGACGGACGGTCGAGGGTGATGTCGGCCCAGACACTGAGGCGGCGCTTGGGCTCCACGCCATCCCAGCGGTTGAGATTGGCGGTCCATTCGGAACCTTTGGCGGGCGGCAGGGTTTTGGTCAGCTCTTCGAAGTTTTTCCAGGGGATGGCGACTTCGAGGGTCCAACCTTTGTCGGTGTCGGCGGTGCTGTTGAGAGTGCCGCGGATGTGGGTGGCCAGGTGGACGCCGATGAAGTTGAGGCGCGCCAGCAGCAGTTGCGGCCAGGCGTAGAAGTAGTCGTAGAGGGTGCCCTTGGCGTTCATCTCCATGCCGTAGTAGAAGGTCTGCTTCGGGTTGGGGTTGAGGAAGAGTTCGACGGCGTCGTCACGGTAAGTGGGGTCGTCGCGCTGGTCGAAGTGGGCGACCACGTCGGCGTCATCGCAATCGTAGGCGGCGTAGAGGTATTGGTCGTCCCAGAGTAGGCGCACGACGGTCTTCTGTTTGGCGCCGGCCTGTTCCCAGGGGAAATGGAGTTCGGTGGTGGCCGCCTTGGACCAGGCGGCTTCGTCGGGCTTGCCATCGACGACGATTTTGGAGGGCGCGCGGTGGACTTCGTAGGTCTGGGCGGAAAGCCCGAGCACAAGCAGAGTGAGCAGCATCGCCGCACTATTTTATATGGGCCGGGGGATAATGGGGGATCCTGTTTTGAAAATGGAATCCCTGGGGCGCAGAGTATTTCCGTTGTTGGCCGCGTTTCTGATGATGGGCGCGCAGTTGCTGGTGCAGCCGATCATTGGGCTGAGCGATAACGGCGACTACTTCAACGTCACGGCTCCGTATCAATTGGAGCCGGAGCCTCGCTATGAGACGACGCGCTACTTTACGCACATTGTGCCGCGCTGGTTTTACGACACGTCGGTGCCGGAGAAGGCGCGCCTGTTGACGTCGGAGATCTGGGTGGTGCGGCCGCTGGTGATCGTGACGCGGCGGTTCTTCGACGGGGTGTTTGATCTGCGGTGGATGGGGCTGGTCCACATGCTGATTCTGCTGGCGGCGATGGTGGCGGTGGAGCCGGTGATTTCGCGGCTGCCGCGGCCGCGGCAGTTGCTGGTGTGGGCGGCGCTGATCGTGGTGTTCTGCGACGCGACGTATACGGCGCATCTAAATTCGTTCTATATGGACGCGGCGTCGTTTGTCTGGCTGATGCTGGCGGCCGCGCTGTATGTGCGGTCTGTGGCGATGCCCGGGCCATCGTTGGCCACGGCGATCGGCTTTGTAGTGGTGACGCTGCTGTTCCTGACCTCCAAGCTGCAGCATGCCTATTTGTTTCCGGCATTTGTGGCGGTGCTGGTGTTCGACAGGCGCTTCCGGCAAGTTCTGCCGCTGCCGGTGTGGGTAGTGAGCATACTGGCAACGGTGGGAGTGACGCTGCCGATGTTCGACAACGCACCGGCGGGGTATGGCGCGTCGGCGGCGTTTAATGTGGTGTTCGACGATCTGCTGGAGAACAATGATCCGCAGGAGGTGCTGCGGCATTTCGGCCTGCCGCCGGAGTTAGAGTCGCAGAAGGGGTTGAATGGCTTCTCGCCGAACTCGGCGCTGCGCGATCCGCGGTATCGGGACTTGCTGCTGGCGAATCTGACGCATGGCAAGCTGCTGCACTTCTATTTGAAGAGGCCGGACGAGATGTTCCGGCTGATCGGCTTCGCGCTGACCGAATGTTCGCGCGAGCGCGAGCAGGGCATGGGCAACTTTGCGCCGGATGTGGGCCGGGCGCCGCGGGAGCAAAGTGGCGCGTATGCGTTTTATAGCGATTTCAAGCGATTTGTGTTCTATCCGCGGCCGTGGCTGTATGGGCCGTTTCTGGCGGCGGTGATGCTGGGGGTGCTGCGATTGGGGTGGCTGCGGACACCGTATGCGTTGCCGGGGCTGCTGGCGGTATCGGCGATGGCGGCCTTTGAGTTTGGGGTGAGCGCGCTGGCGGATGTGGCCGAGACTGACCGGCATCTGTTCCTGTTCCGCGCGATGCAGGATCTGCTGCTGGTGAGTCTGGTGGGCTTACTGCTGCTGCCGAAAACGGAGAGGGGCGCCGTGGCTAGTGAGCCGTTGCGCCCCTCGTCGCGTCAATCTGGTTAATCCCAGGAATGTGAACGTCTTGGTCCCCTTCGCATCGGGGACTTTCAGGATAGCACGCCGCTACATGCGATAGCCGGGCGGCGGGGCCTGGAAGCTGGCGATGGCATCAAGATCCGGGAAGATGAGCATGGAGCGCTCGGCCTGGTAGATGCCCAGTGCGAGCGCGGTGTTCCAGGACGGGCGATGCGGCCATGATTTGTATTCGATGGGCAGGTCGAGCTTGCGGAACTGGTCGACGGCAGGGATGGCCAGAAGCGGGAGGGCGCCGTTCATGGCCTGGGTGCCGCGGCAGATGAGCAGACGGCAGCCGGCCTTGTAGGGGACGCTGCCGGTACCCATCCAGCCGCCAAGGTCGACGACGGGCACGGGCTGCGAGCGCCAGAGCGCGAGGCCGGCGACGAAGCTGGGGGCGTTGGGCACGGGGATGACCGGGAGGCCGTTGAGGATCTCGATGGCTTGGCCGGCGCTGATGCCGAAGCGGACGGGCGGGTCGGCGGAGGCATCGGTTTCGAGCGAGAAGGTGATGATCTGGCGGGCGGCGCCGGTGGACGGGGGCGTTTCGGCGTTGCGGCGGGCGGAGCTGGGGCGCGGCGCCGAGGCACGGGCACGGACCAGCGATTGCAGCGTAGGCACGCGGGGCGGCGGGGCCTGGACACCGGAGATGGCGGCGGGCACCAGGCGTTCCGGGGCGATGTAGAGCGACAGGCCTTCGTCTTCCACGACCACTGCCGGGAACTGGCCGTTATCGGCATCGCCGGCGACTGCGGGGAGGCGGTAGAAGCGGTCGGCGGGCACTTCGGCCGATGCCGTGACTTTGTCCACCAGTAGCGCCCACAGCCGTTCGTTGCGCCGCAGCACCATGATCACGCCGGAGCGGGACGGGGTTCGGGAACTTCCGTAGAGCTGGTCGGAAAGGCGGAACACAGGCACCTTTTCGTCAAAGCGGCGGATCCAGCCGACCGATCCGTCGCTGCTGCGGCTGGGGTAGAGGTTTTCCACCACCTGCATACT
>JAEUQF010000377.1 GCA_016789745.1 Bryobacterales bacterium
GCGTCAGGAAGACCGCCATCTGGCCGCGGGTGGTCGGATCATTGGTGCAATAGGTAGTTGCCGTGCAGCCTGTCGTGACCCCCAACTGGCGCAACTTCTGGATGTAGCGGAAGAACGTCTGGTTCGCAGGGACGTCGGTGAAATAGGGGGTGCTGGGCGAGGTGAAGGTTTCACCAAAGCGGGATCGCACCAGGAAGACCGCCATCTGCCCGCGGGTCACGGGGTCATTGGGGCAGTAGCGCAGCGTCGTGCAGCCGGTGGTGATGCCCAACGAGCGCAGCTTCTGGATCCACTTGAATTGCGGGTGCGTGGCGGGCACGTCCTCAAAGTAGGGAGCCGACGGGAAGTCGAAGTCGTCGGTCAGCACCATGGAGCGAATCAGAAACACGGCCATCTGTCCGCGGGTGGTCACGTCACTGGGGCAGTAATTGGCGCCGGTGCAGCCGGACGTAATCGCGTTCGACTTCAACAGCCGGATGTAATCCACAAACGGGTCCGACGTGGGCACATCTCCGAAGGGCGCGGTGTTGGCGGTGCCCTTCTGCAGCAGGTGCACGAGGTTGCCCGCCACCTGCACCGATGCGGTGCGCGGCTCGGTTCCGGCATTCGCTCCCACGGTGTAATTCAGGCTGCCCGAACCGTTGGTAAGCGGATCGGAGCTGAGCGTTACCCAATTGGTGCTGGAGTAGGCATACCAGATACAGCCGGATCCCACGCCCGCACCGCCGGCCCCGCCCTCCACCTGGTAAGTGGTCCCGGTAGGGGCAACGCCGGCGACACAATCGCTGGTGTTTACACCGTTGAACTTGCTGATGAAGCCGTCGAACAGGCCGCCGGCGTAATTCGGGATGAGCGCGTTCTGGGTGGGGTAGTTGGTGGAGTATGTCTGGCCAACGACGTAGTAGCTGCCAAAGGCATCCATCGCCAGTTCGCGCGGTACGTCTTCGCCCAAGCCACCCAGAATCGAGGAGAACGTAAAGGCATTGCCCAGCGGCGCCAGTACCTGGATGAATACATCGCCGTTGAAGTTCACGCCGAACTGGAAGGCATCGGTGGTGGAGGGGAAGTTGTTGCTCTTGGTCTGGCCGGCAACGACGACAAAGCCGCCCGGGGCCGGCTTGACGTCCGCGGCCCAGTCCTGCGAGCCGGTGCCGATGAGCGTGCACATCAGCAGCTTGGTTCCGGTGGTATTGAAACGCGCCACGAAGCCGTCTTCCGGCCCACCGATGGTTGTGCGGTAGGCCTGGGTAGTGGTGGGGAAGGGATTCGTGCCGGCCCCAGCGCGGCCGCTCACCAGAATACGTCCGCCGGGTTCCAGTGCGATGCCCAATCCAATGTCGAAGCCGTCGCTGCCCAGATAGGTCGACCACTGCAGCTTCTTGCCGTTCTGGCTGATCTTGGCCACGAAGGCATCGGCACCGCCGTTGGGAGTGGTGTCGAAGGCGCCGGGGGTGGTGGGGAAATCATTGGATAGCGTCGCGCCCACCACGTAGATCTCACTGCCGTAGTCCAGGACCACGCCGTTCAGACCCTCGTCCGTCGTGCCGCCCAGGTAGGTCAGGAAAACAACTTCGTTGTTGGCAGTGAACTTGATGACGAAGCCGTCGGTGCTGCCGTTGTTGGTTCGCTTGATGGTGCCCGGGGTGGTGGGCAGTCCGGTGCTGCGCGTGTCGCCGACGGCCACCCAATTGCCACTCACATCCACCGCGATGCCGTTGCCGCGGTCTTCGGTGTCGCCGGTTCCCAGGTAGGTGGCGTAAAGAATCTGGTTGCCCGCCGCATTCAGCTTCAGCATGAACGCGTCGTTGGGGGCGCCGGAGAAGTTCTGCTGCAGTGCGCTGGTGGTGGTGGGGAACCCGAACGATGTGGTCACGCCCGTGATGTAGGCCACCCCGTTCAGGTCAACGGCGATGGCTTGGGACTTGTCCTCCTGCTCGCCGCCGATGAAGGTGGAGTAGAGCACGAAATTCCCGTCAAAGCTGAGCTTCATAATGAAGGCTTCGGAGATGCCCTGCACGGTGGTACGGATGGCGCCGGCCAGCGGAAAGTCGGTGGACGCCGTGTAGCCCGTGAAATAGGTGTTGCCACCCGGATCAACGGCCGCGCCCAGGACTTCGTCGGCTTGCGCTCCGCCCATGTAGGTGGAATAGAGCAGCAGCGGGTCAATCACCAGCGGCGCCGAGCGGTCCCAGTCGCCCAAGCGGAAACCGTAGCGGTTTTCGCCGCGCGGGGCGTAGGCCGCGGCCACTTCCTGGCGTTTGCCGTCGATTTCCTGGTAGACGGTGGGGCGCTTGTGGCGGAGGTCGCCGGCGGAGGTGGAAACCACCAGGTCCCCGGAGGCTTCCAGTTTGGTCGCATCGACGCTGTCCCAATGGATACGGACGGGGGAAGGGTCGGCGCCGGGGGCAACCAGCAGGTCGTACTCCAGGCGTCCCTCATTGCTGTAGAAGAGCAGGTCAATGCCGGGGTAGACGTTGTAGAACCGTACGCGGCTAAAGTGCGGGACATCGGTCTGCCACTTGGCGGCATCCTTGCCGCGGAGGTAATTGCTGACGCCGGGGATGGGGTCCAGCAGTTCGGCGCGTTCGGGCGCACGGGCGCCTTCAAAGCGCAACCGCACGGGCTGGCGGGTGCCGTTGTTGACGAACACGGCTTCGGTGCCGGTGAGCAGGATGGTAAACCCGTTGCCGCGGGCCAGGTAGCGGACGGAGGCATCCGCCTGGCCCTGGTTGGGCTCAAAGTAGAGCGGGGTCTTGCCCAGGCGGCGCCGGGCATCCTCCTGCAGCGAGTGGGAAGGCGCGGGTGCGAGGCTGCGGCTGGGAGAAGCGCCGGCAGCCACCGTCAACAGCAGGGGCCAGACGGCGAGAGCGGCCAGGCGGGGGGAGGTCCGCCGGCGGCGCGTGGCCTGAAACATAGGGAACTGCTCCTTCGATAGGGGAATCTCAAACTGACGTTGAATTCACTTCGATTCTACAAAGTTGCCGTCATGGGTGAAGATAACGCCGCTGTCGCAGGCGGCCAGCACCTGTCCGGCCGGGTTGCCCGCCAGCCACACCCGCTGCGCCCGGACGTCGACGGGAAGCGGCATCTCCTGCCAATCCCGCAGGTCCGCGGAAGTGAACAGGCGCACCAGCCCGCGAGCCTCTTCGGCGGGGTTCGCCGGAGGTTCCAGGGACGCCAGCCAGGCTCGAGGCCCGGACTGCAGCAGCACATCGGTGACGGCACGATCCTTGCGCCGGAACACCCGGTCGGTAGACCCTTTGCGCAAATCGAGAGCGTAGACCTCGCTGGGGTACTCGAAGTCGTCGTGAAACTCGAGCAGGGTAAGCCCTAAACCAGTACGCGAATATCGGACGCGATTCAGACGGCCAAAAATCGAAGTGAGCGAATTTTTCCAGTTCCGCCCTCCGTCGCGCGTTTCCAATGTTATCGACGCCGACGGCCATTCCTTGCGCCGTGACGATCGATCGGCGTCCAGCCAGTAGGGATAGGCCTCCGTCCGGCCGTCGCGCGGGGGGCGGGAAACGCCGGTGATCACGCCAACCAGCGGTGTCACGAAGTCCACCCAGTGATAGGTTGTAAACTCGGGCGCGGTGCCGGGTTGGGCGGCGGCGTCGAGCGGCGTCCAGGTCTCGCCGCCATCAGCGGTTTCGAGGACGGTTTTTTCCGAACCCACCGCGTAGCCCAGGTATTCGTCGCGGAGGAAGACGCGGAGCAGACCGTCGGTCTTCTGGGCCAGCGTCCAGTTCGCGCCGCGATCGGTGGAACGCCAGATGCCGGAGGCTCCGGCAGCCACCAGCAGCTGCCCGGCGCCGCGGGCGGCGATCGATACGAAGGTCTCCGGTGTGTCGCTGGAGGCCCATCGCGCGCCCGACAGCAGTACGCCCTTCGAGGCGCGCACCCCCACCGCCGCCGGCCAGCCGGTTTCCGAGATCGTAATTGCGTTCAGGCGTCCGGGGAACTCCAGCGCCACCTTCCACCCGCCCGGCTCGGCACCGGAGGCCAGCGCGGCAGGCAGCAGCGCCAGTTGGCGGCGCGAGATCATCCGGCGACTTCGCGGGTTGGAATGCCTTGCGCGCTGAGGACGAGGTCGGCGTGATTGATGGTCTGAAGCGCGTTGGCCGGCATGCGGGTCAGCACCAGCAGACAGCCCACCTGTTCGCCGACGGTGGTGAGCACTTCCATCTCCGAGCCGGTATGGGCGTGCGGCTGGCGGTGCTGCACGTTGATGACGCCCACCACGCGGTTGCGGGCGATGACCGGGGCCGAGAGGAAAGCTTCGTAGGTGTCTTCGGGCAGATCCCCGAAGAACTTGAAGCGCGGATCCTTGTAGGCCTCGCGCGAGATGGCCACCATACGCCGTTCGCGGGCGACCCAGCCGGTGATGCCTTCGCTGACTTTCAGCCGCACGCGGCCCACCGAGGAGCTATGCGGGTTGTTGGAGGCGCACAGAACCAGTTCCTGGTTGGCGATCAGGTACACCAGGCAGGAATCGCAGGAGGTGAACTCCACAATGAGGTCGACAATGCCCCGCAGCACTTCCTGCAAGCTCATCTCGCGTACCATGAAGCGGCTCACCTTCTGGAAAAGGCGCAGCTGCGCTTCAGTACGTTCCAGACGAACTTCCAGGTCTTTGGTTTTTGCCACTGCCTTATTATGGCGTGAAACGGAAGCGGGCGGTGGCGCGCGCACGTACAGGCAATTACGCGAAATCCTTGCGTTTCTTTTTCACGGCGAAGTAGGATGTTAGTTCGATCTACCCGCGCCGCATCCCTCTCCCCCGGCGGCATCTAGAAGGAGTCTTCCACATGTGGTCTCGACGTAAAGAGGAAGAGTACACGCCCAGGCAAAGCGATCATACGCCTACCCCGGCCAGCGTGAGCAGCAAGGAGGGAATCCCGATGTCCACCAGCATGCCATCCCGGAATGTAGAACCGGAGCCGTTCCGGCCATCCGCCGCTGCCGCCTCCATCGGCAAGTCGGTGAGCATCAAGGGCCAGATCATGAGCCGTGAGGATCTGTACCTGGACGGGCAGTTCGAAGGGACGGTGGAGCTGCAGGAGCACCGCCTGACCATCGGGCCGAACGGCAGCGTGCAGGCCAACGTCAAGGCTCGCGAAGTTGTGGTGGTGGGAACCATCCACGGCAATGTCGAAGCCAGCGACAAGGTGGAGATCCGCAAGGAAGCCAAGCTGGTGGGCGACATCCGCACTGCCCGCGTCGCCATTGAAGACGGCGCCTATTTCAAGGGCAGCATCGAAATCATCAAGCAGGACATCGGCAAGCAGGCCCCGCCGATGCCTCCCGCCGCGCCCCAGCCGGTGCCCGTGCGCCAGCAGGCAGCGGCCGTTTCCTCCAATAGCGCCACGATTACGGAAGCCAAGCGCTAACGTAGTCCCGGCTCCGACGGCCGCATAACGGAGACCGCGCGGCGCCGGAGTCAGCGGGTCGGGATCGAAGCGGCTGTACGGTGGGAAGTCAGGCGTTCTCCTACCGTCAGCCGCTATACTTGCAGTAGCCCTGGGCGATGAGTGGTAACGGACCAACACAAGGCGCGTGGCGGGATCGGATACGTGCGATCCTCGGTGGAGGCTCCAGTGGTGTGTCCGATCGCGGCAGGCAGGGACTGGACCCGGCGCGCGGGGAAACCTGGCCGGCCTCCTTCCCGCGAACCGAAACCACACGCCAGAGCCGTGCCCTGGAACAGTTCCTGGTAACCCTGCGTGACCAGCCGCCTTCGGCCATCCTTGATCTAGGTGGCGCCAATCAGGCGAATATATCGTATTTGACGAGCCTCGGCCACCGGCTGAGTTCGGAAAACGTCCTCCACAGTCTGGATACCATCTGGGGCGACCCGAATCTGTCGGAGTCGCGCAAGATTGAAGATTTCCTGGACCAGACGTTGAATTACCAGGATGCCTCCTTCGGGGGTGTGTTGGTGTGGGATACGCTGCAGTTCATGCCGCAGCCGCTCCTGGAGGCCGTGGTGCAGCGGCTGGGCAGTGTGCTGGTAAGCGGGGCGCAGGTGCTGGCCTATACCCCCGCCGACGAGCGTTCCCGCGTGATTCCTTCCTATGCGTACCGCATCGTTGACTGGCGGACCATCCACGTTCAGCCGAAGGAACTCCGCCAGCGCGAGAATTACTTCAACAACCGCTCGGTGGAGCGGCTGTTCCAGAACTTCACTGCGGTGAAGTTCTTCCTGACCCGCGACCACCTGCGCGAAATCGTGGTCAAGCGGTAGCCCCGGATGGCTTCCTTCGAACTGTTCATTGCCCTGCGCTACCTGCGCGCCAAACGCAAACAGGCGGTCATCAGCATCATTACGATGATTTCGGTGATTGGCGTCGCGGCCGGTGTGATGGCGCTGATCATCGCCCTTGCCATCAACAATGGCTTTCGCAACACGCTCCAGCGGACGCTGCTGGGGGCCACCGCGCACGTCACCGTAATGGAGCGGAACCCCGGCACCGGCATCGCCAACTATCGCGAGGTGATTGCCAAGGTGCGCGCGCTGCCGCACGTCGAATCGGCCGCACCGACGTTGTACAGCAGCGTCTTCCTGCAAGGGCCCATGCAGCCTTCCGGGGCGATCCTCAAAGGTATCGACCTCACGGCGGCCGGCCCTCGTGCCGACCTGCAGCGCAACCTCAAGGCCGGCTCGCTCGATGAACTGTCCGACAACGGCACGCCGTCGCTGATTCTCGGTTCGCGCCTGGCCCAGACCCTGGGCATGCGCGTCAACAGCCGCGTCACCGTGATCAGCCCGCAAGGGGAGATGACGCCCATGGGCGTGCGTCCGGCCTACTACACCTTCCGCGTTGCCGGCATCTTTGAGTCCGGCTTCTTTGATCTCGATTCGGCCTGGGGTTTTATGTCCATCCAGCAGATGCAGCGCGTGCTGTCGCTGGGCGACGTGGCCAATGCGGTGGAAGTGAAGGTGGCGCCGGTGGAGGAAGCGGTGAACGTCGCCAAGGCGGCCGAGGGTGTGCTGGGCCAGGACCTGGCCGCCACGCATTGGATGGAGCAGAACCGCAACATTTTGAATGCGTTGAAGATGGAACGCTTCGTTACGATTATTACGATAGGGCTGATTCAGTTGGTGGCGGCGCTGAATATCCTGATCTCGCTGGTGATGATGGTGATGGAGAAGTACCGGGATATCGCGGTGCTGCTGTCGATGGGGGCGACGCGGGAGCAGATCCGTCGAATTTTTCTGATGCAGGGGCTGTTGATTGGGGGCAGCGGGACAATCATCGGATTAATCCTAGGCTACGGGATCAGTTTTGCGGCTGATCACTGGCAGCTGATCCGATTGGACGAGCAGGTATACGCGCTTAGCCACGTGCCGTTTGAGCCGCGCTGGCTGGATGCGATCTGGGTGGCGGGCGGCGCCATTGTTGTCAGTGTGCTGGCCACCATCTATCCGGCACGGAACGCCACACGTATTCTGCCGGCCGAAGCACTGCGCTACGAGTAGGTAGCGTACTCGGAATTTTCTGACTCGATTGCGGACTGGTTCCAACTCACAAAATAACGTATACAGGCGATGAGGGCAGCAGGAGGCTTGGATGTTACGACTCCTGGTCGCTCTGTTGTGTTGTCTTTGGGCGGCGGAAGGGAAGGCTGGCGAGGGAAGAGAGAACGGCGAGTGGCTGGTACGGCTGGCGTCGTTCGTGCAGTGGCCGGAAGCAGTCCGCTCCGGTCCCGTCGTCGTAGGTCTGTTGGGGCCGGACGGCGGCGAGATGGTAGCGCCCGGGCTGGTAGCCGAACGCGGGCGGCCGCTGCTGGTCAAGCACGTGGGAACGCTGGAGGAAGCCCGGCGCTGTCATATCGTGCTGGTGGGTCGCAGCCACGCCGGGCGGGCGCGCGATGTGCTGCGAGGTCTGGAAGGAACCCCTACGCTCACGGTGAGTGTGGTGGTGGGCTTCAGCCAGATGGGAGGCATGGTGGAACTTCGCGAACAGCAGGGCACGAAGATGTTTCTGCTCAATACCGACGCGGCGCGTCGTGCCAATCTGGCGTTCCATCCGGGGCTGCTGCGCGTGGTCCGTGTTGCCCGTCCCGACACGCTCACGGAGTAGGATCTTTTGCTACGCAACCTGCGGGGCAGTTCCATCCAGCACAAGCTCATCGTTGTCATCACGGTGGCTGCCTGCCTGGCGCAATGGCTGACCTGCGTCGCCTTTCTTAGCTACCAGGCGCTGACCAGCGAGCGGCGCGTGCGCGAGAGCATCAATACGCTGGGCGCCATCCTGGCCGCTGGTGCCACCGCGCCGCTGGTCTTTGAAAACGCGCCGGCCGCCGAGGAGACGCTCCGCCAGATCGAGGCCGACCAGTTCGTGCGGGCCGCGGTGCTGTTCGGCGCCGACGGTACCCTGTTCTCCACCTATCGAAAAGCGGGCGCCGGCGTCCAGGGTCCGTTGCCGAAGTACCCCGAACAACAGCCCTACCAGCAGCGCGGCAACATGGTGGAGTCCTTCGTTCCCGTTTCGCATGACGGCGAGCGGGTGGGTACCTTATACCTGCAGGCAGACCTGCGCGGCTGGCGCTCCACCCTGCTCCGCTATCTGCTCCTGTCGGTGGCCTTCGCCCTGGGTGGCACCCTTCTCACCATCCTGGTTTCCGCACGCCTGCAGCGGCTGATCTCGCAGCCCATCCTGGAACTGGCCAACGTCGCGCGGCAGATCTCGGAAGACAAGAACTACACTGTACGCGCCCGCAAGTTCGATGACGACGAAATCGGGGCGCTCTTTGACGCCTTCAACGGTATGTTGTCGGTCATCGAGATGCGCGATGCCGAACTGGCCCGGCAGCGCGAACGGCTGGAGGCGCAGGTGGCCGCCCGCACTGCGGACCTGGTGAACCTGAACCGCGAATTGATCACGGCCAAGGAACGGGCCGAAGCCGCCACACGCCTAAAGAGCGAGTTTCTGGCCAACATGAGCCACGAAATCCGCACGCCGATGAACGGCATCATCGGGCTGACTGACCTCACGCTGGATTCTCCCTTAAGCCAGGAGCAGCGCAAAAACCTCACGCTGGTAAAAAGCTCCGCGCATGCGCTGCTCACCGTTATCAACGACATCCTCGATTTTTCCAAGGTGGAGGCGGGCAAACTGACCATTGAGCATGCGCCGATGCAATTGCCGGCCGTGCTCTCTGAGGTGATGCGGATGATGGCGCTACGCGCCCATGAGCGCGGGCTGGAACTGGCGGTGGTCCGCGAGCCGAATGTGCCGGTACGCCTGGTCTCCGACGGCCACCGCCTGCGCCAGGTGCTGATCAACCTGTTGGGCAACGCCATCAAGTTCACCGAACGCGGCGAGGTGTTGCTGCGCGTCTCACTGGCGGAGGTGAAGACCGAGGGCCTCTGCATCCGCTTCGAAGTGGCCGATACCGGCATCGGTATCCCGCCCGATCGCAAGGAGGTGATCTTCGAGTCGTTCCGGCAGGCCGATGGCAGCATCAGCCGCCGTTTCGGCGGCACCGGGCTGGGCCTGGCGATTTCGCTGCAACTGGTGCGGCTGATGGGCGGCAAGCTGGAGGTGGAAAGCGAGGTGGGCCGAGGCAGCACGTTCCGGTTCACCATTCCGATGCAGCTATCGCTGGAGGATGGCATGCCCGATGGTCTGCATCCGGCGTTTTCCAAACGCGTGCTGCTGGTGGAGGAACATGCGCCCAGCCGGGAGTCGATCCGCACGGCGCTGGAGCGCTGGGGCGCGCTGGTGACCACGGCCTCAAACGGGGACGAACTGATGCGGGCCCTCGGCAGCTCGACGGTGGCCTTTGATCTGGTTCTGCTAGACGCACACCTCAGCGGGTCCGACACCATGGAGATCGCCCGCCAGATTCTCAATGCCGGCATCGCGCAGCAGATTGTTCCGATGCTGCGCGCCGCACGCACCCATTCGCTGCGCCAGCGGGCCGCGCGGATGGGGTTGAAACGAACGCTGACCAAGCCGGTCTGCGAGCCGGAGTTGACCGAGATTTTTGAAGGGGAGCCGAAGGCGGCGCCGCCGCCCGACGTGGCCCACAATCGTTTCACGGCGTCACTGCGGCAGTTGCGGATCCTGGTGGCCGAAGACAACGCCATCAACCAGCGGCTGGCCGTAAGGCTGCTCGAAAAGCGTGGTCATTCGGTGACCGTTGCCGTGAATGGAGCCGAAGCTCTCGACGCCGTGTATCGTGGCGAGTACGACCTGATTCTGATGGACCTGCAGATGCCCGTCATGGACGGCATCGAGGCCGTGATGCGGCTGCGCCAGTCGGAACGGGATACCGGCCATCACATGCCGGTGATCGCCCTCACGGCCCACGCCATGAAGGATGACGAAGCCGAGTGCATCGCCGCCGGGATGGACGGCTATGTGACCAAGCCCATCAATCCAACCGAGCTGTTCGCGGTGATGGAACGCGTGCTGGCCTGACGGCGTGGCCAACTAATCGCGCGGCACCAGGCGAATCATACTCACGTTCACCGAAAACGTACGCTTGTCCGGCGGCGCGCTCCAGGTGGGGGACGCCAGGATCTCGATGTGATACTCGGGCGCCTCCGGCACATCGGCCTCCAACAGAAACAGCCCGGTGCGTTCGATGGTCCAGGTCTGGAGCGGCGCGCCGTTTAACCGCACCTCCACCCGCGGCGCCTGGCCTTTGGAAAAGCTGCTCTCATGAGCCAGGCCGCGGATACGCAGCCGCTGCGGGGTCCGCCGCAGGCTCCTCAATTTCGCCGTCGCCCGCGCGCCAATCCAGCGATACTTATTGCCGAAAACGCCTTCCAGCTCATGCCAGCCTTCCAGCAGCTTGGCTTCGTGACCGGGCAGGCTGAAGTCGATGAGATCCTCGGCATTGCCCGGATACAGCTCCTTCTTTTCCTTCGAAGGCAGCAGGTTATAGACACCGCCTTCGTTCGGGCAAAGGTAGCCGCAGGCGGCGCAGACCAGCGACTCTTCGGGCGTGCGGGACAGATCGCGATGGCAATCCGGGCAGCGTAGCAGCGTCTCAAAACGCGACTTGTCGAACGGCACCACGGGCGACTCGCCGGCTTTCCGACAGGCCGCGGCCAGCGTGCCGCCCAGCAGTTTCGCCGCCCGCCATTCCGACCCGTAGGGGTCCAGCCGTATGGCCAGCCGTTTGACGATGGTCTCGCCCCAGCCGCGTTCGGGCACGAAGATCTGGTAGCGCTGGTCGGCAAAGTGCCGGCCCACCATGGCATGCCATTCCTTCAGGCCCATGGTGTGGTTCTGGCGGATGCCGTAGCTTTCCTCCTGGTGTGCGCCGATCACGTCGCGGACCAGGTAGCCGAGCAAGCCCCATTCGTGCAGTTTGCGCTCCCAGGGCTTCATCTGCTCCACGTAGGGGCAGCGGTAGAGGCGCAGCGTCATCATGCGCTTCAACGGCTCTTCGGCGAAGAAGAAGATGCCGCCGGGCATGAGCACGCGCTTCACTTCCTCGAAGACGCGCTCCATGCCCATGAACTGGCTGAGCATCTGGAACGCCATCACGAAGCGGAGCGAGTTGTCGCGGAACGGCAGGTTGGCCGCATCGCCGGCGATGCGGATGGGGGCGGCTGACAGCTTCCAGGTGTCCATGAGGTGTACGCCGTGGCGCAGCGCGTCGGCCGACAGATCGAGCGCGAAGCCGGAGGCACCGAACTCGTTCTCCATCATGTAGCTGGTGTGGCCGGCCGCCGAGCCGATTTCGAGGAACGGCGACAGCGGCCCGATGAACTCCTGCTGGTGGCGGATCACCATGCCGCGCCGCTGGTTTTCTTCGGCATACACGGCGAGGGCGCGTTCGGGTTGGCCGAAACTCGCGAAATTGTGCCATTCGACTTCGGCACGCTTGGTGGACAAACTCTGGGCTTCGGTCACGAAAGAACGGTCTCCACGTCGAGATGATTCAGGTCGTCCAGCAGC
>JAEUQF010000388.1 GCA_016789745.1 Bryobacterales bacterium
GGAGGTGACCCGGCCGGAAGTGGAAACCTGGCTGCGGGACCGGGGCCACGACTGGGTGGAAGATGCGACGAACGCCGATCCGGCCTTCACGCGGAATCGGATCCGGCACCAGCTACTGCCGCATTTGGTTCAGGAGTATAACCCGGGCTTGGTGGCACAACTGGGGCGGACCGCGGAACTGGCGAAGGACGAGGAGGCCTTCTGGGCCGGCTACGTCAACAAGTGGCTGGAACGGAACTGCCGGAAGGGGCGGTTCGGGTCGCTGGAACTACCGTGTGACGCCTTGCGTGCGCAGCCCGTCGCGGCGGCTAGGCGCTGCCTGAGGGGTGTCTTCGAGCGGGTGAAGGGTGATTTAAAGGAATTGGAGTTCGGGCACACCGAGGCGGTGCTGGCATTGATGGGGCAGCAGGAAGGATCGGGCCGGCTGCAATTGGCGGGGCTCGATGTGTTCCGGTCCTTCGATTGGGTGCGGGTGATGCGGTTGGGCGCCGAGCCGCCCATGAACCGGATGGTGGAGGTGGAGTTGGCGGTGCCGGGCCGCACATGTTTACCGGACGGTACGGAATTGGAAACCCGTTTGAAAGAAAGTGGTTATACTGGAGACGAAGAGGCTGGGTGGGTATGGTTGTCCGCGGAAACCACCGACACGCCGTTCCGGCTGCGCTACTGGCTGCCGGGCGACCGCTATCAGCCCGCCGGTCGATCGGGAGCAAAAAACATCAAAGAGATGTTCCAGTTGGCGCGAATCCCCTTATGGGAACGGCGGTTCTGGCCGATTATAGAGACGGGGGACGCAACCATCGTGTGGTCCCGCCAGTTTGGGGTTGCCGAGCGATTCCGACACCAGCCGAACGCCCCGTTCGCGGTCGGCGTTCGCGAGCCACAAGAAAAAGTGATAGCTTAGGAATCAAATTGATAGGGTTTTACGTCAGTACAACTAGGGCATCCGTGGCACTGGTTGTCGTGTGGTGTGGCGCCTCACCGTTCCGCTCATCGGCCGCGGCACCGGAGAGGTATTCTTAAGGAAGGGTCATGACCTCGAACTTAAAGACCGCGATTTTTTGGGTCGTCTTGATTTGCGTCGCCGTTCTGCTGTGGACAGTCGTCCGCGCCGGTAAGACGCGCACTGAGCAGCAGCTCACGTTTTCCAGTTTCCTGTCGCAAGTGGAGTCCGGACGCGTCAAGTCGGTGAGCATCACCGGCAACGAAGTCCATGGCGCCTTTAATGACGACACGGGCTTCCGCACCACCATCCCGCTGAACTACCCGGAACTGTATCGCACGCTGACCGAAAAGCGCGTGATCATGGACATCAAGGAAGTAGGTACCAGCAACTGGGTTTCCATCCTGATTAACGCCGTGCCCTTCGTGCTCCTGCTGGCGTTCTGGGTGTTTATGATGCGCCAGATGCAATCTGGTGGAAATAAAGCGCTTAGCTTCGGAAAGAGCCGCGCCCGGCTGCATTCGTCGCAGCAGAAGAAGGTGACGTTTAAAGACGTTGCGGGCGTGGAAGAAGCCAAGGAAGAACTGCAGGAAATCATCGAGTTCCTGCGCGAACCCCAGAAGTTCCAGAAACTCGGCGGCCGCATTCCGAAAGGCGTCCTGCTGATCGGCTCCCCGGGCACCGGTAAGACCCTCCTGGCGCGCGCCATCGCGGGCGAAGCCAACGTTCCGTTCTTCTCCATCTCCGGCTCGGACTTCGTCGAGATGTTCGTCGGTGTCGGTGCCAGCCGCGTGCGTGACCTGTTCGAACAGGGCAAGAAGAACGCCCCCTGCATCATCTTCATCGACGAAATCGACGCGGTCGGGCGGCACCGCGGTGCTGGTCTGGGCGGCGGCCACGATGAGCGCGAGCAGACCTTGAACCAGTTGCTGGTCGAGATGGACGGCTTCGAGTCCAACGAAGGCGTCATCCTGGTAGCCGCAACCAACCGTCCGGACGTGCTCGATCCGGCCCTGCTGCGCCCCGGTCGTTTTGACCGTCGCGTGGTGGTGGACCTGCCGGATGTCCGCGGCCGGGAGGCGATCCTCAAGGTACACACCAAGAAGATCCCGCTGGGTGACGACGTCGAACTTGCTCTGATTGCCCGCGGTACGCCCCGGTTCGCCGGCGCGGACCTCGCCAACCTTGTCAATGAAGCGGCGCTCATCGCCGCCCGCCAGAACCGCAAAGTCGTGACGATGCATGACTTTGAGATGGCGAAGGACAAGGTGTTGATGGGTGTCGAGCGGAAGAGTCGCATCATCAGCGATTCGGAAAAGAAGCACACCGCTTATCACGAGGCCGGCCATGCCGTGGTCGCGGCCAAGATCGCCGAAGCCATGCCGCTGCACAAGGTCACCATCATCCCCCGCGGGATGGCGCTCGGCGTGACCATGTTCCTGCCCGAAGGCGACCAGGTGGATTACACCAAGGAACAGGCCGAGGCGCAGATTGCCGTATCGATGGCGGGCCGCATCGCCGACGAAATCTTCTGCAATATGAAGAGCGCCGGTGCCAGCAACGATATCGAAAAGGCAACCGAACTCGCTCGCAAGATGGTATGCGAATGGGGCATGAGCGAACTTGGTCCGCTCAGCTTCGGCAAGAAGGACGAGCAGATCTTCCTGGGCCGTGAGATCAACACCCACCGCGACTACAGCGAAGAGACGGCGCAGCGCATCGACGAGGCGGTTCGCCGCTTTATCGCCGCCGGTTATGACCGTGCCAAAGGTATCATCGAAGACAATCGCGATGCCATGGTTCGCGTCGCCGAAGCGCTGCTCGAACGCGAGGTCCTGGATAGCCATGAGGTTCGCCAGTTGATGGAGGGCACCAGTCCGCTTCCCGCGTTCAAAGCGGGCGGCGATAAGGCCTCCACCGTCACGCGGCCTTCCAGCGACATCCGTGTTCCCGGACTGATGGAGGGCCCCGGCCCTCAACCGGCGTGATCCCGGCCTTCCCTGTTTACCTCTTCGACGTTGACGGCACCCTCGTAGATTCCGCCCCGGATATCTGCGGTGCCGTCAGCGCCGTTTTGGAGACCACCCCCGCCGGCAAGTGCGAAACGGCCTTTCTGCGGGGCTATATCGGCCGTCACCTTTACGATCTCTTCGAAGACGTTCTGCCTGGGTGCGATGAGGCGACCAAGGCGGACCTGCTGGCCCGCTATCGCACGATCTACCTGGCGCGGGAGCATTCGGCCACCCGCGTCTATCCCGGCGTGCCGGAGGCATTGGCCCGGTTGCGCGGCCGCAAATCGACAGCCACCACCAAGAGCAGCCAGACAGTCCGCAGCGTGTTGGAACAGTTCGGGCTGGTGTCTTACTTCGACCACGTGCAGGGCACGGACGGCTTTCCGGCCAAGCCGGCGCCCGATGTGATCCTCCGTTCCATTGAGGGTTTGGGCGGCGCCGATACCAAAGACGTCCTGATGGTGGGCGACTCTCCGGCCGACATGGCGGCGGGCAAGGCGGCCGGCGTTCGTACCTGTGCCGTTACCTGGGGCTACGGCAAGCGGGAAGAGATGGCTTGCTTCGAGCCCGACTTCTGGATCGACGACCTGAGCCAGCTTCTTCCATCGCGGTAATATGGCGGAGATGCGAATCTCCGCCCTCCTTCTCCCACTGACTGCCATCTGCCTGTTCGCGCAACAGCCCGCGCCCGACGTGGAACGTATGCAGCGCACCCTCCGCGACTGGGCCAACCTGGGCCGCTACGCCGCCGACAATGCCAAGGTGCAGGCTCCCAAGCCCGGCGAAGATCGCGTGGTGTTCATGGGCGATTCCATCACCGACGCCTGGGGCCGCAAATACCAGCATTTCTTCGCCGGCAAGCCCTATATCAATCGAGGTATCAGCGGGCAGACCACGCCGCAGATGCTCATCCGTTTCCGCCCCGACGTGCTGGCACATCAGCCTAAGGCCGTCGTGATTCTGGCAGGCACCAATGACATCGCCGGCAACACCGGCCCCATGACCCTGGAGCAGATTCAGGGCAATATCCAGACCATGGCAGAACTGGCCATGGCGAACGGCATCAAGGTTGTGCTGGCGTCAGTGCTGCCCATCTGCGACTACCACCGCAACCAAAGCGAGCGCCGCCCGATGGAAAAGATCAAGGCCCTGAACGCGTGGATGAAGGGCTACGCCGCCGGCTCCGGTGCTATCTACCTGGACTATTACTCCGCCATGCTCGACGATGCCGGCCTGCTCAAGAAAGAGCTGACCTACGATGGCCTGCACCCGAATGAAGAGGGGTACGCCGTGATGGAGCCCTTGGCAGCAGCGGCAATTCAACAAGCCTTACGGTAGTTGCACCGATTGTCTCAGACCGCACGCTTTCGGTAGACTGTTCACGCATGCCGATTGTGGTTGTCCTCGCACTGCTCTGGCTATCGATCTCGCCGGCAGAAGCCCAGGATCGCGCCGAGATCACGGTTCTCGCTCCCGCTCCCCAATCTGCTCCGATTAGCGTTGCTTCAGGCGGGTCGCTGGAAGTGCGGGTTCGCGTGCAAAACACCGGTTCCACCACCTGGTCACCAGTGGAGCCAACATACCGTGACAACGCCTACTTCCTGAGTGTTGGTTACGGAGATCCGAACACCGCGGAAAATTACTCCGGTGACATCCTCCCGTTGCAGCCCGTAAGTCCCGGTTCTTCGATAGAAGTGAGTGGCCGGATCACGGTTCCGGCGCGACCCGGCCGGTATGCCGTTGCATTCAGCATGATACTGGCCGGCGTCTACCGCTTCGCAGGGAACGTCTTGAACAGTCCAGCCGAAGAACTGGCTCTGGATTCACGGTTTCTAATCGATGTTGTGGAGCAACCGTTGCGAATGTCCTGTATCCAGCAAATTCGCAACGTTGGTCAGGATTTCAGTGCCTCTTGTCCGGCTACCGGCGGGTTACCTCCCTATCGCTGGGAGCTCACTTTCGGACAACTACCGTCCGGAGTGACCTTTAATCCAGGAACCGGCGTGTTCAGCGGCGTCCCGACCGTCGCAGGTCAGTTCCCGGTAACGGTTCGGGTCACCGATTCCAAACAGCCACCCGCTACGGCTTCCAATTCCCCTCTTCTTAATGTTCTTGGGTCGCCCATATCCGCCATAAACTGCTCGACCCCTCCCGTGCGGAGGGTTGGCGAGAACTATCAATCCATTTGTTCGGCGACTGGAGGGGAAGCCCCGTTTCGATGGTCGGCGACGGGGCTTCCCCCCGGCCTCACGATGGGTGCGACGGGCGTGATTAGCGGGATCCCCACACAAGTTGGCGATTTCGTTGTGGGGATCACTGCGGTCGGAGCCACGGGCGCCGGCCTTGTCCGGTTCATCGCAATCACCATCGAACAGTCTGGCGCGACACCCGTTCAACTCAATTGCAGTCTGCCTCCCACCGGCCAGGTCGGTGCTCCCTATTCTGCCCCATGTTCGTTGCCCAGCATTCTTCCTGCCGGACTTGTTGGAAGTAGTTGGACGGCAACCGATCTCCCTCCGGGTCTCACCATAGATGCCGCGACTGGAGTGATCAGCGGAACTCCAACGGTTGCAGGCACATTCACATCCACGGTTAGGGCTGCAATTGACCGACAGATCGTTCTCCCGAACGGCGTATCTATTTCCAGTTTCGAGCGCATGGTCATTATCACGATCCGCGAGGCTGCTCCCACACTGCGATTCGAGACAAGCGGCTTGGTGGAGATTGTGACCTCCGAGCCTGTCATGGGGACACTCAATCTGCGGACCAATCGCGCACAAGGCACCATCACCGCAACCATCGGCCCGAGTTCGCCCTGGCTGGTCGTGACACCCTCCACCGCCACGGTTACCAGTGAAACTATCTCCTTTCAATTTCGCATTGTGCCGCCGGGCGAGCCCGGGCAATATCGCGCTTCTGTGGTATTCACGCAGCGTTTCTCGTCAGGATTTGAACTCGCACTGGCGTCTGGCGAAGTTCGTCTAACGGTTCCCGAAGCGCCCGTCCGCCTGGAGATCTCGCGTGATCTCCTCTCGTTTGTCGGCGGTGGTGCCCAGGCTCTCGACGTCACATCCAGTTCCGGTCCGCCGCGCGCAGTAACCGTTGCCGCCAGCGGATCCTTCCTGCGCGTCGCCCCTATCACCGGAACCACGCCATTCACCATCAACGTCAGCGCCGCAACCGAAGGGCTGGACGCGGGAACTTACGACGGCGCCATTACGCTTACCGCGACCGGCGTTGTCAACAGCCCTCTGGTGGTCCCCGTAAAACTCACGCTCACGCCTGCCTCCCAGCTCACTGCCTTCCCAAGCTCCCTCGCCTTGACCGGAAGCAGTTCGGCGTCCCTGCGCATCGATAGCAATGGACCAGCATCGGCCTTTCGCGTGGCAACCGACCAGCCTTGGCTGGCAGCGTCCTCCGCCAGCCGTACCACACCGGCCGTCATCACGGTCAGCGCCGACACCGCCAATCTCGCACCGGGAAGCTACACCGCTCAGGTAACGGTCTTCTTCAACAACGATGCCAGCCGTATCGACATTCCGGTGCGGCTGACCGTACCTCCTCCTACCCAAAACATCTCCCTGGTTATCGTGCAAACCGGGCTGGTCTTCAATCACCAGATCAATGGCGAACCGCCGCCCGCGCAGGATATCGTCGTCAGCACCTCCTCTGGCACTCTGCCCATCGAAGCAAGCGCCACTGTCACCACACCCGCGGCCGGACGATGGCTCCGCGTGACGCCGGAGACCGCCTCTGCCCCGGCCGTGATCAAGGTCAACATTAATCCCATCGGCTTGGATGCCGGCATCTATGAAGGTGCCGTCACCATCCGCGCGGCGCAGGGGGGCAGTTCCACCCGCATCCCCGTGCGGCTTGTTGTTTCCGAACCGGTGGCCCCCAGCGTTAAAGCCGATCCGGAACTCATCACGTTTGCGGTCACCCGTCAGGGCTCCTCGGAGCCGCAGCAACTGCACCTCACCAATCCCGGCCGCAATCTCCTTCGTGTCGAACTCGAAACCGAAACCGCTGCCGGAGGGAACTGGCTCAAGACTTCCACAACGCGCACCGACGTCAACGACTCCAACCCCTCATTCGTCCTTGTCGAAGCCGATCCCGCCGGCCTGGAGCCCGGAACCTACAAAGGAAGCGTGCGCATTCGCGGCTCCGGCGCCAACGCCGCGACTACGGTCGTGCCCGTGGTCCTTAACGTCAGTGCGGCCCAACGCAGCATGCGCCTCTCCCATAGCGGCCTCAGCTTCACCGCCATCGAAGGCTTCGGCAGCGAAACTCAGAATGTCTGGGTCCTCAACGTCGGCCAGGGCCTTATGAATTGGACCGCGGCGATTGCTCCTTCTGCCGCCGCCACTTCTTCCTGGTTGACTCTCATCGGAACGAACGGGTCGAGCGGAGTAGGCCCCGGAGGAGCCGCCCAGACTCCGAACGTTTTGTTCGCGGTGAATGCCGCTGGACTCCGCCCCGGTGAGTACTACAGCGAGGTCATCTTCCGGGCTCCCGACGCCGAGAATGGCTCGCAGTCGGTCGGCGTCACTCTTCGTGTGCTGCCCAAAGGAAGCTTCATCGGCATGGCCGTGGAACCCTCCGGCGTCATCTTTACGACTCCGATCGGCGGCCCTGTTCTCCCCGAACGCGAAGTGTCCGTATTCAACAAGTCCGGCGATAACATCGACGCCGTGGCCAAGCCATTCACGTTGAACGGCAGTAACTGGCTCTCCGTTACTCCCGAGCTTCTGCCACTGCGCGGCGGTACCAACTCCGGCACCATCCGCCTCCGCGCTAACCCGCAAGGGCTGCAGCGAGGTACCTACGAGGGCCGGGTCACCATCAGCTTCCCAAAAGGAATCAATCGTACAATCAACGTTCTGCTTGTCGTCTACGACCCCGGCGCCGCCGGTCTCGCCAAAGACAGTGTGCGTGCAGCCGGAACCTGCACTCCCACTCGCTTCCTTCCCTTGCTTACCTCCCTCGAAGAACAGTTCGTCGTCTCCGGCGGATCTCCGGTTGGTACGGAGATGCTGATCGTGGATGACTGCGGCAATCCCGCACCCTCGGCCAATCTCGGCGCGAGTTTCTCCAACGGCGACCCCGCCCGCGCGCTCATCTCCCCCGAAGCGGGACGCTGGAACTCAACTTGGGTCCCCTCCGCCGACACCGGCTTCGTTACCATGCGTATCGCCGCCATTGACAAAGCTCGCAAACTCGACACCGCCCTCGTCCCCGTGACTGGTCTCGTGGTGGAGTCCCTCGTCGCCCCAGTGCTCGCTCCGTCGCAGGCCATCCGCAATCCTGCTTCCGGCAAAGCCGAGGGCCTCGTCGGTCCGGGCTCGCTGATCGATATTCACGGCCTTCGCCTCGCCACCGAAACCGTAGCGGCCGGCAACTCTACGCTCCCGGCCATGCTCGCGTCTACGTCGGTCACCATCGGCGATCATGTCCTTCCCCTGCTCCGGGTCGCCCCCGATCGGATCTCCGCCCTTGTCCCGGAAGATATCCCTGCAGGCCAACTGCAACACCTCACGGTGCGCCGCGGCCAGACCCTATCAACTCCTTATCCGGTGTTAGTGGGGCTTGCTGCGCCGGGCATCTTCCGTCAACCCGAATCCGAGTTTGCCGCCGCTTCCGTTGTCCGCGAAACAGCGGCCGTTCCCATTACCCCATCAGCGCCCGCGCGCCCGGGCGACCTTATCGAGATCGTGTGTACCGGACTCGGCGCCGTCACCCAGAACGGGAATGTCCGCGCCACAGTCGAGGTGCTTGTCGGTACTTCTTCGGTGCGCGCCAGCGCCGCTCTCGACCGGCAAGGACGGTATCTGGTCCGCTTCACCCTGCCATCCGGCACGCCCGCGGGCGCCTTGCCGCTCCGGGTTTCCACGCAGCGGGTTGCCAGTGAGCCAGCTGTCCTTTTGACTCAATAGCAGCGCACGGTAAGACTTCCGGCGGCCCGAAACATGGGTGAAATAACCTGTTGACCGGCCTAAGTTAAAACAAGTATTCTGAATGCATCTTTGACCGGCGCATCCGTGCCGGCCTTCCCAAGTTGAAAGGAAAAACCTCAGATGCCCTCTTTGTACGAACGACTCGGTGGTGCGCCCGCCGTCGATGCCGCGGTGGATATCTTCTACCGCAAGGTGTTGCAGGACGAGCGGATCAGCCGCTTTTTCGATGACGTGGATATGGAGCGCCAGGCGGCCAAGCAGAAGGCATTCCTGACGATGGTTTTCGGCGGCCCGGCCAACTACAGCGGTCTCGACATGCGCAAAGGCCATGCGCATCTGGTCAGCCGCGGCTTAGATGACTCGCACGTCGACGCCGTGGTTGAACTGCTGGGGCAGACCTTGCAGGAATTGGGCGTGCCGCAGGCGGACATCGAAGAAGTGGCCAAGCTGGCCAACAGCGTTCGCGATGACGTTCTGTCGCGGGGCTCGTCAGCGCATGCCTGAGATTCGCTACAATGGCCGGGCTTTCGGCATTCATGCGGGAGAGACCGTGCTGGAAGCACTGGAACGGCAGGGGGAGGCTGTGGCCCACTCCTGCCGGGCCGGACTTTGTCAAAGCTGCCTCATGCGTTGCTCGACGGGCATGCCGCCCGCCGAGGCGCAGAAGGGTCTGAAGGACAACCAGAAGGCGCAGGGCTACTTTCTCAGTTGTGTCGCGCGCCCGGAGCAGGACCTGGAGATCGGGCTGCCGGGGGACGCATTGCGCGTGGAAGCCGCGATTGCGGAACTGGCCAGACTCAGCGAAACGGTTATGCGCGTCCGCCTGACAACCGCCGCCGCGCTGCCGTATCGCGCCGGACAGTACGTGACTTTCCTGCGGCCCGGCCTGTCGCGCAGCTATTCCATCGCTAGTCTTCCCGAAGAGCGTGCGCTGGAGTTTCATGTGCGGCGCATCGAGGGCGGGCAGATGAGCGGCTGGCTGCACGGCCAGGCGGCGGTGGGCGATACGCTGACCATCCAGGGCCCGCTCGGCGACTGCTTCTACACGCAACGCGACGCCGCGCAACCGCTGCTGCTGGCAGGAGCCGGCACGGGCCTGGCGCCGCTGTACGGCATCGTGCGCGATGCCCTGCGGCAGGGCCACACCGGTCCCATCCTGCTTTACCATGGCGCGCGCAACGCACAGGGCCTGTATCTGGTGGATGAACTGCGCAGCCTGGCCGCCAGTCATCCGCAGGTGGCGTATCACCCCACCCTCACGCCGCTGGATGAGGCTATTCTTGGCGGCAAGCGCGATTGGAAGCCCTGGCGCGGCTACTTCTGCGGGGATCCGGCCCTGGTCAATGTCCTCAAGAAGAAGCTGTTCCTGGCCGGCATGCCCATGCGCGAGATCTTCGCCGACGCTTTCCTGCCCGCCGCCGCGAAGCCCGCCGCGCTACTGTAAGAACAGATGCATCTGACGCTTCATGCGGACTATTCGTTGCGCATGCTTCTCTATCTGGCCAACGCGCCCGGCCGTACCGTAACCACGGCGGAGATCAGCGACGCGTTCGCCATCTCCAAGCATCACCTGGTGCGCGTGGCGCAAAGCCTCGGCGAGTTTGGCTATATCCGTATCCTGCCCGGCCGCTCCGGCGGTCTGCAACTCGGCAAGCCGCCGGCCGACATCCGCATCGGCGACGTGGTACGTCACACGGAGCCCGGCTTCCGCATCGTCGAATGCTTCGATGAGGAGACCAATACCTGCCCCATTGTCCCGGTCTGCCAATTGAAGGGAATCCTTGAAGGAGCGCTGCAGGCGTTTCTGCATGAGTTGGATGGCTACACGCTCGCGGACCTGGTGCGGCCTGGCGGCGAAAAGCGCTTCGCCGCGCGCCTGCACTCCATTCAGGCAGCCAGCGACTGACATCGTTACAATAGCGGCTAATGCTGGGTGCTGTTCTCACCGCATGGCTGTGGTTTGCGCAGGTTGGCAGTCCGCCCGTGGCCACGGTGGAACTCGCCGGCCGCGCTGTGCACTTCAAAACCCGCGAAGCCCTGCGGAAAACCCAGGTCACCCTGGCTCCCTTCAACGCCAAAGGCAAGGAGACCCGCGTCATCATCACGGACTCCGAGGGCCGCTTCCTGTTTCGGGACGTCCCGCCCGGCCGCTACCTGCTTACCGGCATGCGCGCGGGCTTCATCCTCGGCCGACTCGGCACGCCTTCGCAGCCGTTGGAGTTGAAGGAGGGCAGATCCGTTCGCGACATCGAACTCGCGCTCACCCCGCAAAGCGTCCTCGCCGGCCGTGTCATCGATCATGACGGCGACCCCGTGCCAAACGCCCAGATCGTCGCCCTGCAGATGAGCACCCGCACAGGCTACCGCGAAGTCATCAACGCCGCCAACACCATCACCAACGACATCGGCGAATTCCGCATCCCCGGCCTCTATGCCGGCCGCTACCTGCTCATCGCGAACTATCGCCGCGAACCCACCGCGCCCGAAGATCAGTTCCTTATGGTCAGCGGGGAAGACTACGCGCCCACTTACTATCCCAATGCCAGCACCAGCGGGGCAGCCACCCCGATTGACGTCGTCACCGGGGAGGACTCGCTCAACCACGTCATCAAAATGCGCCGCCTGCCCGTGTTCCGCATCAGCGGGCGCATCAACGGCTCGCGCGAGCGACAGGGCCTGCGCCTCTACCTGGTTTCCGACGACAACGAAGCCATGCGCGCCGGCTTCGCCTTTCAGCAGATGGCCACCCTTCAGGCACCGGACGGCTTCACCTTTCCCGGTGTTGTCCCCGGCCCCTACCAGGTCATTGCGATTCGCGGCGGCAAGCAGACCGTAACGGTGGCACGCCAGCCGGTCACCGTCGGCTATCACGGTATCGACGATCTGGGTGTCACGCTGCTGGAGCCGGTGGAGATCGCCGGGCGCCTGCGCGTGGAAGGCAATGCATCGGTGAACTTATCGAAGGTCAGCGTGCGCCTGCAACCGACCGAAGCGCTGCTGCCGAATGCGATCGAGATGCAAGTGAGCAAGGAAAATCGCTTCGAAGCCGAAGCCGCGTCGCGCGAGCGGTTCCTGCTGCTGCTGCGCAACCTGCCGGAGAACGTCTACGTTCACTCCATCCGCGTTGCCAACCAGGAAGCGATCACAGCGGGTGTCGACCTCACCTACGCGCCGCCCTTGACGCAAGTCGATGTCGTCCTGCGCGCCAACCCCGGCAGCGTCGAAGGCGTGGTGCACGAAGGTGGTAACGCCGCGCCCAGCCGCCTGGTAACCATTGCGCCCGATCCCGCCGAGCCCAACCAGCCCTGGCGCACGCAGGAGGCCACCAGCGATGAGTTCGGCCGCTTCCGCTTTGCCGGCCTTGCGCCTGGGAATTACCGTGTCACCTCGGGTGCGGAACGGCATTCGCCGCAATCGGTGGCCGTCTCGGTTTCCGAAGGCACCACCGAACACGTTGCGGTCAATGCCGTTGAAGAGCCATAGTGGGTCGAATGAGAATCGCCGCCGCTCTGCTCCTTCTTCCGGCCCTGCTCCCCGCCGCCGACCCCAACTACCCGGTGCCTCGCTTCACCGATCCTGGTCGCGTTGCGAAACTGCAATCGGTGTTTCCCAAGATGGATGACACGTTCCGCAAACTGGCCAAGGACCGCGGCATGCCGGGCCTGGTGTGGGGCGTCGTCATCGACGGCAAACTGGCCCATACCGGCGCCACCGGTGTGCAGGATGTCGACAGCAAAACGCCCGTCACAAAGACGACAGCGTTCCGCATCGCCTCCATGACAAAAAGCTTCACCGTGCTGGCGATTCTCAAACTGCGCGATGAAGGTAAGCTGTCGCTCGAGGATCCCATCTCGAAATGGATTCCGGAGTTCGCCAACATGGCCATGCCCACCCGCGATACCGCGCCCATTCGCGTCCGCCAGTTGCTGACGCATGGTGCCGGCTTTCCGGAGGACAACCCCTGGGGCGACCAGCAACTCGGCATCTCCGACCGCGAACTGAACAACTGGCTGAAGCAGGGGCTGCCGTTCTCCACGCCGCCCGATACCACTTATGAATACTCCAACTATGGCTTCGGGCTGCTGGGCCGTATCGTCACGCAGGCTTCCGGTATGCCCTATGAGCAGTATCTGACCGAGCGCATCCTGAAGCCGCTGGGAATGACGTCGTCCACGCTGGAGCCTTCCACGGTGGCCGCGAACGCCCGTGCCATGGGCTATCGCCGCAAGCCGGACGGCACCTATCAGGAAGAGCCCTCGTTGCCGCACGGCGCCTTCGGAGCGATGGGCGGACTGGTCACTACGGCCGAGGATATGGGCCGCTACGTGGCCTTCCACCTATCCGCCTGGCCGGCGCGTGACGATGCCGAATCCGGCCCTGTCCGGCGCAGTTCCGTTCGCGAGATGAACCACCTGTGGCGCCCCGCCAATCTCAATGTCTCCAAAGACGGCGACAAGGTGCGTGGTTCGGTGGATGGCTATGGCTATGGCCTGCGCATCACCTCCTCCTGCGATGTCCAGCACATGGTGGGGCATGGCGGCGGCCTGCCTGGCTTCGGCTCCTACATGATCTGGCTACCCGAATACGGCGTCGGCCTGTTCGGCATGTCGAATCTGACTTACTCGGGCCCCACCGCCGCCTTGATGGAAACCATCGGCCACATGCGCGAAACCGGAGCGCTGCAGCCTCGCGACCTACCGCCGGCGCCGCGGCTGGTGGCCATGCGCGACAGCATCGCACGCCTGTGGAACAACTGGTCTGACGACGCCCTGAAGCGCATCGCCGCTATGAACCTGCTTCTGGATAGCCCTGCCATGGAACGCCGCGCGCACGTCGAGAAGCTGCGCCAGCGGATGGGCAAATGCGCCGCGCCAGACGCGCTCCGCGCGGAGAACTGGCTCCGCGGACGCTTCGCCATGAAGTGCGAAAAGGGCACCGTTGGCGTCACCTTCACACTCGCGCCTACGCAGCCTCCCCTTATCCAGGCGCTGATCTTCGAGGATGTTACCGACTACCGGCCCGGGCGCCGCCGCGAGCAAAGCACCTCGCTCGCCAACGCGCGTTGCCCCGAATAGAGCATGCTACGCTCTTGTTTTCATCCATGCACGCCAAACCTCTTCTGCTGACCTTCGTCGCCGCAACTCTGGCTGCCCCCGTTGTCATCGCCGAGGAGCGTGTGGACCTGAATGCCATTCACCAGATCCGCCAGGAAGCCTTCGAGAACTCGAAGGTGATGGAGCATCTGTTCTACCTCACCGATGTCCACGGCCCTCGGGTAACCAACTCGCCCGGCTTCAAGGCCGCCGCCAACTGGGCTGCGAAGCGAATGGAGGAGTATGGCATGCCTTCCAAGCTGGAGAAGTGGGGACCCTTCGGCCGCGGTTGGTCGTATTCGCATTACGAAGGTCACATCGTCGAGCCACAGTATGCTCCCATCATCGGCTTCCCTTTGGCATGGACCCCTGGTACGAACGGGTCGGTCACTGCCGAACCTGTCCACGCCGTCATCGCCGCCGAAGCGGACTTCGACAAATGGAAAGGCAAACTGAAGGGGCGGATCCTGCTGATTTCGCCGGTTCGCGATCTGGGGCTATCGGCTGCTGCGCTGGCCCATCGCCTGGACGAGAAGGAATTGGAAGAGCGCGCGAAGGCTGACTTCGGTCCGGGACGTCCGCGCCCGCCGCGCAATGAAGCCTTTCGCAACAAGCTGGCAACGTTCCTCAAGGAACAGGGCGTCGTGATGGTGGTCCAGAGCAGCACCATCGCTGACGGCGGCACGGTCTTCGGATCCACCGCCGGATCGCGCGATGCTAAGGATCCCGTGCCGCCTCCCACCATGGTCATCACGCCCGAGCATTACAACCGCGTGGTGCGCCTGCTGGAGAAGAAGATCCCCGTCAAACTCAGCTTCGATATCAAGGCGTCCTTCCATGACGAATCCACCGACAGCGTGAACGTCATCGCGGAGATCCCCGGCACCGGCGCAAAGAAGGACGAGGTGGTGATGATCGGCGCGCACCTCGACTCCTGGCAGGGAGGCACGGGAGCCACCGACAACGCCGCCGGCAGCGCCATCATGATGGAAGCCATGCGCATTCTCAAGTCCATGAACAAAGGCCTGAACCGCACCATCCGGATGGCCCTGTGGAGCGGGGAAGAGCAAGGCCTGCTGGGCTCGCGCGCCTATGTGAAGGAACACTTCGCCGATCCCGCCGACATGAAGACCACCGACCAGCATGCCAGGCTGGCGGCCTACTTCAATGTCGACAACGGTACGGGCAAACTGCGCGGCGTGTACCTGCAGCAGAACGACATGGTTCGGCCAATCTTCAAAGCCTGGTTGGAGCCGTTCCACGACCTCGGTGCCACTACGTTGACCATCCGCAACACGTCCGGTACCGACCATCTCGCCTATAACGAAGTCGGCCTGCCGGGTTTCCAGTTCATCCAGGATCCGGTGGAATACTCCACCCGCACGCATCACTCCAACATGGACGTCTATGACCGGGTGCAGAAGGATGACCTGATGCAGGCGGCGGCCATCGTCGCGGCCTTTGCCTATCACGCCTCAGAACGCGCCGAGATGCTGCCGCGCAAACCACTGCCAAAACCCAAGCCACGCGAAGGCCGCGGCGCCGGTGCGGCGGCCACCGGCGGCCAGTAACAGCGGTTCTTACAACGATCGCAGAAACGCCTCGATCCGCGCCTGTATCTGATCCCGAATCCGGCGGAACGCCGCCTCGCGTTGTTCCTGCCCGCCTTGTTCCGCGGCAGGATCTTCGAACGGCCAGTGCAGCCGTTGGGTCTTGCCAGGAAACACCGGGCAGTTCTCCGCGGCGTTATCGCATACCGTGATCACGTAAGTGAACTCCTGCCCGGCGAACTCATCGACGGACTTGGAACGGTGTGTCGTCAGATCAATGCCCAACTCCGCCATCACCGCAATCGCTTCCGGCCGCACGAGGCTGGCGCGCGTGCCAGCGGAGAACACCTCCCAATCCGGCGCGGCGTGGCGGAAGAGACCTTCCGCCATCTGGCTCCGCGCCGAATTGGCCGTACACAGAATCAGCACGCGGTTCGGCATTAGCAGCATCCCGGCGCGCCGCCGCAGTTCCCACCCGGCTTCTCGGCACGGAGGAACGCCGCCATAAACTTGCCATCCACCACCGGCGCGATAGCGTCCACATCCACGCCTTTGCCGGTGAGAAACTCGCGCGCATCTTCGATGTGATAGATCCGCGTCGGCTCCACCGTTATGTTCTGAAATCCCGCGGTCTGCAACTTGCTGCGGTACTCGTTCTCTTCCAGCGCCCCAGCCAGGCAGCCCACCCACAACAGCACGTTCGCACGCACATCTTCTGGAATATCGCCGCGGGTGACCACGTCGGACACCGCAAATCGCCCGCCCGGCTTCAACACGCGGAACGCCTCGGCCAGCACGCGGTCCTTGTTCGCCGACAGGTTGATGACGCAGTTGGATATGATCACGTCGACGCTGCTGTCCGGCAGCGGGATGTGTTCAATCTCGCCGCGCAGGAACTCGACATTCGTCAGCCCAGACTTCTTCTTGTTCTCCTCCGCCAGCGCCAGCATCTCGTCGGTCATGTCCAGGCCATAGGCTTTACCCGTTGGCCCAACGCGCCGTGCCGACAGCAGCACGTCGATACCGCCGCCCGAGCCAAGGTCCAGCACCGTTTCGCCCGGGGCCAGTGTAGCCAGCGCCGTCGGGTTGCCGCAGCCAAGCGAGGCCAGCACGGCGGTGTCCGGCAACTCTCCCGTTTGCGCGGCATCGTAAAGTTTGCTGCTAATAGGGTCGTCGCATCCGCTGGAGGGCGATGCGCCGCAGCACGAACTGCCGCCGGTGTGGACGCGCAGTGCCGCCTGGCCGTACTTCTCCCGTACGACTTCTTTGATCGCAGTAGACATGTGGTGTTTCCTTATTTCCTGATGGGGACGATAACGCTTTCCGGTTGGATTGCCTTGGACCGGCTGCAGCATTCCGAGTACAGGAATGCGAGCAGGCCCTGGAGTGCCTCGGTATTGGCCCGATACCAGAGGTACGTACCCTCCCTCCTCACCGTGACGAGTTCTTCGTTCTTGAGCTTATCCAGGTGATGGGAGAGCGTCGAGTTTGGGATTCCCAGTTCCAACTGCAGGTCACTCACCACCATCCCGTCAGGATGTGCCGCTAAAAGCAAACGCACGATGCGCAGACGCGGTTCGGTGCCCAAGGCCGCGAACATGTCGGCGAATCGTGCGATGTCCTGATCGTCGGGAAGGGGCTGACTGCCTGCCATATTTCGACAATACTGGAAATATGGAAGCGTGTCAACCCCAAACTTCTTCCTTAGTAACCCTTCCCCTTGTCCACCACGTTCAGCAACGGCTTGCCTTCCACAAATCGCTTGATGTTCGCTTTGATCGTACCCGTCATCCGCTCGGCGTCCTTGTCGCTACGCCCCGCAATGTGCGGCGTCACAATCGCGTTTTCGAACTTCCACAGCGAATGCCCGTCCGGCAGCGGCTCCGGATCCGTCACGTCCACGCCGGCGCCGGCCAGTTTGCGCGAGTCCAGCGACCGCACCAGGCTCGGCAGGTCGTACAAACCGCCACGGCTGACGGCGATAAAGTACGAGTCCTTCTTCATCAGGTCAAACTGGCGCGAGCCCATCATCTTGTGGCTCTTTTCGGTATGCGGCGCCGAGATGAACACCACATCGGCTTCCGGCAGCACTTCGTCCAGTTGATCCGGCTTGACGTACTTGGACACGAACGGATTCATCGGCATGTCTTCCGGGTCAACGCCGATGACGTTCATGCCGAAGGCCCACGCGCGAATCGCGATCTGCGTACCAATGCCGCCGACGCCAATCACGATGGCCGTCTTCCCCTTCAATTCGATGAGTCCGTCGCGGTTGTTCACCCAGTGGCCGCTTTCGCGCATCTTGATGTACTTGGGAATCGTGCGCGTCAGCGACAGCAGCATCGCCAGGGCATGGTCAGCAATCTCAGGCCCCTGCACAATCTGGTTGTTGGTGAGGATGATCTGCGAATCGCGAAGCGCGGGCGAGTTGGTCAGGTGCAGCACGCGTTCCACACCTGCGCTGCGTACGGTTACCCAGCGCAGCTTCGGCGCAGCCTTAATCATCTCCGGAGTGATTTCACCGATGAAGGCATCCGCGTCGGCAAGCTCCTTCATGACCGTCTCTTTGGTGGCGGGCACGATCTTAGCAAGGTTCGTCACCGACTGGTATTCCTTTACGTCGTCGGCCGAAACGCCAAGGGCAACAATCTTCTTCACCTGGGCGTTCAAGGCCAGGCTACTGAGGGCGCAAACAAGCAGGAGGCGATGCATGGTTGGTGTCCTTTAAAGCGAAAGAGTTTGCATTGTATCATCGTCGCGGCCGGGATCTGGATGGCGGCTATAATCGGAACTTATCAAGGTGTACGCCGAACTGACAATTCGCGGCAGTAAACAGGCGCTGGACCATTTCCTTAACGCTTTGGAAGCAGGCCTGAACAGAGGCTGGAGCCGGAATCATGCGTTGGAGGCAGAATTCCGCGACGGCATGATCGGCGTAACCTACTGCTTCGCCTGAACGGAGGAGGGCACGCTTCCTGCCAGCGAGTTGTACCTGGTTGGCCGGTCCGACGGGAGCCTCTACGTTAGTAACGTCATCGCTCCCGCTTACCGTCGCTTACGCCCGACCAGTACAACGCAATCCTGGACGAGTTCTGTGACCAGTTCGTGCGGCCGGCCGCGGCGCAAGCGGGGGTGGCTGTAGAACTGAGCAACGCCAACCCGCAGTTGGAGGTCTTCGTTACTCCGGCCACGGCAAAGCTGCTGATCAGTTTTTCCAGGCTGGCTAACCGGTCATTCCTGCACCATAACGACCGCCAGCGATGGTACGAGTTCGTGAGTGCGGCCTACCGCGAAAAGGCAACGCTGACGCCCGAGATGTTGGAGCGGTGGTTGGTTGAGGAGGAGCGCTGGTCGCAGGAACGGGCCTACGAACTCGCGCAGGAGTACCAGCGGGCGCTTGGGTTGTTGAACGTATTCGAGTCGCAGCCGGCGTGATGGCGGACGACGCTCTCTCAACCGAGAAACTCGCCGCCCTTATACTGGAGAGCCCTAGCCCAGTCGTATTCCTGGACTCGGCAGCGGTGCTGGACCTTCTGCGCGCCGCTCATCGAGCGGACACTGCGTTGACGATTGTCCGGTCAGCCGCGGACCTGATTCACTCCCGGAACCCTCCAACGCCATATGGCTAACCACAACAACCGACGCCTTACTTGAACTTGACCAAAACCGCGAGACGGAGATTCACAGTCTGGGCGCGGAACTCAAGAGAATGCAGGCGGCGTTCGGCCGGGTGGGGAGCATTCTTGCCTGGCTGTTGCCGGCACACCCGGAGCCCGCTCCATTCCCGTACGACGTCAACGATGTGAAGCGGCATATCACCTTGCTCACTGACCAACTCATCGCTGCCTGCGTATCTTACTCTGGGTCTGACGCCTGCCACGTGCGTGCGACGAAGCGCGTCGTCCACCGACGTCACCCGTCTCCCCACCCAGGAAAGCAGGAACAGAAGGATTGTGTCATCTTCGAGGAGTTCCTGGAACTTACTACCCGCTTGCGCGAGGGAGGGCTTTCCGAAATAATTGTCTTCGTAACGCCTAACAAGAACGATTACGGCGATCCCATCAACGGGCCGATCGCGGAGGAACTGGCCGTGTTCGGCGCGAGATACGTTTCGAATCTTGCCTGGGCCTGCGATCTCGTCCAGTCAAGAGCCAAGTCCGCCCCCTGAATCGCCCCCAGTTCGATAGCATAGTGGGGGATTCGCATCATGCTCCGCCTTGCCTTCCTGCTCGCCTGTGTTCTTTCCCTGGAGGCTGCCGATGACCGTGCCGCCGCCGAGTGGGCGATTCGCCACAACGGCCGCGTGCGCCTTGTCGGTTCTCCGGCCATCCTCGATTCGCTCGACCAACTCCCCACCACGCCCTTCCGCCTCGAAGCCGTCGACCTCATCGGCACCACCATGGCACCGGATGAGTTCCCCAAACTCGCCGGCTGCACCGAACTGAAAGAACTGCTGCTGCCCGGGCCCAGTTTCAACCCCGCCGCCGGCAGCCGTCTGGACGCCAACGAAGAGTTCAAACACTTAGTAGGGCTGACCAAACTCGAAAAGCTCCACTTCTCCCTGCATTTCCTGACCAACATCAACGTGCAGGATAAAGGCCTCGCCTACCTCAAAGGCCTCACTAACCTCAAGGAACTGCGCCTCTCCCAAAGCCGCGTCAAGGGCGAAAGCCTGGCGCCGTTCGTCAACCTCGAAAAGCTGGATGTGAGTTACTCCACGTTTGCCGACGATGGCATGAAGCAGATCGAAGGCCTCAAGAAACTGCGCATCCTGGACGCCAAGGATACCCTCATCACCGATCGCGGCGCGGCCTCCCTCGCGCTGCTGCCCGACCTCGAAGAGGTCGACCTTTACGGTGCCAAACTCACGGATTCCGGTGTGCGGTCCCTGGCCAACGCCCGCAAACTGCGGCGTCTGAATCTGCTCGGTTCCGCCATTACCGATGAGGGCGCCGAAGTGCTGGCAACGCTGCCTCTGCTCGAAGAACTTGTCCTCTACCGTTCGCAGATCAGCAACACCGGCCTCGCCAAGTTCGGCGCGCTAAAGAAACTCACCTACCTCGATCTCCGCTACACGCGGGTCTCCCGCGGCGGTGTGGAGGCCATCCGCAAAGCGCTCCCCAACGCACGCATCGACTTTCAGGAATCCACCCCCCAGATCGCATCCGCGGAAATCCGCAACAGCAAGCCCGCGGGCACCGGCCAGCAGGCGATCGCCGATTGGGTGAAGAAGATCGGCGGCCGCGCTGTATTCGCCGAAGGCGCGCTGCGGGAATTGGACTTGGCCCGCACGCCGGTCACCGATGCCCAACTGGCTTACCTCTCCACCCTCCCGGCGTTGAAGAACCTCAGTCTGGAGTCCACCGAGGCCGGCGACCTGGGCATGGCGACCATTGCCAAGCTCAAAACCCTGGAGCAACTGAACCTCAACCACACGCTCATCAGCGATAAGGGTTTCGCTTCCTTGGCGGCCCTCACGCAACTGCGCCGCCTCACGCTGAACAATACGCAGATCTCTGGCGAAGGGCTGCCGGTATGGCCGCAGCTGGAGCAACTCGAAGTGGCCGGCACCCAACTCAGCGATAAGGGTCTGGTCCGGGTCGCGGCGCAACCGGCACTGCGGAGCCTGCGCGCTGGTTATACCAACCTCTCCGACGATGGTCTGCGTGCGCTCAAGCCGATGCAGCAGCTGCGCTCGCTCGACCTCACTGCCGTCGACCTCACCGATCCCGGCATGGAATATCTGGCCGCGCTCACCCAGCTCGAAGAACTCAACATCAGCTACGGCCGGTTCACCGAAAAAGGCTTTGCCCACCTGGCCGCGCTCACATCCCTGAAGCGCCTGGAATCGGCCCGCACGCGACTCGCCGATGGGGCCGCCGGCACGCTCGTCAAGCTCACTTCCCTTCGCCGCCTCAACCTCGACTACACCAACCTCTCCGACAAAGCCATCGCCGAACTCCAGCCCGCGCTGAAGCAACTGGAAGAACTGCGGCTCGATACAGCCAATATCAGCGACCAGAGCCTGGACATTCTCGGCGCCATGGCCAGCCTGAAGTACCTGAACCTCTACCACACCACCGTCACCGAAAAAGGCTATCTCCAACTCAAGAAGGCTCTTCCGAATGCGCAAATCATTTTCGACCGTGAATCATCGCTTCCCACTCGCCGCAAGAGCTAGCCTGGGCCTCTGCGCCGCCGCGCTTGCTTTCGGCGCCATCGCCATTGACCAGTGGGCGCCCGCAGTGGGCGGCACCGTTACGCGCAACAATCAGGGCGGAGTCACCGGCCTCAGTTTCCGCAGCACCTGGATCGGCGATGACGACCTTACCCCGGTGGGCACCGTCACTACCCTCAAGACGCTGGATCTGTCCCACACCCGCATCACCGATCTCGGCTTCCAGAAGTTGAAGAACCTGCCCGCTGTGGAGGAAGTCAACCTCTACTACGCCGAACAAATCGGCGACGGTGCGCTGGTCATTATGAAGAACTGGAAGAACCTCAAGCGCGTCAATCTGCGTGGCACCAAAGTCACCGACCTCGGCGTGGCGCAACTGGCAGGCCACCCGTCGCTCGAATACATCGACGTGGGCTACTCCCTGTTCACCGACAACGGCTTCGAATCGCTCAGCTCCATTCCGAAGTTGAAAGGCATCGCCGTCGGCGGCAACAAGCTCACCGATGTCGGCCTTAACGTCATGCGTCTGGTGCCGGCGTTGGAAGTGCTCGACTTGGCCGGCGCCCAGCGTACCGACTCTGGCCTCTGGGCCGCCGTCATCACCGACAAAGGCCTACAGACCATCGGCCAGTTGAAGAACCTGAAAGAACTCAATCTGAAGGCCTCCAAGCTCACCGATGCGGGCATGCCGAATCTTTCCGCCTTGAGCGAACTGCGCGTGCTCAACATCGCCCAGACCAACCTCACGCCCGCCGGGCTGAAGGCGTTGGCCGCACTCCCGAAGCTGGAGAAACTCACACTGCACAAGTGCGACCGTATCGACGACGAGGCCGTAGCCGTGCTCAGCACCATGCGCAGCCTGAAGTGGCTCGACATCCAGGAGACTAAGATCACCCCCGAAGGCGCGGCGAAGATCGCCTCCGCCCTGCCAGCAGCGCGCCTCCAGAAGTAAGCCGCTCCGCCTCGTATCGATTAAGAAAACAAAGAGCTTATCTGCGTTCATCTGCGTTCATCGGCGGCCCAGCAATGTTTTTCCGCAGCCTGCGGGGTCGGTCGGGGCGTCCCCGGTGGCGCGCCCCAAGCTCCACTCCAATCCCATCAACGGGACAAAATCGCGCCCACAGCTCCAACAACCCCTTCCCGGCTTGATACACTCGTACCTTCGTAGCTATGAGCGACCTCACTGCCATCTATCCGCCTCCCGCAGAGTTTGCGGCCAAAGCCAATGTATCCGGAATGGCCGCCTATCAGGCCCTGTACGACAAGGCCAAGGAACATCCGGAAGAGTTCTGGGGCGAACTCGCTGAGAAGGAATTGCACTGGTTCGAGAAGTGGAACCACGTCTTCGAATGGAATCCGCCGTTCGTGAAGTGGTTCGTCGGCGGCAAGACCAATCTCAGCTACAACTGCATTGATCGACACTTGAATGGGCCTCGCAAGAACAAGGTGGCCATCCTGTGGGAGGGCGAACCGGGCGACCAGCGCGCCATCACGTATCAGGAACTGCACCGCCTGGTCAGCCGCTTCGCGAGTTGTCTGAAGGCTCGCGGCCACAAAGCCGGCGACCGCGCCATCATCTACATGCCCATGGTGCCGGAAGCCGCCGTGGCTATGCTGGCCTGCGCGCGGCTCGGCATCGTGCATAGCGTCGTGTTCGGCGGCTTCTCGTCCGAAGCCCTCAAGGCGCGCATCCTGGATCTGGAAGCGCAACTCGTTATCACCGCCGATGGCGGGTGGCGCCGCGGCAAGGAGATCCGTCTCAAAGACGCTGCCGACGAAGCCATGACGGGTTGCCCCAGCGTGAAGGACTGCGTCGTGCTGCGCCGTACCGGGTCCACGGTCCCCATGCAGGAAGGCCGCGATCATTGGTGGCATGATCTGGATGCCACCGCCAGTGAAGATTGCCCGGCCGAGCCGCTCGATTCCGAACATCCGCTCTACGTGCTCTACACCTCCGGCACCACCGGCAAGCCCAAGGGCATTCTGCACACCACCGCCGGCTACGCGCTGCAGGCCGCGATGACCATGAAGTGGGTCTTCGACCTCAAGGAAGAAGACACCTACTGGTGTACAGCGGACATCGGCTGGGTCACCGGCCACAGCTACATCGTTTACGGTCCGCTGGCCGCCGGCGCCACCACGTTGATGTACGAAGGCGCGCCGGACTTCCCGAACTTCGGCCGCTTCTGGCGCATCATCGAAAAGTACAAGGTCAACATCTTCTACACCTCGCCCACGGCCATCCGCGCGCTGCTGCGCCAGGGCGACCAGTGGCCGAACGCACATGATCTGTCCAGCCTGCGCCTGCTGGGCAGCGTTGGCGAACCCATCAACCCCGCCGCTTGGGAATGGTATCACCGCGTGATTGGCAAGGGCCGCTGCCCCATTGTCGATACCTGGTGGCAGACCGAAACCGGCGCCATCCTTATCGCGCCCATGCCCGGTGCGGTGGGCGCAAAGCCCGGCTCCGGCACGCTGCCCATGCCCGGCATCCTGCCCGAAGTGGTGGACTTCAACGGCAACCCCATGGGTGACGACCGCGAGGGCTTCCTCATCATCCGCCGCCCATGGCCCAGCATGTTGCGTACGCTCTGGGGCGATCCGGAACGCTACAAGGAAGCCTATTGGAGCCGCATTCCCGGCATCTACTTTACCGGCGACGCCGCGCGCCGTGACAAGGACGGCTACTTCTGGATCCTCGGCCGCGTGGACGACGTGATGAACGTCAGCGGCCACCGCCTGAGCACCATGGAAGTGGAGTCGGCTCTGGTGCGCCATCCGGCCGTTGCCGAAGCCGCAGTGGTTGGCAAGCCGCATGAAGTAACCGGGCAGGCCGTGTGCGCCTTCGTCAGCCTCAAGAAGGGCGACCACGACACTGCGGCGTTGGGCAAGGAACTGCGCCAGTGGGTGGCACACGAGATCGGTGCCTTTGCCCGTCCGGAAGAGATCCGCTTCTCTGAGGCGCTTCCCAAAACGCGCAGCGGTAAGATCATGCGCCGCCTGCTGCGCGACATCGTGAACAATAACACCGTCAGTGGCGACGTTACCACGTTGGAGGACATGAACGTCCTCACCCGCCTGGCCGCGCAGCACGACGAAGGCTAATCTCGAATCTTCCAGGCCGGTTGGTGCATCCACATAACAATGTCTACCAACCGGCTTGCCGCCGAGAAAAGCCCCTACCTGTTACAACACGCACACAACCCCGTGGATTGGTATCCCTGGGGCGAAGAGGCCTTCTCCAAAGCGCGCGCCGAAAATAAGCCTATCTTCCTGTCCATCGGCTACAGCACGTGCCACTGGTGCCACGTGATGGAGCGCGAAAGCTTCGAATCCGAGTCGATTGCCGAAGTCCTCAACGCTAACTTCGTGCCCGTGAAACTTGATCGTGAAGAGCGCCCCGATATCGACCGTATTTACATGACGTTTGTGCAAGCCACCACGGGCGGCGGCGGTTGGCCCATGTCCGTTTGGCTCACGCCGGAGCTGAAGCCCTTCTATGGCGGTACCTATTTTCCGCCGGAGAATCGCTGGGGCCGCCCCGGCTTCCGCACCATCCTGGAACACCTTGCCAACGCCTGGCGCGACGACCGGGCAAAGATCCTCGAAAGCGGCGACGACGTTACAAAGCAACTGGCGCAGATCACGGCTTCCAAAACGCCTGGCGCGCAGTTGGAGCCCCGCATCGCCGATACCTGCTACAACACCTTTCGCCGCACTTTCGACGCCCGCTATGGCGGCTTCGGCCAGGCGCCGAAGTTCCCGCGTCCCGTGCAGTTCGACTTCCTGTTCCGTTACGCACTGCACGCCCGCAACGACGAAGGCATTCAGATGGCCCTGGCAACGCTGGCCGAGATGTACCGCGGCGGCATGTACGATCAACTCGGCGGCGGCTTCCATCGCTACTCGGTGGACGCGCAGTGGTTCGTGCCGCACTTCGAGAAGATGCTCTATGACCAGGGGCAACTGGGCGTCTCGTTTATCGAAGCCTTCCAGATTACCCAGGAGCCCTTCTTCTCCCAGGTGGCCCGCGAGACCCTCGATTATGTCCTCCGTGACATGCGCGAGGAACGCGGCGGTTTCTATTCCGCCGAAGATGCCGACAGCATTGACCCGCTGAATCCGAAACATAAAGGCGAAGGCGCGTTTTATATCTGGCCGGCCACCGAGATCGACGAGATCCTGGGCAAGCCCCTCGCCGACTGGTTCGCCTACCGCTACGGCGTGGAGCCCGCCGGCAACGTGGACGAGGATCCGCACAACGAGTTCAGTGGCCGCAACATCCTCTACCAGTCCCATAGCGAAGAGGAAACCGCGAAGGAGTTCGGCGTTTCCGAGAGTGACGTGCGGCTGGCGATGTCGATGGCTTCGGCGAAACTGCTGGAGCGCCGTTCTTCCACCCGCGTCCGTCCACACCTGGATGACAAAGTCCTCACCGCCTGGAACGGGCTGATGATCTCCGCCTTCGCCAAGGCCGGCCAGGCGCTCCAGGAGGCCCAGTATCGCGACGCTGCCGTGGGTGCCGCCACCTTCCTGCTGGAAACGATGGACGATCGGGCGCGCGGCATTCTGCTGCGGCGGTATCGCCAGGGCGAAGCCGCTATCGACGGCTTCCTGGATGACTACGCCTTCTTCATCCAGGCGCTGCTGGACGTCTACGAAGCCACCTTCGACCCGGCCTGGATCAACCACGCCGTCCGTCTGACCCGTCGCATGATCGACCTGTTCGAAGACAAAGAAAACGGCGGCTTCTACAGCACCGCAGGGAACGATCCGTCGGTGCTGCTGCGGCTGAAGGACGATTACGATGGCGCCGAGCCCAGCGGTAACTCCGTCGCCGTGATGAGCCTGCTCCGGCTGGCTACCCTCACCGGCGACGATTCCTTCCGTATCACCGCGCAACGGACGCTGGAATCCTTCGCCGGCAAGCTCTCCAGCCAGGCCATTGCGACACCGCTCATGGTGGCCGCCTATCTGCAGAGCCTCGCCAAGCCCGTGCAGATCGTGCTGGCTGGGGAACTCTCCGACGCCGGCCTCCAAGCGCTGCTGGCCGAGCGCTACAAGCGATTCCTGCCTAACGCCATCACCCTCGTGGTGACGAACGCGAATCGCGCGGAACTGGCCGCCTGGAATCCCATCCTTGCCACGATGAAACCCCTCGACGGCAAGGCCACCGCCTATGTTTGCGAGAACTTCGCCTGCCAGCTTCCGGTAACGGAGGTGGAGGCTTTCCGCAAGCTGCTAGAATAGCGGTTTTGAAGCTGTACCCCGCCCTTTTTTAACCTGGTTCAAATAGACAAGAGACAAGGAGACTGAAAACATGGAAAGACCCGGTGCGACTACTCTCAGAGGCAAGCCTTTCACCTTAGTGGGGCCTGCGTTGAAGGCCGGCGATCCGGCCCCTGAGTTCGAAACCGTCGACAACGGCCTGCAGCCGGTGACGCTTGCCAGCACGGGCCCCAGCATCCGCATCTTCAGCGTGGTGCCCTCGCTCGATACGCCCGTGTGCGACGCCCAGACCAAGCGCTTCAACGAAGAAGCGGCCGCACTCCCTGGCGTCGATATCTACACCGTCAGCATGGACCTGCCTTTCGCCCAGAAGCGCTGGTGCGGTGCCTTCGGCGTCGACAAGGTGAAGATGCTGTCCGATCACCGCGAAGGCTCCTTCGGCAGCAGCTACGGCACGCTCATCAAGGAACTGCGCATCGAAAGCCGCGCCATCTTCGTGGTCGACAAGGACAACGTGGTTCGCCACGCCGAGTATGTGTCGGAAGTGGCCGATCATCCCAACTATGAGACGGCGCTGTCGGTAGCGAAGTCGTTGGCCAGTTAACTTCTCATAAACGGGGCGGTTCCAACGGCCGCCCCTGACTCCATTTGCCGGCTCCAATCGCCCCTCCTGCATCCCGCACCCCCTCACATCCCGGTCGATCGCGAATACCCGTCTGTCGTTGTCGGTAGCCGGAATGTCTTCGATCCCTTTATATCCTCCGTCATCTTCTCCGCGAAGGTCCGTGCCGCCGTTTCGTATGAGGGCGCGGGGTAGACGGCTCCGGGATTGGGTACCCATTCCAGAATCGTGTACGTTCCCCCATCCTTGTAGTCGGCTCCGGCCGGTACCTTGATAAACTTATCCACCACCCACTCCTGCGTCATTTTGATCTTTGCCCATGTCCGGGTAATTCGAAACGCCCCGCACACCGACTTGGCGGGAATGATATCGGTGGCCAGTTCCCGCCCGTAGAGGTTCTGCTGGATATCCATGATCCGAACCTGGTGCAGCGTCTCCTTCGGCGTCTCGCCAATCACTTCACTCTTTTCAAAATCCACCAGGCGGGACAATCCCTCGAGTGCGTCCAGCACCTGCCGGGCGTTCGTGTTGTACCCGCTCTCGACGAACACCATATAGATGTACGACTGCGACATCATGCGCTCCTTCGACGTAGGCAGTGGAAAGAGCGCCGCCACGTCGATCTCCGGGGTGACGCAGACTGCGGTATCCGGATCCAGGTCACCTGCGCGGGCCATTCCCGTGATGGGATCCCGAATCGGATCTTTAGCACCCGACAGCGAGTTGTTCTTCATCGTGAAATCGCGATACACCGGCTTGGCTCCCTTCCGCCTCTTTGTGAACCCGGTCGCGAAGATCAGTTCCGGCGGCCGGTCATCACCTCGGAAGCACAGTCGATTCATCGTCACGGGCGCAAGCGAACCACCCACGCGGATCATGGGATAGGGAACGATTCCGCCCTTGCCCCACACCGATACCAGCCTCCCGATCGCCGGCGCGTACTTCTCCAGCCGGTTGTCGGTTGTCTTGCTGCAATGCTGCAGGGCCTGCGTCGCAGTCATCTTCTGCGGTGCGTTCACGGTCCGCTCCAGGTGTTGGATCAGTCCCTTCAGGCTGCTGGTGGATGCGCGAAATGCCGGATTGATTGTTTTCAGGTCCTCAAGAAAGCCATTCAGGTGATGTTTGGACATACGATCGGGTAGGCGGGACTTTCGCCTGCTATCGGTCATCTACTTCCTGCTCTTTCAGCGATTGTGGTAAAACCGCAAGTTGGCCCACCTTGGAATCATCTTTAGCCTGACCCTCGCCGCCCTGGCTCAAGTCTGTCCAGTCACGCCGCTGTCCCCATCCCAGCCTCCGCTCAAAGTGCTGGAAGGCGAGCGCTCCACCGAAAGCGAGACCTTTCAGACCAGTGTCACCGCCGTCTCGCCCGACCGCCAAATCCACTTCTACGACACCGCCAGCCGCATCCGCCGCATTACCCCTGACAACCGCATGGAAACGCTCGCCGGGAACGGAACGCGTACGGAACGTGTCACCACCGGCGATGCCCGCGCCAACGGACTGCCCGCCGTCGGCCAACTCCTGTTCTCCCGCGACGGCGTGCTACACTTCACTGCCACCGGGCAGGTCTTCCGCCTCCGCAACCGGCAGATTGAACTCGTCGCCGGCTCCGGGCGGCCCGGTTTCAACGTTGAAGAGGGTGCTCCCGCGGACGTGAATCTCGGCGGCATCGTCAACATCGCCTTCAGCTTCAGTAACGAACTGCTGATCGTCGATGGCTACAGCCGGGTCCGGCGCCTCGACGCCGATGGCGTGCTTCGCACAATTGCCGGCTCCACGCTCATCGCTGCCGCCGCTGGCCTTACCGGCGATGGCCGCCCTGCCACGCAAGCCGCGCTCTCCAATCCGCGCCAGGTCGTTCCGTTCCCCGATGGCAGCTATTGGATCCGCGATCTGGGCGGCCGGCACCTGCGCTTAGTGGGCACCGATGGCATTATCCGCACCGTTAACCAGAGCTTCGACACCGCCGTCTCCATCCTCCAGTTTCCAAACGGCTCCCCAGGTGCCTCCAGCGCGAATCGCGTTTACCCCATTCGCAATAACGGAGTCGTCGAAACCGGCAGCAATCCCTTTCCACCTTTCACCGGAACACCCCGCGCTATCGACAGCGAAGGTGCCCTCTACTTTGAAGGCTCCACCCGGCCTGACCAGCGCGCTCCGCTCGTTCGCCTGGCCAATGCGCGCCAGCAGGTGCTGGCCGGGGCACCCGTGCCGCCGATTGTGGAAGGGCAGGCGCCGCCGTTCGGTCTCTGGAATCCCCGTACCAACAGCTTGCTCTACTCCACCAATCTGGGTACTTATTCGGCCATCGTCGAGGCCGGCGCGCGTCCGCGCGTGTTGGTTGGCGGTGGCCCCGAAATCAGCGACGCCGGCGGCAAGCGCGCCACGGATCTAACCATCTACGGCATCGTCGCCTTCACTATCGACCCGGACGGCCGCATCATCGTCGGCGACACCTACCGCACGCGCATCCTCGTCGTCGAGACCAGCGGCCAAGTGTCCGTGTTGAAGGATGCCGCCGGGCAGGACATCGTCTACAACACGATGGGCTCGCTCTCCTCCCACCAGCGGCTGGCTGCGGACGCCGCCGGAAACCTCTATTGGTTCCAGGCCGGCGCCACCCCCACCGGCGGCGTCTTCGAAAGCACCATCGCCGTCTGGACAAAGGCGACCCGCAATGTCACCACCTTCCCCTTGCGCGGGCTCTACCATTTGCTCACGCTTCCCGATGGCACGGTTGCCGCCATCGCCGGCAATGGCTCCAACTTCCGCCGCATCGTGCGTCTCACGCCGAACGGCCCGGGCGACCCGGAAACCGGCACGGCCATGCTGCCCTATGTCTCCTTCACACGCTGGCAGAGCCGTCCCTATTTCACTGCGGCCAATCGCCTCTTCCGTGGCGAGTTCGGCCGCATGGAATACCTGGACCTGCCGGTGCTCGATACCGGCGCGACCTTCGCTCCCGATTATGTCGTGGCTGCCGGCCCCAACCTGATCGTGCATTCCAACGATGGCGGCTTCTATCGCCTCGAAGATCCTGCCTCCTGTAGCTGGCTCCGGCAGCCTGTCATCGAAACGCGCAACATCGTCAACGCCGCCAACGGGCAGAACGCCGGCGTTGTGGCACCTCGCCAGTTGATGAAGGTGATCGGCACCGGACTCGGTCCGGCGGGCGGGCAGGGCTTCGTCCTGGATGGCTCCTTGCGCGCCACCGGACAGGCCGCCCCATTCCCCGCTCTCACGCTCGGCAACTGGTCCGGCACCATCGAATTCGCCACCCTCAGCGGCACCGTCCTGCCCGTACTCTATTCAGACGATACGCAGGCCCTCTTCCAGGTGCAGTCCGGTGTCCCCACCGCGGGCTACCTTCTCTATTACTCCTGGCAAGGCCTCCAGATCGTACATCCGGACCGCCTCACCGTGCGCGCCGCTAATCCCGCCCTATTCCTCGCAGCCGAACTAGGCGACGGGTTCCTGCCTCTCGCCGAAGATGCCACCGGTGCCCGTCTCACCCCGGACCAGTCCGTTGCCCCAGGCTCCACGCTGGTCTTCATCGCCTCCGGACTCGGCAACCTCACCGACAACCTCGCCAACGGCCAGTTCTGCCCCGCCACCAGGAATGCGGTCACCGAAACGCCCGTGCTCACCATCGGCGGGCTCGATGCCGAAGTCATCTTCGCCGGTTGCTACCCCGGAGCCATCGCCGGAACCTATCAGATCCAGGTACGTCTGCCTGCCGAACTCGAGCCCGGCCTTCATCCCGTCACCCTCGAAACCCGCGGGCAGCGGATGGCCGACGAGCCCCGCATGGTGTTGCGGATTGCCCCAGCGAACTAAAACTCCAGCCGCAGCGTAATCTGCAGCTGCCTCGGCCGGAACCCCACCGCGTCATACGAGTTCGCCAGGCTCACAATCCCCTCCGCATTCGGCACCCGCAGTCCCTGGTTGTTCAGCACATTGAACACATCCACATTCGCCCGCAGCCGCGCCGTTTCCGAGAAGTGGAAGAACTTCATCAGCGACGCATCCATCACCCAATTGAACGGTCCCAGCCGCTGCTGGTTGCGCCACGGATGCAACCCCGTATCCTTGTTCACGCGCACCACGCCGCCGGTGATCAGCGGCAGGTACACCACGTTGGTGTCATAGTCGGCGTTCAACAGATCGGTCGGCTTCCCATTCACCGGCCATGGATTCACCGGCTTCTGCGCCGGCTTGTAGTCCTCTGGCAGCCCAAACACGCCCACCCGCACCCCGTTCTCATTGATCGCATTGATGTGGCGGTTGGAGATGTAGCCGTTATGCCACAGGTAGCCGGACACGCAGCGCTCATCGCTTTGCCGCCGTGCCGTGATTGGCGTCTGCCGGCAATCCAGAATGGGGTACTTCTTCCCATACACCTCAAACTCACCCATCTCGCCCCAATTGCCCGTCGGCAGCGCATACCACGTGCTCATCCACGTCCCCATCCCCGACATGCGCCATCCGCCCACAATCTTGTCCAGCCAGCCCGGAATCTGATTGAGATACGCCTTCTTCCTGCCCACCGGCATGTCCCAGATCCAGTTCCAACGGATGCGATGTTTCGGAATGCCCGTGTCCCGGTCATAAAACAAAAAGCGGTTCAGTTCCTTGAAGTCCGTCGGCACCGCCCCCGGCAGATACGCGCTCGTCGCCGACGCCACATCGTCCCGGAAGGAGTTGCCGGCCAATCGCAGCGCGTTCGTCAGCGTATAGAACCCCTGGAAACTGAGCCCCTTCCGGAACCGCCGCTCGGTCTCCAGCGCCCACGTCGAACTGTTCAGATAACCCGTGCGCTGCAGGATGCGAACGTCGGTGTACGCATTGCGATCATAGGGCCGGCGCAGCACGCCGGAGAACTCGCCCGTTGGCAGCGCCCGCCCGGTCGTCAGGTACCAGATGTAATCCGTTGGCTGCGGATTGATGTTAAACAACTGGTCCGCATTCACGCCCATCTTCGCCTTGTACGTGATGCGCACCACCGTGCTCGCCGCCACCTGCTTTTCCAGCGCCAGATTCATCTCGTGGATCTTCAGGCTTGGCTGCTTGCCGTCCAGTCCCACCACACCGCGCCCGCGCGCCACCGCTGCCGGATCCTCCAGGTCAATCACATCGCGGCTGTTCACCCCGGCATACACCTGCGGTACCGTCCGCAGCAGGTAGTTGGCAATGCCATCCGGGCTCTGGTTGGCCGCCGTCGGGTTGTATGTATAGTCCAACCGGAAGGGAGGCAATCCGGAAAACTGCGCCAGCAGGGTGCGCATCGGCACGGCCGAGATGTACAGCCCGTACCCGCCCCGTATCACCAGCGGCCGCTTATCATCAGACAGGTTGTAGGCAAAGCCCATCCGCGGCGCCATGTCGAAGTAGTTCGAGGGAAACAGTTGCTTCGACCGTCCTAACTCCTCCGCGCTCTTGAACGTCACTCCCACCCGTTCAAACGTGCTCACCACGTTCGGATTCGTGACCCCCAGGTTGTAGTAATAATCCAGCGATTCCGGAAACACCAGCGAATGGCTATCCACGTCGAAGGCCGACAACAGATTGCTCTTTTCGCTGAACGCCGGGTTGATATCCCATCGGAAGCCCGGCATCAGCGTCAGCCGCCGCGACACCCGCCAGTTGTCCTGAAAGTAGATCCCCCAATTCTGTTCGTTCACCCGCATGATGCCGCGTTTCAGCCCCACCGTGTACTGCGACGCCACCCCCAGAAAGAAGTTCGCCGCGTTATGTCCGGTCTGCGGCACCAGGCTGGGGTTCAACTGCGAGCCCAGCGTCGGCGATTCCAACGCCGTCGCATTACTGGCAAACTGCACCGATCCCGAGATCGCCCCCTGGTCCGGCAGCAGGTGCTGTTTCTCGTCATGCCACCGCACGCCGAACTGCAGGTTGTGCGTCTTGCGGATGTACGTGTAGTTCTGCTCGATGTTGGTCACCATGCTGTACAACTGCCGCCGGTTGTCGCCCTCGATGTAGTCCATGAAGCCGCTGTTGGTGATGTTCGGCCAACCGATCTCCTGGAGCGGATTCGGCAGCCCCAACTCCTTTGCCCAGTCCCGCTGGTCTTGCTCCAGACCCGTCACCGTTCGCGTGAAGGTCCACGTGCGGTTTGCCAGCGTCTCCACAAACAGGCTCGGTGTGAAGGTATGAATCCAACTCATGGCCGTCGCGCGGCCCTTCACGGGAAGATACGTCGTGTTGGCTTCCCAATTGGCGGTCGGCGCGCCCGTGTTCGTCGCCGTCGCCATAAACAGCGCCGTGCGCAGACCCCCGTTGTACTTCACGAACACGTTGTCCTTGCTGCTGAACCGGTGGTCAATCCGAATCGTCAGCGGGTTGTCGCTCAGGTTCGGGTAGTTGGTCGTCGGCACCACCATCTTCAGATTTGCCGCCGCCACCGGATTGGTGATATCGGTAGGCAGCGGCGTCAGTTCATAGATCCGCTTCGCCAGTGGATTCAACCGCTCTATCGGAATCTGGTTGTTCACAAAGGCATCGCGAACCGCCACCACGCGCCCGTTCGGCAACTCCTCGGTTCGGGTAGATGCCGGATCGTACAACTGCAACCGCCGCCCCTGCGCATCAATCAACTCGCTGAAGTCCCCGCCGCGCATCGCCGCCGTCGGCACACGGAACTCCCGCGTCAGCCCCTGCCGCAACTCCAGGTTCTCCTGCGACACAAAGAAGAACGACCGGTTCCGCCCGTTGTACAGCGTCTTGCGCCCGTTCAGCCCAAAACTCGGGATCACAATCGGCCCACCCACCGATCCCCCAAACTCATTCCGGATCAGCTTCGGTGTCTTGTAAGGGCTGCCGTCCAGATTTACGTCCTGACGTGCGCGCGCCACCCCAAACGCATTGTTCCGATGCGTCTCAAACAGCGAGAACCGCAGGTTGTTGGTGCCGCTCTTGGTGGAAACAATCACCGAAGTAGGCCGCGTATACCGCGCCGACGACGTGCTGGTCTCCACCTTCACTTCGCCAATCGACTCCAGCCCCTGCAGATTCGCCGACCCTCCAAACTCGCGATTATTCGAAGACGCGCCGTCCTGCACGTAGTCCGTGGAATAGGCCATCAGGCCGCTGATCCGCACACCGCCATTCACATCGCCGGTCATCTCCACGCCCGGTGTCGCCAACTCCACCAGCGTGTTCAAATTTCGCCCATTGATCGGTATTTCCTTAATGCGCTGGGCATCCAACGTCGACCCATCCGTCGGCTCCGTCTGCGTCACCAGCGGCGCCGTGTCCACCACCTCAATGCGCTCCGAGACGCTGCCCGGCTGCAGCACCGGCGACAGATCGCTGGTGCGCCCCGTCTCCACCAGCGCTTCGCTCTCCCACTGCTTCATTCCTTCGCTGCTGATGCGAATCCGGTACTTCCCAATCGACAACGGCGGCGACACGAAGAAGCCACTTTCGTTCGACTTTGTTTCGGTCGCCCTCCCCGTTGCCAGATGCAGAATCTCCACCTTCGCTCCGGGTATCGGGAACTGCGACGCGTCATTCACGGTCCCCTGGATGGTGCCGCCGCCCGATTGGCCCGTGGCGATGCCTGCACATAGGCCCAGCAAGGCCAATAGCAAATGCGCTATCAGTTTATTCCCCATTACGCTTTCAGGGGATTTTAGCACCGCATTGTGTGGATTTATACCTGTTGCGGCCAGTGCTGCCGCACTACTTCGGCCCGCACCACGTTCTTCCACGAGTCGTTGAAGCGCCTCGCCATCTCCGGCTGTTCGGCTAGCATTCCGCCTAACCCCAGTTGCCGGTGCGGTTCTGTCACCCCTTCTTCATAGGCCAGCCGGCTCTCAATCTCGCTCCAACTCTGCGTCAGCCCACCCGCGTCCAGCAGCACGATACGATCCTCAATCACGCCAAAATTCTTCAAGTGCGCATCGGTGGAGAACAGTCCGCGCCGCCAACCCGCCTGACGTACCTCCAACAACCGGTTGAGCCATCGCTCCACATCCGCAAACCGTCCTGCCTGCGCTAACTCCTGCAGTCTCTCCAGCAGCGTCGCCTCCACGCGTTCGGTAGCTTCGCTCACGGTCAGCCAACCCGGCCACCCCTGCACGTTCACCCACACCGGTGCGAACTGAATCGTGCGCGGCATCAACTCGCCATCGGCCAGGTACCGTTGCGCCAATCGTTCTCCGCGCCGGTCGCGCTTGCGATACGTCCGCCACGTCGCTCCCATGCGTGTGGACAGCCAGACTCCCAACGGGATCAGGCTGACCAGCGGTTGCAACACCCGCCGCAGCAGGCGAATCTGCATGGTTGGCCGCTCCAGCAGCCGCTTCCCCAACCCCCAAGGCAGCAGCCGCTCCATCCTGCGCAACAGCCGCCAGATCACGATCAGGGCTAGCATCTCCGAGGGCGATCGCTGCCGCTTCACCACCCAATGCGGCGAGGCATACACCACTTTCCCAATCCCCTCGCCCAACCGCCGCAGCCGCGTCTCCAACAACTCGGCAGGCACATCGGACAATCCGTCCGTCGGCATAGGTATCCTGGCCTCGCCCTCATCATACGCCCCATTCCCCATCCAATCCAGCGAAAACTCCACTAAGATATGCCACAGGAGGCTTTCTCATGAAACGCCGCAAGTTCGTTGCTGCCGCCGCCATGGCTGGCTCCGCTGCTGCCGCTCCCGCGCCCGCCAACAAAGCCGCTATCGATGGTGGCACCCCCGTCCGCTCGGCTCCCCTCCGCCCCGGCTTCTGGGGCACCCAGTTCTATGACGACAAGGAGCGCACCGAACTCCTGGATGTCCTCGATGCGCAGTCGCCCTTCCGCTGGTACGGCAAGCAGGCGCCTACGAAGGTGCTGCGGTTTGAAAAGGAGTTCGCCGCCCGCATGCAATCGAAACATGCGCTGGCTGTGACCTCCGGCACCGCGGCGTTACAGTGTGCCGTGGCGGCGCTGGAGATAGGTCCCGGCGATGAAGTCATCCTCCCCGCCTGGACCTGGCATTCCTGTTTCAACGCCGTTGTACTGGCCGGCGCCTTGCCGGTCTGCGCCGAAATCGACACCAGCTTCAACCTCGATCCCAACGCCATCGAGAAACACATCACGCCGCACACCAGGGCCATCATGGCCGTCCATCTGCAAGGCAACCCCTGTGACCTCGACCGCATCCTCGCCATCGCGAAGAGACACAAGCTTCGCGTGATCGAAGACTGCGCCCAAAGCGTCGGCGCCTCCTATAAAGGCCGCCCCGTCGGCTCACTGGGCGACATCGGCATTTACAGCCTCCAACTGAACAAGACCATCACGGCCGGGGAGGGCGGCGCCATCGTTACCAACGATCCGGCCTTGTTCGAGCGCGCCTCCAGATTCCATGACCTGGGCGGATTCCGCGCCCCACACCAGCAGATGGCCGGCGGCCAGCAACTCGACTGGTTCTTCGGCACCAACTTCCGTATGAACGAGTTCAGCGGCGGCGTGCTGCTGGCGCAGGTGCGCAAGTTGGACGCCATCGTCACTGCCGTACGCGGCCACGCGGCTCACGTCTACGAAGGCATCCGCGATCTGCCGAACCTGAAACTGCGAGCCTTGCCCGATCCCAAGGGCGAGATCGGCACGGGCGTCTTCCTCGACTTCGGAACCAAGGACCGTTGTGACCGCTTCCTGGCCGCCATGAAAGCCGAGAACATCCCGGCTTCCAAACCCGGCGGATCCGTGATTCTACCCACCCTGCCGCACGTCATCGCCAAGAAGACCATTCATCCGAACTGGCCGAGTTTCACCTCTCCGCGCGGCAAAGCCATCCGCTACGGCGCCGACACATGCCCCAACACCATCGACATCCTCGGCCGCTTCGGCGGCGTGTTGATGGATCCGAAGTACACCCGGCAGGACACCCGCGATATCATCGCCGCCATCCGCAAGGTGTACCCCGTGGTCATGGCCTAACAGCCCGTGGTGGAAGTCGTCGAACATGCTAAATTGCAGCTGGCAAGTGGAAGATACAGGTTGACGTTGAGGATACAGCGAGAGCGTACTCTCAGCTTTCGCCCACCGTGGGCGTTACACCCGTAGAGCGAAATCTTTACGAGTATCGATCTCTGGCGTACTCCGACCAGTTGCACACGTTTTTGGGTCAATTAGGCGTGCGTCCCGACTGTGAAGTTGATATTGCGTATTTTGGTTCCAATATTCCAGGGTGCCCAAACAGCCTAGTAGAGCATTTTTACCAAGGTTGGTATGATGCGGCGGGGACAGTGGTAGCTGCCCCGGAGGCCGAAGACATGAACGCATGGTTAGTGGATGGCAAAGTCGGCCTCTCATTCGAGCAGCATAGAGATAGATCCCCCTACTTCGAACCCGGACGCCCGTTGATCCGAATTTACTTCAGCATATGCCTGCCGTGGCGGGTTCAGGGGGCGACGCCGATTCCTGCCAGCTAATGCTGGATGCAAGAAAATATTTGTATGGGTAGAGGGGACGCCGGTCCGGGCACCTTCGCCCAGCGAGCCGTGTTCCCTGGAGTTTGGATGACCGTGCAGTTGCAGCAGGCGCCTGGGTTCTACAATGCAACGTTGTTGACCGATGGGCGGGTGCTGCTTCCCGGTGGGGTGGATGAGGTGGGGGAAGGTCCCCCCGGGCCGCCCATAACCAGGAACACGCATGCGGCCCCGGCCCCGTGTTTGTTTCGCGGCAGGACACCCGCGATATCATTGCCGCCATCCGCAGGGTGTACCCCGTCGTCATGGCGTGATGGGATATCTCGGCAGCGGCTCGTCCATTGCGCGGCCAACCAGGTAGCCGGCTACGGCCCCAATCGGAAGCAGCACGAGCACGGCGCCTGCCGCTGGCCCCTCCTGTTGCGACCCGGAGAGGGCTGCGGCGGCGCCTACGCCCGCTGCCAACCCTACCAGCCCGCCGATCAGCCCTCTCCGGCCCTTCCGGCCCCGCAACTCGACTCCCACCACCTCACTGCGCTTGACGCTCGCCTCCGGGGTATCCAGTTCCAGCGAGTCCGCCGTGACGGCACGCAGCCTACCCGTCACTCGCTTGCCTGTGGTCCGCGAGATACGGACGTCCTTCCGGAGAAGCCCCCGGTCGGTTACCTGCTGCTGGAACTGTTCCCACGTTACTGCCTCGGGTTGCTGCCTCGCCGCCCATAAGGGTTCTGCAAAGAGAGTGAACAGGACCACCCATGCGATCCGTTTCATCTCCGTTTATCCTCTCCGCGCACCGGCGGTGGACCTGTGGATCTACTGGCTCACCACCGGCTTGCCGTTCTCATCCAGGTGCGGATACGGGCCGCCTTTGCGGAAGCGGTCCAGAATGTAGTCGTCATACTGCGGCGTCGGATCGAAGTAACCGCCCTTGCGGATGTGCTCCTTCACTGCCGCTTCGTTCAGCTCCACGCCCAACCCCGGCGTGTCCGGAACCGCGATAAAGCCGCGATCCACGATCGGTTTCGCCGGCTTGTTCACCAGGCTGCCCCACCACGGAATATCGACAGCGTGATTCTCCATCGCCAGCATGTCCTTTAGAGTGGCCGCCATGTGCACGCTCGCGATGCAGCCCACCGGCGACCCGGCAAAGTGAATCGCCGTCTGCACGCCGTGCAGGCTCGCGTAATCGCAGATGCGCTTGGTCTCCCGAATCGCGCCGGACGTCAGCGGATCCGGATGCACAATATCCACGGCACGGTTGTCAATCAGGTCCTTGAAGCCTTCCTCCAACCCAAACAGGCTTTCTCCCGTGGCAATCGGCGTGGTGGTGGAATCAGTCAATTCCTTATACGCGCGCCAGTTCTTCGGCGCATCGCCGCCCGGACCCAGATGCCCCACCTGGATCATATCCTCCGCCCAAGCCAGGTTGTACTTCTCAAACGCCCGCGCGTACCGGATGGAGTCATTCGCAGTGAGTGGACCGAAGTGATCCGCGCCCAGCGGTGCTTCCCACCCAATCGCATCGCGCACCGCCTGGATGAACTCGCACATGTAGTCCAGGCCCTTCGGCGTGGCCACGTTGCGGTCGTTCAAAGCCCCCGGAATATGCTTCAGCATGCCCGGTACAATGTCCATCTTGAAGAACGTGAAGCCCTGGTCCTTACGCCGCTTCATGCGCTCGCCATAGACCTTCGGATCGCTGGATTCATCGGTATCGCAATAGACGCGGATCTTGTCGCGATACTTTGACCCCACCAGCCGCCACGCCGGCACCCCGTACACCTTGCCCGCGATATCGTGCAGCGCCATGTCTATCGCGCTATACCCGCCGCCCATCCGCTGGTGATTGCTGAAGTTCCGGATGCCGTCCAAAATGGGCTCAATCCCCAGCGGGTTCTTTCCTACCAGGTGCGGCTTCAACACCAGTGCCGTTCCCTCACGCCCCGCATCGCGCACCTCCCCCAAACCATAAACACCCTGGTTTGTATCGATGCGGATGATCGGATAATCGTAGTTCGACGCGATCAACACCGACCGCATGTCCGTGATCCGCAACTGGCTGGGCGCCGAGTTGCGGTTGAAGGCCCCGTTCCCGCTTTGCGCCTGCCCCTTGTCTTCGGTCAGTTGCAGGATCCCAGCTACGGCGGCAAATTGCCCCAGCAGCCGGCGACGGCTCACACGCCGCGATTTCGAGAACGGCATAACACCTCCTTGGCTTGGTCAGCGTTTCGTTTTCGGGAACGGAAAGCGCGAACGCACGGCCAGGACAAGGTCGTGTGGTTCGCCATCTTTCGACCCGCTATAGAACCCCACTGTCGTGTTCAGACGAATGAAATAGGCATCGCCTTCTTTGGCCGGGTAGCGGCCTTCATTCCCATCCGCGCCGCCGCCGGCCACCATCTCGCCATGCCCGCGCAAGATGTAGTAAATCTCCTCCTCCATCTCATGGTGATGGGGAATGTTGGTGCCGCCCGGCGCGAAGTCCATGATGAACAGACTCACCATCTGGTTGGCCGCGGCCAGTTTGTCGCGCGTGCTTTCGGTGGTGCCCATCAGCAGCTTGAACAGGCTGGTCGGCCCGTGCCCCTGCACCGGCACCAACTTCACGTCCTCGGCATTGGCCAGCATTAGCTTCGGCGTGGGCTCCACAGTCGTGCCTGGCGGGATCTTGAAGCCCATCACCAGCACCTTCACCGGCTCACTACCGCGATTCACAATGCCGTGCTTTACCCCCACCGGCAGGTACATGAAATCATGCGCACGGATGGCGTGCTCTTCGCCCCCATAGCGTAGCGTCGCTTTGCCGGCCGTGACGTAGTACAGTTGCTCCTCGGCCGGATAGCTCACTACCGCCGATTCGCCTCCGCCCGCCACGGTCAACTCGCCATACCGGGCCACGCCTTTCACAATGCGCGTCTGCGTATCGCCAATGCCGAAGATCGGCTTGTAAGAGGCGCCCGTAACGCCGATCGTCAGGTCGTCGGGCTTCGGCGCAATCTCACTCACCGAGCGCCGCAGGAATGTGGGATCCGCCCCAGACAGCGCGGCCACACTCAGCACTGCCAGCGCCATTCCACGCAACTGAGCCATTCCGCCTCCCAATTTCCCTTCGGATCGCTTCTCCCCTCGCAACTGATGGGCCATCTTCTCCTCCTTACGGTTTTGCTTCCAGGTCATAGCGCAATGCTCCCCCTTTCAATCGCAGAATGCGCCGCGACCCCGGCTGTCCCGGCGCCACCCGCGGCACCTCTCCGTCCAACTTCTCAAACAGCCCCTTCAACCGTTTCACTACGTCCGGGTGCGAATCCGATACGTCCCGTTGCTCACCCGGATCCGCTTCGACGTCGAATAGCAGCATCGCCTTCCCAGCAACGCCACCGCGCACGCCGGGATGCTCCGTGGCCGGCCGCGCCTGCTCCGTCTGTGCGATCAGCGTCACCCCATCCGGCCCGCGCGGATCCACCCAGTCCTTCGTCGCCTGCGCATTATCCAACATGCCGTCGCGTCCTGGGTCGCGATAGTGCAGCTTCCACTTGCCCGATCGCACAATCGCCAACTGCGCCCCCGACATCGCAAACAGCGCCTCATGCGGGCTCTTGCCATCGGCGTTCGCCAACATTGGCAGCAGGTTCTTGCCGTCAATCACGCGGTCCTTCGGCACCTCCGCGCCCGCCGCGGCCACAGCCGTCGGGAAGATGTCGATGATCCCCGCCAACTCCTTCGTGACCACGTCCGCCGCCACCCGTCCCGGCCAGCGCGCGATCATCGGCACCCGAATCCCGCCATCCCACGACCGCCCTTTCATCCCCCGCAGACCCCCCGTCTGCCCGCCGTACCACGGCCCGTTGTCCGACGTGAACAGGATCAGCGTGTCGTTGTCGATGCCCAGCGCCTTCACCTTCTCCAAGACCTGCCCGACAGACCAGTCCAACTCCCGAATCACATCGCTATACAAGTCCCCGGGCGTGTCCGGCGTGTAGAAGTCCTCCGATGCCGCCAGCGGCTTGTGCGGCATCGCATGCGGCAGATACAGAAAGAACGGCCGCGCCCGATTGGCTTCGATAAACTCCAGCGCCTTGGCCGTGTACTTGCGCGTCAGTTCCGATTGCGCCACCGGGTACTCCACCACCCGCTCGTTATGCACCAGTTGCACCGGCCGCATGTCGTTCGAATACAGAATGCCCAGATACTCATCGAAGCCCCGCCGCGTGGGCAGGAACTCCCCGCTGTGCCCCAGGTGCCACTTGCCGATCGCCAGCGTCTGATAGCCCTGCTTCTTCAGTGCCTGCGCCAGCGTGATCTCACTCGTCTGCATGCCGAAGTTCAACCCCGCGTCCGGAGCGGGATTGCCCGTCATCCCCGTCCGGAACGGATACCTTCCCGTTAGCAGGCTACTCCGCGTCGGCGCGCAGAACGGCATCGGCGTATAGAAGTCGGTGAACCGCACACCCTCCTTCGCCATGCGGTCCAGATGCGGCGTCTTGTGCCGTGTATTTCCATAGCAACTCAGGTCGCCGTAGCCCAAGTCATCGGCCAGAATCGCAATGATGTTCGGCTTACGTGGCTGCTGGGCCTGCGCTGCCGACGCCGCGGCCAGTCCCGCTCCAAGGAACGCTCTCCTGTTCAACATGCGTTCGATTCTTTCACACCCGCGTGATCGAAAGCTGCCCGCCTTCGCGCCCAATACGGCGGAGAGAAACGGAACATGATCTACCTCGAACAGGGAATGGTACTGCCGGCGGTCGCCACCGCCCAGTTGCTGCTGCGCCAGTCGAAGCCCTATGCCACCATCGATTGCACCGGCCGCTTCGATGCCTTTATGCGCGTCGCCGTGGTCCATTTTCAGAAGCATCACAAAGTCATCACCGACGGCTGCATCGGCAAGGACAATTGGGATCGGCTGCTGGCGCCGAAGAAACTGCAAACCATCGATGTCGTCGACGGCACGGACCCCAACCTCATCGACTTCGAAGTGAAAGATATCCGCAAGCAGGGCGGCGATCCCATCGTCCTGTTCGGCTGCTCCAATGGCGTGCAGGAACTGGTGCGCGCCGTAAAGGCCAAGGCCCGCGGGGAAGGCTCCATTGCCTTGCTCCGCATTCACGGCCACGGCGGGGAAGGGAATCAGGGTGTCAGTTCGGGCGCTGCCAACGGCCAGCGCCACCTTGCCGGCATCTCCGATGAGAACTTCGGAACCACCGGCGCGCAACTCGCCATGCTCCAGAGCCTGATGTGCCCCTATGGCAGCGTGCAATTGCTTGGCTGCAGCGTCGGCGGTGGCGCCAAAGGCAAGAGCCTTGTCAACAAGCTTACGCAGAGCTTCGGCGTCCCGGTCACCGCCGCAGTTCAGATCCAGTTCGGCGGCGGCCGCAAGACATTCACCTTCGAAGGGCCCACGGTCACCGGCTGTCCCGGCGGCGTTGATCTGAAAACCTGGGCGGCGGGAATCCAGGCCCGCTACGACAACTTTGCCATAGCCGTTTAGGCGTCCTGCTTCTATACTGGACACGTGCCGCGGCGAACCGGATGCGCTCTCCTCGTTGCCGCCGCCACCCTATCGGCCCAATCGGTAGTCAACCTCAATCCGGAAACGCCCAATACCCCGCACCATGCGGCGAAACCTGGAAGCGAGATCCGCATTACCTTGCCCGGAGATCACCGCAAGGCGCGGCTCTCCATCGGCACCGAGAACCTCCGCATCGCCGCCCGCACCCACCAGGCAGGCAGCACGATCCTCACTCTCCGCCTACCGAACGCCGTCGCCGAAGGCTGCTACGTCCCCGTTCATATCATCGAAAACGGCGCTCCGCTGCCTGACTCTATCCCCATCGCCATCTCCTCCACAGGCGCCTGCCGTCCGCCGATGTATCAGTTCTCCAATGCCTGGATCACGAAACGCACCGGCATCGTTGCCCGCATCCAAACCACCGAATGGGCGCTCGAAACCGCCGGCCAACAACACACTGTCGATATCGCGGGAGCCTTCTTCGATGGCGATGCAACGCTGCTGCGCCCCGGCACGCTCCTGCGATTTCCCCCTCCCGGCTACTGCGCCTCGCGCAGCGGCGCCTACCCGCCCGGCACCGCCCGCATCGACATCCTCATTCCGCTCCTTATCGATGACCTCAGCGGCAAGGAACTCGACGCCGGCAGCACCTTGGCTGTCGATGACGGCCGCTACCAGATGAGCATCCCCCAAGTCATCGGCCGCTCCGCCATGTTCCACAGAACCGTGGCCAGTTCGCAGCAGCAACTCTCCGCGCTCCAAACCAGCGGCAACCTTCGCGTGCGCGCCACCGGCGGCCGCGAGGTGGGCCCCTTCGCCGCCACCCTGCCTCCGCCCGAACCCTTCGACTGGACCCACCGTCCCACAAAGCCGTTGCTTCCTCTCCGCCGCGACATCCCCCTTTCCTGGGAGACCGCCGGCTCCCCCGGCGTTGTTCTCCTCGCCGCCATGGCCATCGATGCCGAAACCTCCCGCTACTCCTACTGCCTCTGCATCGCTGATGCCGCCGCCCGCCGGTTCGCACTCCCCGCCCCCATCCTGCGCAGTCTCCTGCAGGCCGTATCCCCCAACCTGCGCGAAACCGCCGGCATGCTCTACCTCATCCATGCCCCGCAAACCCTGCACAGCTTCCCTTCCGATCACCTGGAAACCGCTGTCGGGCTTAGCCTGCAAGTGCACGCGGCAAAGCTACTACTACAGCGATAGCCCGAACCCGTCTTTCCCATTGCTTCTCTATCCGGCGTGCCTTATCATACGGACGGACATTGCTCTTCGCGCTGCCGCTATTCGGCGCGCACTGCTTTGAACGTCTGGTCCGGCCGCGGCAGCCACCGATTCGCAGGCTCGCTGTTTCTTTGTGAGCCGGTATGTCCGGATTTGACGTTATCGAAGGTACAGCCATGTCTCTCCCCGGATTCGTCGCGGCTTGCCTCGTGGTTTGCTGTTTTCCCATACCGCTTCAGGCAGCATTCGTAGAACTGGAAACAACCGAGCAGGGTGAACAACCGCTCGCCTTGGCCTCCGGGCCCGCCGGCTCCACCTATATCGCGGGCATCGCCGCGGGCCGACGCCACGGACAACGCCTCTACGTCACTCGCCTGGACGCCGCCGGCCTGCGCCGCGACTTCACCGGCTACCTCACCGGCCAAGATCACGCCAACGTCAAAGCCATTGCCGTCGACCGCGAAGGCAGCGTCTACCTCACCGGCCACACGCCCGCGGCGCGCTCTTTCGTCGCCAAACTCGATGCGAAAGGCAACCGCATCTGGTCTACCGTTCTCGAAGAGGCCGTTCTCACCCACGCCATCGCGGTCGATGCTCTCGGCGATGTATACGTCACCGGTGACGGCTCTCTCGTAAAACTACGCGACGGCCGGACTCTTGCATCCGCTAAGTTCTCCGGAACCGCGCGGGCCATCGCCCTCAGCGCCGATCTCGACCTCTACCTCGCCGGCCAGGACGGTACCGGTGCGTTCCTCGCCAGGTTCGACAGCCGCCTCCGCCCGGTCTGGAATCGCACCCTCGCCGGCCGCGGCGAACAGGCCGCCACCAGTGTCGCTCTCACCGAATCCGGCCACCTCTGGGTCACCGGCTGGACCACCTCCGCGGATTTCCCCAACACCACATCCGTCAACCATGCCGGCGCCCGTGATATCTTCCTTGCCGGCTTCGACACCGATGGCACCCGCCGATCCTCCCGGCTGCTGGGCGGCCGGAATGACGATACTGCCACCGCCATGCTTGCCGATCGCCAGGGCAACCTCTACCTCGCGGGCACCAGCGCATCCACGGACTTCGTTTCCGAAGGCTCCGGCACCGCCTTCGTGCTCAAACTCGGAGAGGACGGCGAGCGTACCTACGCCGCCGAACGCCTGGAGGCCGCCGGTGACCTCCCCCTCGCTGTCGATGCCCTCGGCAACGCGACCCTCGCCTCTTCGCGCGGATTGCACCGGCTCAGCACCTGCCGCTACAGCCTCAGTAAGTCGCTGCAGAACTTCGCCCCCTCCGGTGGAGAGAGCACCGCCCAACTGACCACATCCCCCGAGTGCGGCTGGTATCCGGAAAGCAGCGTCCCGTGGATCACCGTCGCCCGCGTCGATGACCGTATCGAGTTCCTTGCCGCTCCCAACGCCGGTGCCCCACGCGCCGCCACCGTCGTCGCCGGAGGCCAAACGCTCATCGTTGTCCAATCCGGTAAAGCCGCCGCCAACCGCGACGCCATCACCGGACCCATCCGCGCCAACGCCGGCTTCCGTACCTCCACCATCGCCGCCTGCGACGATTGTTCGGCCAACGCGGTTGCCCCGCTCGGCTTCTCCATCAACTTCTACGGCAGCACCTACACCCAGGTCTACGTCAATAACAACGGGAACGTCACCTTCGATAGCTCCAACAGCACCTTCACGCCCAATCCCATCTCTTCCATCCGCCGTGTCCTGATTGCCGCCTTCTGGGCCGACGTCGATACGCGCGGCACCGGCTCCGGCCTCACCACCTACGGCCAGGACGTCATTAACGGCCGCCGTGCTTTTGGCGTCAACTGGGTCGATGTCGGCTACTACGCCTCCAAAACCAACAAGCTGAACAGCATGCAACTGGTGCTCCTCGAACGTGCCGACCTCGGTGCCGGCTTCTTCGATATCGAACTCAACTACTCCGGCATCCAGTGGGAAACCGGCGACGCCAGCGGCGGCAGCAACGGTCTCGGCGGCACCCCTGCCCGCGTCGGCTTCTCCAACGGGAGCGGCAACGCCGGCACCTTCTTCGAACTGCCCGGCTCCGGCGCCCCCGGCGCCTTCCTCGATGGCGGGGCCAACAGCCTCAGCTTCAATAGCGCCAATAGCGGCGGCGTCGCCGGCCGCTATGTCTACAATGTCCGCCCAGGCGCGGTCGTCTGCGGCACCGGCATCAACAACACCTTCGCCTCCGTCACCGCGGCGGGAGGCAACGTGCCAGTAGCCGTTACGGCCAGCAACGCCTCGTGCACCTGGGGCGTCTCCGGCTTGCCCACCTGGATCTCCACCTCCAACGCCCCTCCTGGTTTTGGCACCGGCAGCGGCACCGCCTCCCTGGTGGTCCAGGCCAATACCGGCCCCAGCCGCAACGCCACCTTCAGCGTTGCCGGCCAGAACTTCACCGTCAGCCAGGCAGGCACCACCGGCACCATCACCTGTCCGCCCGTCTCCTTCTCCCGCGGTGGCGATGCTTCCATGATGGCCGGCACCACCAACCAGGGCACCATCTCCGGCGTCGAGCGCAATGCCGATGGCTCGCTCACCCAGCACGCCTTCACCGGTACGCAGTCCAACTACACCCAGTCCTCCTCCCCCAACTTCCAGCAGACCTTCACCAGTTGCACCGGCCGCACTCCGGGCGCCACCTCCCCGCCCATCAACTATCGCCTCCTCGCCGAACAGCGCGGCATCGCCGCCCGCAACCCCATCTTCACCGACCTTACCGGTACCGGCCGTTCCACCGCCGTCGGCGTCAACCCCTACTCCCAGGATCCCTCCCGCCTCCAGGTCTGGAACTCCGATGCCAACCGACAGCCCGGCACCAAGTTCAACTACGATATCCCCGCCAACCCCCAAAAGCTCATCGCCGCCGACTTCAACAACGACGGCAAGCAGGATATCGTCCTCATCTCGCAAGGCGTCACCGGCTCCAACCAGGGCATCCTGTCCATCTTCCTCGGCAATGGCAACGGCACGCTCGGTGCCCGCCGCGACTACAACGTCGGCAACAACCCGCAATCGGCCAGCGCCTTCGACTTCAATAGCGACGGCAAACTCGACCTCGCCGTCACCAACGCCGGCAGCGGCACACTCAGCATCCTCAACGGCAATGGCGACGGCACCTTCAGCGCGCCCTTCACCGTAGCTTCCACCTCTCGTGCCCCCGGCGACGCCACCGGTCATCGCGGCGTCACCGTCGCCGACGTCAATCGCGACGGCAAGTCCGACCTGCTTATCGCCCACAACGACGGTGTCGACCTCCGCCTCGGCACCGGCACCGGTACCTTCCAAACCCCCACCCGCGTCATCGCCGGATTCCTCGCCGGCTTCATCGGCACTGGCGACCTCAACAAAGACAGCAACCCCGATATCGTTGTCTCCTCGGAAGCCACCTCCACTCTCACCGTGCTGACCGGCAATGGCAACGGTACCTTCTCCCCGCCCAACACCTACGTCACCCGCGACCATGCCAATTCGTTCTTCGTCACCGACTTCGACTGGGACGGCAACCCCGACGTCGTCTTCGGCGCCGGACACCCCGACGCCCTGGTCGCTGCCGCCGGCGATACCAACATCACCGTCTTCTACGGCCGCGGCAACGGCACCTTGTTCGGCCCCCCCGGCATCTTCCTGCCATCGCTCGGCAGCTTCACCACGGGCGACTTCAATGGCGACAGCATCCCTGACGTCGCCGCTACGGTTCCCCTGGTCACCGGCGCCGCCAACACCAGCAGCGTCTACGTGGCACTCAACACCGGCACCGGCGCCCTCACCCCGCAAACGCCCATCAGCCTCAACAGCCTTGCCCTCAACCGCATCACCTCGGCCGATTTCAATGCCGATGGCAAACGCGACATCGCCGCCACCAGCGGCACCTCCATCCTCGCCGCGCTGGGCACCGGCACCGGCGGCTTCGGCACCCCTACCTCGCTAACCACCGGCTCCTCCGTTACCTCGCTCACCACTGCCGACCTCAATGCCGACAGCCGCCCCGACCTCATCTTCACCGACGATGCCGAAGACCGCGTCTCCGTGGCCCTCGGCAACGGCAACGGCTCCTTCCAGGCACGCACCCCGCTCACCGTCGGCGTGGACCCGAAAGACGTCGCCGCCGCCGATATCAACGCCGATGGCCGCATCGATCTGATCGTTGCCAACCAGGGCTCCCCCGGCACCAACAACGGCTCCCTCAGTCTCCTGCTGGGCAATGGCAACGGCACCTTCTCTAACGCTACCGGCATCGCCTCCAGCTTCAATCCCACCAACATCACCATCGGCGACGTCAATGCCGATGGCCGCCCGGACCTCATCGTTTCCACCAGCGGCGCCAACGCCACCACCTACATCGCCGTCCACCTCAACAGCGGCAATGCCGTCTTTGCCACGCCCACCCTCCTTCCCGTCGCCTTCGGCCCCGCCAAAACCGCTCTTACCGACTTCAATGCCGACGGCAAGGTCGACATCGTCGTCGGCCACTGCTGCGGTGAAGTGCAGATGGGCGTTCTCCTTGGCAATGGCAACGGCACCTTCGCCGCCGAATCCCTCATCCCCAACACGGGCTTCGGTTCGTCCTATGTCTTTGCCGCCGACATGAACAACGACGCCAAGACGGACGTTGTCTTCGGCGCAAATGGCGTGTCAGGGCAGGGAGCCTTCGCCGGCGTCCTCCTCAACTCCACCGGCGGAACCGGACCTCTGCCCTGCACGTTCACGGTTTCTCAAAGCAGCTACGGCCCCACCGCTGCCGCGCAGTCCTTCGGCGGTACCCTCTCCGCGAGCGCCGCCTCCTGCGCCTTTACCGCCCAATCCAACGCCACCTGGGCTACCGTCACCCCGGCCTCCGGCACCGGCAGTTCCCCCTTCTCCATCACCGTCGAAGCCAACAACGGCGCTGCCCGCACCGCCACCATCACCATCGGCGGCCAATCTATCATCGTCACCCAGGGCGCCCCTGCCTGTCCGTTCACCTTCAACCCCGGCTCCATCTCCACGCTCACTCCCGGCGGCGCGTTCACCATCGGTGTTACCACCAATCCCGGGTGCGCCTGGTCCCTCACCGGCCTCCCGGCCTGGGTCACTGTGCAATCGCCGACCAACCTCAACGGAACCGGACCTGCCAACATCGCCCTCACCATCGCCGCCAACGCCGGCCTTGCACGTATTGCGAACCTTGCCATCGGCGGACAGCCCTTCGTTGTGGCGCAGTCCGGCATCGCTCCGGCCGGCGGCATGCGCTTCGTCCCCCTGCCCCCCTGCCGTGTCATGGAAACCCGCACTCTCTACAACTCCGAAGGCCGCACCGGCGCCTTCGGGCCGCCCACGCTCAATGCCGCCGAGACCCGCACGTTGGTCATGCCCTCCTCCAACGTCTGCAACATCCCAACTACCGCCAAAGCCTACGTCGTGAACGTAACCGTGGTGCCCGCCGGCGGCGGCGTCAACTTCGCCACCCTCTGGCCCGCCGGAGAAGCACGCCCCAACACCTGGACCATCCGGTCCCCTGATGGCCAGACCGTCGCCAATTCCTCCATCGTGAAGGCCGGAACCAATGGCGGCATCAGCGTCTACGTCTCCGACCGCACGGACCTGCTCATCGACATCAGCGGCTACTACACCGACGTGCCCATCGCTACCGGCCTGGTCTACTATCCGCTCACGCCCTGCCGCGTCATCGACACGCGCAGTGTCTACCGCAGCCCCGCCGGCCCCTTCGGCCCGCCTTCCATGAATGCACAGGAAACGCGCCGCTTCCGTTTCCCCGCCACGCCTTACTGCACGGTGCCGAACGCTGTCGCCTATTCCGTAACCCTCACCGTGGTGCCGCCCGCGCCGCTCGCGTTCCTGACCGCATGGCCAGCGGGACTCAGCCAGCCCGGCGTCTCCAGCATCAACTCCTTCGTCGGCCGTGTACTCGCCAACAGCGTGGTGATTCCCGCCTCTGCCGACGGCGCCATCGATGTCTTCGTCTACAACAACAGCGATGTGCTCATGGACATCAACGGCTACTTCGCTCCCGACGATGGCCAGAACGGGCTCTACTACTTCCCGGTCACCCAGTGCCGCGCCAGCGACTCCACCGTCAGCGGCGGCCAGTACGCCGACGAATCCACCCGTACCCTCAACATCCCCTCCGCCGCCGGCTGCTCCGGTATCCCCGGCAGCGCCCGCGCCTACGCCATCAACGTCACCGCGCTCCCCGCCGGCAACCCCATGCCGTTCCTTACGGCCTATCCCACCGGACAGCCGCGCCCCGGCGCCTCCATCCTCAATGCCTTCGAAGGCCAAACCGTCACCAACGCCGCCATCGTGCCTTCAGGCCTGAACGGCTCCATCGATATCTTTGCGTACCGCCGCACTAACGTGGTTTTGGAAGTCAGCGGCTACTTTGGGAGGTGAGTCCGTAATACCCTGTAAGGGACATGCGCACCGGACATCCCGATTTCCGTTGGCTCCTGGCTGCGTCTGCCTGGCTTGGCCTTCTTGGCTGCCACGCGGCGCCTCCTGCCGCCTCTGCCGTCTGGTGGACGTCCGCCGTCGGCCTGGATAGCCCCGCCTCCATCCCCAAGGCCATCGAGCAGCCCTGGCAGGCACCCGTCGCCGCCGCCAAGGACGGCGCTTCGGCCAGTATCACCAACTGTGCCTCCGGCCTCGATCTCCAGGCGAAGGGCTACACCGCCATTGCCGAGCGCGATGGCCAGGCCCTCCAATCGCTCACCGTCCGCTGCCTCGCCCTACGCGCCATCCAGCAGGCCAAACCGGCAAGCCAGTCCGCCCTCGCTAAATTTGAACTGACTCCCGCGGTCGTGAACCTGTTGCCCCCCGGCCTCTCGCTCATCGTCTCCAACGACGACCAGCGCCGCGTCCAGGCCGCCGTGGAAAAAGGTCAGACCTGGAAAGACCTGGAACCCACTCTGCGCGCCTCATCGCCCTCTCCCGGCGTAATCGAGCTGAACACGGACTCCACCGCGTCGACCCTCCGCGTGCTCGCCGGCGGCGCGGATTTCGATGGCGATGGCTGGGAAGACCTGCTCATCGAGGTCAGCCATGCGCTGAAGGGCGGCTCCTACCGCTCCGTCCGTCTTGCCCTGGTCACCCGCAAATCCACCCAGGGGCCGTTAGTCTTCGTGAAAGACCTGGTGCCCTGACCGCCGCCTACATCGGCCAGTTCCAACCTCCCGGCTTCCCAAACGGCCATAGATTCCAGATCGCATTCGGCAGCCAGGGTTCGGCCGTATGCGTCTCGCTGGCGGCCTTGGTAAACAGTGCCTTCGTCGCATCATTGCGCGCCTTCGACGGCCCAATCCGGTTCGACTCGCTCGACGCTGTCGTCCAGTCCTTCGCCTTCACTGCCTTGATAAACGAAGGGAATTTATCGAAAAGCCCCGATTCGCCCAAATTGTAAATCATCTCCAGCAGACCCAATTGCGCCGGGTCCGGGTAGCTGGCAAAGTCCGGCAGTCGCGCCTTCAGACGCGCATCGAACCCGCGGATCTTCGCCAGTAGCAATTCGTCCCGCTTTGCCTGCGGCAAGTCGCACTTCGTGTACTGCTTATACGCGCTGGCGATTTGCCCCTTGGTCTGCTTCTTCACTTCGTCGTAATCGGTTGTGATCTGCGCCGCCGTGGCCGCCGCTCCACCCGCACGCACCACGAACGCCAGCGCCGTCGCATCGGACGCCGCGAAAAGGGCGGCACCCACCCCCACCGTCACCACCCCCACGGTGTCCAGGTACATGTGCTCAATGTCCCCTTCCCACTTCTTGAACCAGTCCTGTGCATCGCTCTCGCTGTACATGGAACGAGTATACGGGAACATGCCACTCATCGCGGCGCCAGCCTCTCGAATCGATTCGCGAAGCCGCCGTGACACTATAATTCCAATAGATTTTACAGAAATAATGAGGGATTATCCCCGCCGTTCTCGTTTTCCTAACAAGAGGGCAGGACTAATCGAGCGCGCCCGCATAACGTGAAGACACGGGACCCTTCCCGCGTTGGTTTGTGCTTTCTTGCCCTGGCGAACTTGGCGAGAACCTTTCGGAAGGCCACCCCTACGCCTGGCTCAAACACTCCGCGATTTCCTTCTCCGGAATCGCCCCTTCCCGGATCACCCGCCAGTACGGCTCTGTCACATCCACCGTCGTGTTCCCCGGCCCGCTGCAGAGCCCCCCATCCAGCACCAAGTCGATCCGCCCGTCCATCACCGCGAATGCCTCAATCCCGCTCCGGCACGTCGGCTGGCCCGAGATGTTCGCACTGGTGGCAATCAGCGGTTGATCCATCAACTCCAGCAGTTTCTGCAGCACCGGCGCCTTGCTCTGCCGCATCGCCAGGCGACCGGTATTACCGGTAACCTTCAACGGTACCTTCGCCGACGCCGGCACAATAATCGTCAACGGTCCTGGCCAGAAGTGCCGTGCCAGCAGCGTGAACCGCATCGTCGTCTCCTTTGCCAGTTCCTCCGCCATCAGCAGGTCACTCACAATCAGCGGCAACGAGCGCGACGCCTCCCGCCCTTTCGCATCAAACACACGCCCCACCGCATGCAGGTTCAGCGGATCCGCCAGAATCGCGTACAAGCCGTCGGTCGGCACCGCCACCAGGTCTCCCTTGCCCAGCAGTTGCGCCGCCTTCTCTATCGCTCCGGTTGACGGATTCTCCGCGTCGATTTCGATCAGGTCTGTCGCCAAGGTAGTTCCGTTCTCTCCGTTTCCGGGGTTTCAGCGTTCGCCAATGGCCTCCGCGGCCTGAATCGCCATATCGTAACGCCCAAATGGGGCGCTCAACTGCACGCCCTGCACCAGTTTCCGGACGCGCTCCACCATATCGCGCGCGATGGCGATTCCTTCCGCGCGCGCCCTCTCTGCATTATCGGCACGCCGCATCCGTTCCATGTATTCTTCTGGCACCGGAACCCGTAATTCATTCACCATGAACTCGGCATTGCGATAACTGGTCAGCGGCCAAATCCCGGCCAGCAGCGGAATCTTATAGTGTTCCGTAGCCTTCAACCATGCTTCCAGCAGCTTCAAATCGAACACCGGTTGCGTTACCACATACTCCGCGCCCGCCTGCACCTTCCAGTCGAACCGCCGCAACTCCTCTTCCATATTCAGAGCCCCGGGATTTGCCCCCACCCCCAACAGCAGCGCCGTCTGCGACCCCATCGGGTTCCCGCCAATATCCAAGCCGTGGTTCAGGTTGTTGACGATGTTCGTCAACCCAATCGCATCCACATCGAAAACCGCCGTCGCGTTCGGGTACGACCCCATCCGCGGCGGATCCCCCGTAATGCAGATCAGGTTCCGCACCCCCGCCGAATGCGCGCCAATCAACTCGCTCTGAATTCCCAGAATGTTGCGGTCCCGGCAGCAGAAATGCAACACCGTTTCGATACCCGCATCGCGCTGCATTAGCTGACAGCACACCTGCGCGCTCATCCGTGCACTCGCCCGCGGCCCATCGGGCACATTGATGCAGTCAATGCCGTGGTCCTTGCACAGCTTCGCCCCGGCAATCTCCTTGGAAGCATCCACGCCGCGCGGCGGCAAAATCTCCACAAACGCGACAAACTTCCCCGCCGCCAGCTTCGCTCCCAACCCCGACTTGGTTGCCACCTCCACCTTCGGCAGCGCCTTCGCCTTGCTCTCCGGCGTTTCCACCGTGATTGCCAGCTTCCGCTGCGCCGGCTGCAGCGACCGCGCCTCGCTCACCAACTCCTTGATGTGATCCGGTGTCGTCCCGCAGCACCCGCCAATGATTTTCACGCCCGCCCACAGGAACCGCCGCGCATACTGCGCCATGTACTCCGGCGAGCAAAGATAAATCTGCCGGCCTTCCACCTGCGCCGGATGCCCTGCGTTCGGCATCGCGCTGGTCGGCTTCGCCGTGTACCGCATGATCTTCTCGATCGTTTCCAGCGTCGCCTTCGGACCAACCGAACAATTGATGCCCACCACATCGGCCGGCCACTCGTGCAGTGCCGGACCATAGTGGCTCACATCGCCTCCGTCCAACATATTGCCGTAATCGTCGATCGTGATCTGCGCCACGATCACCATGTCCGGCCCCGCCACTTCTCTGGCCGCGAAAATCGCCTCGCGTAACTCGTTCAGATATCCGAACGTCTCCAACACCAGCAGGTCCACGCCCGAGCCCACCAGAAACTCCGCCTGCTCCTTGAACGCCGCCCGCGCCTCGGCAAACGACGTCGGACCCAGCGGCTCCAACTGCACATTCAGCGGCCCGATCGCCCCGGCAACATACGCCCGGTCCCCCGCCGCCTCCCGCGCTAAACGCACACCGGCTTCATTGATCGCCCGGCATTTCTCCGCAATGCCGAATGCGCCCAGCCGGATCCGCGTCGCCCCGAATGTATTGGTCTCCAGAATCTCCGCGCCCGCCTTCACGTAGTCCTGGTGGATCTCTTTTACCAGGCCCGGCTGCGACACGTTTAATTCATCGAAGCAGCGATTGATGAAAACGCCCTTCGCATACAACATGGTCCCCATCGCGCCATCGGCAACGAAAACATGGTTGGTGAAAAGCTCCCGGAATTCGGCGGCTCGGGAAAGGGGGGAAGTCGTGGTCATGCTTTGACGCAGCAACAACTGCGGAATCCTACAGTTTAGCGCAGCGCCGCGCGCCGGAAGCTCTCCACGTGGTAGTCGAACCAGATCGGGGCATACCGCGCGATCATCTCCGTCCGCTTATGTTCCAACCCTTCAATCTCCATATAGGTATGGTCCACGCCGTGCCGCAGCAGTGCCTGGTGGTACTCCCGCACCGTGCCCAAATGCCCGTCATCCCGCGTCCCGCACCACACCTGGATCCGCATCCGCCCCTTGATCTTCCCCAGATTCCTCTCCAACAGCTTGTACGTGTCGTTATCGGCAAAGCGCGCACGGTCCAAGCCCAGATAGAACATGGGATACTCCGCCGGCTTGCCCGCATCATACGCATCGTAGGTGTGCATCACGTTGCCCGCCTGGTTGAACAGCGAGCAGAACAACTCCGGATACTTCATCGCCAGCCGCGTCGCGCCTCGCCCGCCCATCGAAAACCCCTCAATCGCCCGCCCCGACCGCGCCGGCACTGTTCGCAACTGCGCATCCAGCATCGGCAGCAACTCCCGGATCAGCATCGTCTCGGCCGGCCACTTCCCATCGTGCGAATCCTTATAGAACGTCGCCTTGCCTCCATTCGGCATCACCAGGATCATCTCCGGCCAGCGACCTTCCCTTATTCCCTTATCCAACAGCCGCGCCTCTTCAAACCCGTGCAGTTCATTGCCGCCCGCTCCGTGCAGGTTGTAGATCACCGGGTAGCGCTTCTCTGTCTCCGTCTTATAAGAAGGAGGCAGGTACAGGCAGTAGCCCACCTCCTGCCCAAGAGCTTTCGAAACGTACGTCTGGTGCACCATGCCCGGGGGCAGGGCAGCCGCCGGCCGGTTCACCCATTTGGTATCAGCCAGCCGGTCCAGAATGCTTTGTGTGGCGGCCGATACAGCCGCCTTCTGGGCGAAGCCAAGGCCGGGAACAGCCAGCGAACCGAGCACGCAGCGGCGCGAAATCATTGTCCGCCTATTCTATCGATTCTGCCCCTGCACGTTTGCCAGGAACGATATAAACTCTAGGTAGCCCGTACTGGATCCGTATGAGTTTCAGAGCTCCCCGTCTGCTTGTACCAAGCCTGATGGTATCTTCTCTGCTCGCCTCTGACGCGCGCGGCGAAGAGTACACCTTCGCACGCTCGCAGGCCTTTCTCAAGCAGTACTGTGAGAGCTGCCATAACGACAAGGCCGCCGTCGGCGGATTCCGCCTCTCCCGCTTCGCCACCGAGGCCAGCTTGAAAGCCCAGGGCCAGAAGTGGATCTCCGCCGCGCATCGGGTCCAGAACCGCGAAATGCCCCCCAAGGGCTCGCCTGCGCCCAACATCGATGAGATCGAAGCCTTCACGGCGTACGCCGAGCAGGCCGTGCATGGAGCCGTCTGCGCTGCCGGCCCCCAGCCAGGACCCGCCGTCACCCGCCGCCTCAATCGCGACGAGTACGCCGCCACACTGCGCGACTTGCTCGATATCCACCTCGACATCGCCAAGGGCCTGCCTACCGATGGCGCTGGCGGCGAAGGCTTCGACAACGCGGCCGAGACGCTCTTCCTCTCCCCACTGCATTCGGAAAAGTACATGGACATGGCGAAGTTTGCCACCGACTTCGCCGCCAAGGAATACAAGCCCCGCCAGAAGATCCTCATCGCCAAGCCCGGCGAAGGCATCGCCCCCGAAGAGGCCGCCCGCACCATCCTCCGCGAGTTCCTTCCCAAGGCCTTCCGCCGCCCCGTCACCGATGCCGACGTCAACTCCTACGTTGCCTTGTTCCAACTGGCACAGAAGCAGGGCGAAACCTTCGATGGTGCCGTCTTCTTCGCCATCCGCGCCGCCCTGGTATCCCCCAAATTCCTGTTCCGTGCCGAGCCGCCCAATCCCGGACCCGGCCCCAGGCCCGTCGATCAGTTCGCTCTCGCCTCCCGCATCTCCTATTTCCTCTGGGGCAGCATGCCCGACGAACTCCTGTTCGATATCGCCGCCGCCGGTAAACTGCATGACCCGGCCGTCATCCGCGAACTCGTTCCGCGCATGCTTCGCAACGACCGTTCCCTCGGCTTCGCCCAGCGCTTCATCGAACAGTGGCTGCGAACACGCGAACTGGCCGGCGACAAGGCCCCGGACGCCAAGCTCTACCCTCTGTACGCCGAAGATGAGGAACTGCGCGGCGATATCCGCTTCCAGCCCATTCTCTTCTTCCGCGAACTGCTGGTGCAGAACCTCTCGCTGCTGAACATCATCGATTCGAAGTACACCATCGGCACCAGCAACTTCGCCAAAGTCTTCCAGGACCGTCTGCCCGTCCGCGGCAACCAGCCCAAGCAGCCCCAATGGGTAGTGCTGCCCGACGGCATCCATCGCGGCGGCTTGTTGGGCATGCCCGCCGTGCTGGCAGTATCGTCCTACCCCTACCGCACCAGCCCCGTGCTGCGCGGCGCCTGGATCCTCGATTCCATCCTCGGAACCCCGCCGCCCAACCCTCCCGCCAACGTGCCGCCGCTCGAAGAGCACAAGGAAGGTGCGGCGCCCAAGTCCATGAAGGAACGCCTCAGCCAGCATCGCGGCAATCCGGTTTGTGCCAGTTGCCACAGCCGCATCGATCCGCTCGGCTTCGCGCTCGAGAACTTCGACGTGCTGGGCCGCTGGCGCAATGAGGACAACGGCGTGCCCATCGACGCCGCCTCCGAACTGGCCGACGGCACCCGGCTGAACGGGCCGGAGGAACTGCGCAAATATCTATTGGAGCGCAAGGATCTGGTGGTCCGGAACCTCACCCGCAAACTGCTCGGCTTCGCCCTCGGCCGCGGGTTGACGTTAACCGATTCCTGCGCCGTCGACCAGATCGTGGCGAAACTGAAGCAAAATGACTACAAGGCCCAGGTTTTGATCGAAGAGATTCTGTTGAGTGAGCCGTTCCGCATGCAGGCGGTTTCGGCTCAAGCCGCGCCGGTGAAGCCGGTAGTGTCGAAATCGGAGAAGGAGAAGAGCAAACCATGACCCGTCGTTTGTCCCGTCGCAGCGTCCTTCGTGGCGCCGGCGTTGCCCTTGGGTTGCCCTGGCTGGAGATGATGACTCCCGCCAAGGCCAGCGCGAATACCGCCGGAACGCAAGCCCATCCGATTCGCCTCGCCGCGCTCTACATGCCCAACGGCGTCAACGTCGATCACTGGTTCCCGGAAGGCAAAGGCCGCGACTTCCAACTCACGCCCAGCCTCGCCCCGCTGGCCGACGTCAAGGATCAATTGCTCGTCTTCAGCAATCTCTGGAATGCAAACTCCAAAGGCGGCGACGGGCACTACGTCAAGGAAGCGGCGATCCTCACCTGCCAGACCATCAAGAAGACCCCGGGCGCGGATCTTGCCAACGGCGTCTCGCTCGATCAGTTGGCGGCGCAGAAGATCGCCGGACAGACGCCGCTGCCGTCGCTCGAACTGGGCGTGACACCCGTGGCCATCGGCGTCGATGCCGTTGTCGGCTACACGCGTGTCTACGGGTCGCACATTGCCTGGAGTTCGCCCACAACGCCCCTCGCCCGCGAGATCAATCCGCGCGCGGTCTTCGAGCGGCTGTTCCGCGCCTCCACCGGGCAGGGTGCGAATGCGGCCAAGATGGACACCCTGCTCCTCGATCGTGTACTGGGCGATGCGCGCCGCTTGCGCAACGACCTCGGCGCCAGTGACCGCATTCGCCTCGACGAGTACCTCTCGCTCATGCGGTCCATGGAAGAGCGCGTCCAGCGCGCCCAGAACGGCACACAGCGCCCCTGGAAGGCCCGCGTGGCGATGGACGCCAAACAGACGCCGCCCGAGAACCCCAAGGATCACGCCGAGCATGTGCGCCTCATGATGGACATGATGGCCACGGCCTTCCAGACCGACACCACACGCGTCTGCACCTTCATGTTCGGCAATGCCGTCAGCAACGTCAGTTTCCGCTTCCTCGAAGGCGTCAGCGCCGGCCATCACGACGTCTCGCACCACCAGAAGGATCCCGATAAGCTACGCCAGTACCAGATCATCAACCAGTGGCACGTCAACGAATATGCCTACCTGCTGAAGCGGCTCAAAAACATGCAGGAAGGCGAATCGACGGTGCTGGATAACTCCATGGTGCTGTTCTCCTCGGCCCTCTGCGACGGCAACAAGCACGATCCGCATAAGCTGCCGCTCCTGTTGGGCGGCCGTGGCGGTGGCCGTATCGACTCCGGCCAGCACCTTGTCTATAGCGAGGATTCCCCGCTCGCCAACCTCTACGTGTCGATGCTGGACGCCTTCGGCGCGCCGGTAGAACGATTCGCCGACAGCACCGGTCCGCTGCCGGGTGTGTTGAAGTCATGAAACGGCTGCTGTTGACCATGCTGCTGGCGGCGATGTCGCTGCCGGCAGCCGACTTGAGTGGCATCTGGCTGGCCGCGTATCCCTCCCGCCTGCTCGGCGAGGTGGTGGACGTCGCCTTCAAGTTCACCCAGAACGGCTCCGTCATCAGCGGCAAGATGTATGGCGACTACATCAGCACCGCCATCATCGAAGGCAAAGTGAATGGCGATGAGGTCGAGTTCGTCATCATCCAGCAGCAACAGGCTGGCAACGAAATCAACAATACCCGCCTGAAGTTCACCGGAAAGCTGAAGAATGGCCAGATCGAGATGACGCAGGAGCGCGAGTCGGCGCAACGGGCTGGCAGCGGCGCTGATGTGCAGTTTCGCGGGAATGCCAAACTGTTCTTTACGCTGCGCCGATTACTGTAAACCGCGCTGTGGCAACGGTTTCAAGTGGCGCTGTGCCGGGCGAGAACTCGCGTCGGTTGCCACTGTATCAAGGTCCGCTTGGATATATCTACTCTTCCTTTCTGTAGTCACGCAGTCGTCCGGTTGCCAGGCGCCGTATCTCGCTATCGGAATGTTCGGCGAGCACTGTAAGAAATGCCTTCCTCTCCTCCTCGGACTCCCGGCCAAAGCCCGCCGTATTTCCCATTTGGCTCTGCCAACGCCACCCGGAGTTGCTCTTGAGTTTGCCGTTGGTTGCTAGCGGAAAGTGCCGCCTTTAGCTCATCGATCATTGCCGTGGATAGCCGCCTCTCGCGCAACAGTCCATCCACGCACTTCTCCCTCGGGGGACACCCAAAACCGGCCAATGAGGGACGTCTGAAAACCGGCCAACGAGAATGAGGGCAGGACATTGATCAGGACGGATAAGATCCGTCGACGTGAGCAATGTCTTGAGCGAAGAGAAACGACAACAAGTAA
>JAEUQF010000436.1 GCA_016789745.1 Bryobacterales bacterium
TTGCGACGCGCCCACGCCTCCGGGCAGCGCGTTTAGAGATCAACAGCCGGTCCCCATACCAGCGCCCGATTTCAAACTCCACGGCGGGTCTGCCGCAAGCAAACGTCAACCAGTCCTTGGTTTCCGGTGAGTAGATCAACGGCATCCACGCCCGCCTGGTAAGAAATCCGGAGCCGTACCAGACACCGTCCAATTCCGGGAGGCAGCCCTCCGCGAGGCCATAGCTCTTCAGGATCGACGGGGTCACACGCGGCGCGCCGTCTGAGGAATGGTTTGTCCACCACTAACGCATCGAATCGCGGTCGACGAGTTGCCGCTCAAAATCAGCAGCCTCTTCGGGCACAGGAAGAAGGTAACCTGGTGTCTCTCAAAAGAACAGCCCATACTCCAGTACCACGCCCACCTTACCATTCTCGGCCCGGCTCGGAATCTTCACCGCCGCCACGATCACATGATTCTTGCTCCCACCGGGATGATACAGAAGCCCGGTAACGAAGTTCCCGAAATCGTGCTGCCCGTGCATATACTCATTCACCCAGATCAGCGAGTCCTTCTTATTCAGCGGCTGTTCCAGCCCGGCCAGGAAGTTGCCCGTGGTCCGCGTCAGCAACTGCCGCGTTCCGTGGAATCCACCCGCCGTGATGCGTGTGTGTGTCTTCGGCGTGCGAAAGCTGACGTGGCCAAAGCTGAAGCTGCCCAATCCCGTCCCCCGATGATTCAGGACCAGCTTTTGTCCGAATGTCACCTTCAGTTCCGAATGCGGGTGCGTCTCCTTGAGCAGTTGCGGGGCGCTCTTGAAGCCGATACCGGTGGCTAGATTCGGGGCGCCAACGCCGGAGTTCCAGTTCGTCACCGTCAGTTCCGTCGAGGCGCCCACTCCGTAGCAGTAGAAGTTCGTTCCATACCAGTAGCGCGGCTGCCAGGGACGCCACTGGGTCTCATGCATCAGAAAGTGTTTGCCCTTCGGTGTAATGTCGGCCGAGGGCATATTCACGATTGCCTGCTGTGCGCAGCCCGATGCTGCGCACAGCAACAGTAGAACACCCGGCTTCAAACCCATCCGGCCTTACTTGTCCAGCCGGCTCGCCGTCACCTGCAGCATCTGCGCCCGCTTGGCAATCCCGTCCGCGTGAGCCCGCAGCATCGCCCGGTTCTTCTTGAAGTCGCCCGAGTTCATCAACTCCGTCTTGCGCTCGTGGAAGATGGTCAGCAGCTGCACCTTCTCCTTGATCAGCGCCCAGTCCTTCTGCTGCGCCCCGTTGAACTCGGCGGCATGGGACTCGACGCTCTCCACATCGGTCCGCAGCTTGGCGATATGCTGACCCAGCACGTCGATGTCCGCCTTGATCTTTCCGGTATCCAGATTCTTCGCCTTCAAATCGCGGCTCAACGCCTCAGCGTCCTTCTGGATGTTGGCGGCATCGCCAACAATGGACCGGAACGTGTCGGCACGGAGGTTCCCGTTCACGCGGGCAAATACCGGCAACGCCAGCGCGGCGCAGGCAACCAGGGTCATCAGCTTTTTCATGGCAAGTCTCCTTTGTCTTTCGTGTGATTCGGTGCAATCCGCACCGTACACAACGGTAGACTCGCCTGAAACAATCTTCGATTCTTACAAAGATTCGAATACTTCGTAAGGTTTATACGAACTGCGCCGATTTCATCGTTCCATCCCGCAGAAGCGCTTCGTGCATCCGGAATGCATCGGGTAACGATAGCTGCCCGTGCCCCTGCTGCGCCCGCCGCGCATAGGCCCGCAGTTGGTCCCGATAGTCCGGGTGCGCGCAGTTCTCAATGATCAGCCGCGCCCGTTCCTGCGGGTCCTTCCCTCGCAGATCCGCTACGCCCTGTTCGGTGGCGACAATCTGCACCGAGTGCTCGTTATGATCGACGTGCGTCACCAGCGGCACAATCGTCGACACCGCGCCGTTCTTCTGCACCGACGGGCACGAGAAAATCGACAGGTAGGCGTTGCGCGTGAAATCGCCCGACCCGCCGATACCGTTCATCATCTGCGTGCCCAGCACGTGCGTCGAGTTCACGTTGCCGAACAGGTCGATCTCAATGGCCGTGTTCATTGAGATAATGCCCAGGCGCCGCACAATCTCCGGGTGGTTGGAGATCTCCTGAGGCCGCAGCACCACCCGCTTCCGGAAGAAGTCGAGATTGGCGTAGAAGTGCCGCATCTGCTCCGGACTCAGCGTCAGCGCGCAGGTGGAAGCAAAGGTGCAGGCCTCGTTCTCCAGCAGCGGAATCACGCTGTCCTGTAACACTTCGGTGTACATCTCAAAGGGCGGGATGTCGGGGCTCTCGCCCAGCGCCGCCAGCACCGAATTCGCGATATCGCCCACGCCCGATTGCAGCGGCAGGAACCGCTTCGGAATGCGCCCGGCTCGCGTCTCGGCAATTAGGAATTCGGAAACATTGGCGCCGATCTTCTCCGTAATGGCCGTGGCCGGGGCAAACGGCGCGCATTCATCGTCCAATTGCGTGCGCACCATGCCGGCGATCTTCCGTGGGTCCACCATGCAGATGGGCGAACCGGCGCGGTCGGTCACGCTGAAAATCGGGATCTCCGAACGCGCGGGCGGGTCCACCGGCTCAAATAGATCATGCATCCCGAGCAACGCCGGCGGATGGTTGGCGTTCCACTCAATCAGAATGCGCTCGGCCTTAGCCAAGTACGTCGGCGTGGCTCCCGCCGAAGCCGTCAGCACAATGCCGCCCCCCGGCGTCACGTCCGCCGCCTCGACAACGGCCCAATGCAGCGGCCCCAGAAAGCCATAGCGCACCGCCTGCGGCAGCATCGACAGATGCATATCGACAAATCGAACCTTGCCCGAATTGATCTGCTTGCGCAGCAGCGGGTCCGACTGGTAGGGCGTCCGGAAGTGGATCGCTTCGGCCTTCGCCAGCGCGCCGTCAAACGACGGGCCCGTGGAGGCCCCGGTGAGAATGCCGAGCGTGAACGGGCGTCCGGCTGCGTGTTCCGCCGCGGCGCGTTTGGCAAGCGCCGTCGGAATCGCCTTCACGGAACCGGCGGGCGTAAAGCCGCTGCAGCCGAGCATCTGGCCGTGCTCTATCAGTGAGGCGGCCTCCTCGGCGGTCAGTTCCGGGAACGGGAGAGTCATAGGTTATTCCTTTCGGTTATAAAGGGCCAATAGGCGACGGGCGGCGCGCGTGGCGCTGGCGGTGCCAGCTCGCACGCCGGCCTCGAGCCCGGGCAATTCCCGCTGCACCGCCTCATCGCTGAAAAACTGCTCTTCCAGGGCGCCGCGAATGGCTTCGTGCAGCCAGTCCGTGCTTTGGCGCTGGCGGCGCGTGGCGAAGAACCCGCTCGCACGCAGCGTTTCCTGGTGCTCCAGCACCGTGTCCCACACTTCGCGTATGCCGTCGCCGCTATGCGACGAGCACGTCAGCACGCGCGCCGGCCACCCATCCTCGCCCTTTGGAAACAGGTGCATGGCTAACTGCAGTTCGGCCTTGGCACGCTGCGCCGCGCGCAGGCCATCGCCATCCGCCTTATGCACCGCGATGATGTCCGTAATCTCCGTGATGCCCCGCTTGATCCCCTGTAATTCGTCACCCGCGCCGGCTAAAGCCAGCAGTAGAAACGTATCCACCATCCCGCGCACGGCCACTTCCGACTGCCCAACCCCTACGGTTTCCACAAACACGTTGCGATACCCCGCGGCTTCGCACAACAGCATGGTCTCCCGCGTGCGCCGCGCCACCCCGCCCAACTGCCCACTCGATGGCGACGGCCGGATAAACGCGCGTTCGTCCATCGCCAGCCGCTCCATGCGCGTCTTATCGCCCAGGATGCTGCCGCCGGTCACCGGACTGCTGGGGTCAATGCTCAGCACCGCCAGCGACTCGCCGCACTCCCGCGCCAAATACAGCCCCAGCGTTTCGAGAAACGTGCTCTTGCCCGCCCCCGGCACACCCGTGACGCCGATACGCCGCGCGCCTCCGGTGTGCGGCAGGCAGGCTTCGATCACTTCCAGAGCCAGATCCGCGTCTGCTGCCCCCGTGCTCTCCACCAGCGTGATGGCGCGCGCCAGTTTGTAGCGATCTCCTGACAGCACGCCATCGACATACTCCGCCGGGGTCAGCCGGCGCCGGTAGCCTACTCCGCCGTGCTCACGCATTCGCCTGGGTCAGGCGCCCCAGCAGTGTCTCCACAATCTGCTGGGCAGCCTTCGGAATCTCGGTGCCAGGGCCGTAAACGCCCGTCACGCCGGCCTGGTAAAGGAAGTCGTAATCCTGCGGCGGGATCACGCCTCCCACCACCACCAGGATGTCCTCCCGGCCCAACGCCCGCAGTTCCTCGATTACTTCCGGAACCAGAGTCTTGTGTCCACCGGCCAGCGACGAAACGCCCAGAATATGGACATCGTTCTCGGCAGCATGCCGCGCCACTTCCTTCGGCGTCTGGAACAACGGGCCGATATCGACATCGAAGCCTTCATCGGCGAATGCGGTGGCAATCACCTTGGCTCCGCGGTCGTGCCCGTCCTGGCCCATCTTGGCCACCAGGATGCGCGGCCGCCGCCCTTCCAACTGCGCGAACTCGTCCACCAGGCGCCGTGTTTCCTGAAACGCCTGGTACTGGCCGCTTTCGGCCGAATACACCCCGGCAATGGTCTTCGAGACAGCCTGGTAGCGCCCGAACACCTTCTCTAATGCCATGCTGATCTCGCCTAATGTGGCACGCGCGCGCGCCGCTTGCACGCTCAGTTCCAACAGATTGCCTTCACCGGTCCCGGCACAGCGAGTCAAGGCATCCAGCGCCTGCCGCACCGCCGTATCGTCGCGAGTTGCCTTCAGCTCCGCCAGCCTGTCCATCTGCTTGCGGCGCACTTCGCGGTTATCCACCTCGCGAACATCAATCGGCGTTTCTGTTTCGGCCCGGTAGCGGTTCACTCCCACCAGGATGTCGGCGCCCGAATCAATGCGCGCCTGTTTGCGCGCCGCCGCCTCTTCAATCCGCATCTTCGGCACCCCGGTGCTGATGGCCTTCGCCATCCCGCCCAGTTCTTCGATCTCCGAAATCAAAGCCCAACCGCGATGCATCAGCTCATGCGTCAAGGACTCGACATAGTAGGAGCCGCCGAAGGCATCCACCAGCCGCGTGATGCCCGTCTCCTCCTGCAGCACCAACTGCGTGTTGCGGGCAATGCGCGCGCTGAAATCGGTCGGCAGCGCGATCGCCTCATCCAAAGCGTTCGTATGCAGCGACTGCGTATGCCCGAACGCCGCCGCCGAAGCCTCCACCAGCGTCCGGATCACGTTGTTGAACGGATCCTGCGCCGCCAGGCTCCAGCCGCTGGTCTGGCAATGCGTGCGGAGCGCCATCGACTTCGGATTCGTGGGGTTGAACTGCTTCACGATCTTCGCCCACAGCACACGGGCCGCGCGCATCTTGGCAATCTCCATGAAGAAGTTCATACCGATTGCCCAGAAGAAGCTCAGCCGCGGCGCGAAGTCATCTATCTTGAGCCCGGCCTTCAGCCCCGTGCGCAGGTATTCCCAGCCATCGGCCAGCGTGTAGGCCAGTTCCAGATCCGCCGTCGCGCCGGCCTCCTGCATGTGATACCCGGAGATGGAGATGCAGTTGAACTTTGGCATCTTCTCGGCCGAATAGCGGAAGATATCGCCGATGATGCGCATGCTCGGCTCCGGCGGATAGATGTACGTGTTGCGCACCATGAACTCTTTCAGAATGTCGTTCTGGATGGTTCCGGTCAGCTTCTCCGGCGGCACACCCTGCTGCTCGGCGGCCACGATATAGAACGCCATAATCGGCAGCACCGCGCCATTCATCGTCATCGACACCGACATCTGGTCCAGCGGAATGCCGTCGAACAGAATGTTCATGTCCAGGATGGAATCAATGGCCACGCCGGCTTTGCCCACATCGCCCGACACCCGCTCATGATCGGAATCATAGCCGCGATGCGTCGCCAGGTCGAAGGCCACGCTCAGCCCGCGCTGCCCCGCCGCCAGGTTGCGGCGGTAGAAGGCATTCGATTCCTCGGCCGTGGAGAAGCCCGCGTACTGCCGGATCGTCCACGGCTGCATCACATACATCGTCGAGTACGGACCGCGCAGAAAAGGCGGCAGTCCGGCGGCATAATCGAGATGCGCCATGCCATCGGTGTCCGCCTTTGTATAAAACGGGCGGACCGCGATATGTTCCGGCGTCAGCCAGGGCTCGCCGGCAGAAGGGACAACGGTCTCTTCCGCACCCGGCTTGAAGTCGATTTTCGTGAAGTCAGGCTTCCTCATCAGTCCCCCATTCCCAGGCGATCCTGCCATTGTTCCAGGGTTTCCACGGCATTACTGCCGAGATACACGAAACCCGCCACGCCGGCTGCCGTGAGAGCTTCCACTTGATCCTTCGGATACCCGGCGACAATGACCGGCCGGTCCGTTAACGGAACCATGCGCGCGGCCAGTTCGCCGTACTCGGCGTCCGCACTGCACAGCACAACCAGATCGGCCGGCTCCAACTCCCGCCGTGTCACGGTCTCAAAACCGGCACAGCCAAAGAAGCCGGCACAGAAGGCAGAGCGGGCCCGCCGCATCTTCTCGTCACCCGATTCCAGCAACAGCACGCGCGGCACGCGGCCCGTGCGCCGCTCATGACGCTCCGTGCGACGCCGCAGCCGTTCGAACAGGCCCGCCACCCGCCAGGTCTGCAGCGCCGCCGGCAGTTCCGCATCGGTACGGTCCGCCAGATTCGGATAGGCGTTCGTACCCACCAACACACGCCGCCGTTCCGCGGCAGCCTTCTCTTTCCGCGCCCGCGACGCGCCGATCGCGCGGTCCAGCGCGCCCGAATCGCGGTAAATGGCAAAGCCACCGGCGGCCTCCACCTGCTGGAACACCTTCCACGCCTCGCGGGCAAGCTGATCCGTCAACACTTCGATGGCATAGGAGCCGCCGGCCGGATCGGCCACCCGGTCCAGATACGCCTCTTCCCGCAGAATGCGGGGAATGTTCCGCGCCAGGTGATCGTCAAACCGGAACGGGATCACGGTCAGCCAGTCACAGCCGCCGATCACCGCGGCTAGAGCCTCGGCCGAAGCGCGCAGCAGGTTGTTGCCGGCGTCATACAGCGTCTTGTTGGCGGTGGCCGTGACGGCGTGAATCCGCAGGCAGGCCGCCTCGCGACTCCCGCCAAAGGCCTCCACCACCTGGGCCCACGTGAGCCGCGCGGCCCGCAGCTTCGCGATCTCCACGAAGAACTGCGAGCCCACCGCAAAGCGGCACACCAGCTTCGGCGCCACATCGACACCGGCGGCTTCCAGCATCTCGGCGCCGGCCGCCAGCATGTAGGCGATCTCCTCCACAGCCGTAGCGCCGCGGTTATGCCAGGCATCGGCCAGGATATCGGCACGCGGCTCCAGCCCGGCTTCCACCGGCTGCCAGGCGCGCCCGCTGCCGCGCACGAACGGATATTCGCCGGGCGCTGTGCGCAGCCACCCCTCCATCAACTCCATGTCGCGGCTGGTGGCATACGGCCGCAGCGCGATACCCTCATCGGTACGCCACAGCAGCCGCTTGTCGTAATCGGCGCCTTTCAGATCCTTGCGGATCGCATCTTCCCACTGCTCTACCGGTACCGGGGGAAACTCGGCCGGCAAGTCCAGCGCACTCATCCTTCCTCCACTATCTCAATCAAGAAGCAAAACGGGGCCGAATCCAGCGACTTGGGATGCACGAAGAACACCGTGGTTCCTCGCGACCCCTTGCGCGGGGCTTTGTCGATGATCCGAAACCCTGCGGCCGTCATGGCGTCGAATGCCTGTTGCGCGCTCTTTACGCGAAACGCCACGTGCGCAAAGCCGCCGCGCCCGCCGTTCTTCTCGATCTGTTTCGCAACCGGCGATTCCGTGTTCAGCGGCTCGAGCAGTTGGATCAGATTCGGCCCGTCGCCAATACGCAGCAGCACCTCGCGTACCTGGTCCGTCCCAAGTACATCCTCGCGATGCATCTCGGTGAACCCCATGGCGCGATAGGCATTCACCTGCGCTTCCAACTGCCCCATCGGCACCGACACGGCAAAGTGATCGATGCAGACCACACCGGGCACATGGTCCTGGATTTTGGCCAGTTCCTCGCCCCCGATGGCACTATTCGAATTCGACAAGGACTTGCCCTCCCTGCACGCTGTCTCCAACGCCCGCGGTCACCTTCGCCACTTTGCCCGAAACGGGCGCCGTGATGTTAGTTTCCATCTTCATCGCTTCCAGCACCAGCAGCACATCGCCGGTCTGGATCTGCTGGCCGGGCTGGGCAGCGACGCGCACCACCGTGCCGGCAATCGGGCTGCGGCAGACCTTCGATTCATCGGCCACCGGGGCTCCTCCGGCGGGCGGCGCCACCGGCAACGGCGCGGCGGCCGCGGTTCCCGTCGCGGGCACGCGTACCTGCGGCGGCACAAAGCCCGGACTCACATAAGCGGGAGGATCTGGCTCACTGGCCTCAACCTCCACCTCATAGATTTTGCTGTCGACGGTAATCTTCAGTTTCACGTTTTCCTTTTCCTCCCTACCAGCCGGTACCCGCATCCAGACGATGCGATGCCTGGATGGATACGCGCCCCTGCTGTGCCCATGGCGTGGAGCCCAACAGCCGGATCTGCCGGATGTGGCCGCGCTTGCCTAAGTACGCGGCAATGGCGGCGGAGATCACCAGCAGAACCTCTTCGGGAATGGCTTCCGGTTTGGGCTCAGGTGCTGGTGCTTTGGCGGCGGGTTGCGGGGTTTCATCACCGCTCAACTGCGACAGGCGTTCGGCCATGCGAGCCATCTCGGCCTGCATCGCCTCCAGTTTCGCCCGCAGTTCACTGACTTCTTCGATCGCGATGGGCATGGTCTTCTCCTATTACAGCGGGATCAGCCCGTGCTTTTTCGATGGCCGCAGTTCGCGCTTCGTGCTGAGATACTCCAGCGTGCGGGCGATCTGGCGGCGCGTATCGGCCGGTTCAATGATATCGTCCACCAGGCGCCGCCCGGCGGCAACGTACGGCGTCGAAAACGTACTGCGATACCTCTCGATCAGTTCCTTGCGACGGGCGGCCTTGTCCTTAGCCTCGCTGATCTCCTTACGGAAGACGATCTCCGCGGCACCTTCGGCTCCCATGACGGCCACCTCGGCACTGGGCCAGGCCAGCACGCGATCCGCTCCCAGGTCCTTGCTGCACATGGCGAGATGTGCGCCGCCGTAGCTTTTCCGCAAAATCACCGTGATTTTTGGCACTGTCGCCGCCGAATAGGCAAACAGCATCTTCGCCCCATGGCGGATGATACCGTTATACTCCTGCTGCACGCCGGGCAGGAACCCCGGCACATCGACGAACGTCACCAACGCGATGTTGAAGGCATTGCAGAAGCGGATGAAGCGGCTGGCCTTGGTAGAGGCATTGATATCCAGCGCCCCGGCCAGCACACTCGGCTGGTTGGCGATGATGCCCACGCTGCGCCCGAGAATCCGCGCAAACCCGATCACGATATTGCGCGCGTAGCCTTCCTGTACTTCCATGAAATCGCCCTGGTCGACAACGCCCTGGATGACCGTGCGGACATCGTAGGCCTGCTTGGCCTCGTCCGGCACAATCTCGTTCAGCGCCGGATTCGGGTCGACATTGCCGTCCGACTCGAGCAGCGGCGGGTCTTCCAGATTGTTCGACGGCAGGAAGCTCAGCAGCCGCTTACAGGTATAAATGGCGTCCTGGTCATTCTCAGCGATGAAGTGAATCACGCCGCTATGGATCATGTGCGCGTCGGGCCCGCCCAACTGATCGGCCGTGACATCTTCGCCCGTCACCTGCTTGATCACCTGCGGACCGGTAATGAACATCTGGGCCTGCCGCGTCTGGATGACAAAGTCAGTCAGCGCGGGGCTGTACGCGGCGCCGCCGGCGCAGGGGCCGCAAATCAACGAAATCTGTGGCACCGCGCCCGACAACTTCACGTTGGTATGAAACACGTGGCCGTAGCCGGAAAGACTGTCGATGCCTTCCTGCACCCGCGCGCCGCCCGAATCATTCAGCAGCACGAACGGCGATCCGGTCTTCAACGACACCTCCATGGCCTCACTTATCTTCAGGCTGTGCACCTCACCCGCCGCGCCGCCCATGACGGTGAAATCCTGGCTGGCCAGGTGCACCAGGCGTCCGGCGATGGTGGCCGCGCCAGTCACGACACCGTCTGCCGGCAGTTGCTTGCCCTGCATCCCAAATAGCGTCGAGCGGTGTTCGGCAAACAG
>JAEUQF010000467.1 GCA_016789745.1 Bryobacterales bacterium
GGGATTGACGCTAGCTACGACGGGCGCGATGGTGTCGGACCCGACGACATAGCGAATGCGGCGCAACTCCCCGCTTCCCAATGCCAGATAGTAGAGGTTCTGGTCCGGCCCCATTTCGATGGCGGTGGGAGCGTCGGCGGAAGTAAGGAAGTCATAGGGTCCGCCAATCAACTGGTGGTTACTGTCGACATGGATACTCTTGATGAAAGACATTCCATAGTCGCCATAGAAGTACGAGCCCTGATACTCGGCCGGGTAAGTCGTTCCGGTGTAGAAGGCGCCGGCAGTTACAGCGGAGCTGATGCCACCGTGGTACCACTCCACCAGCGAGAAGCGCACCGCGGTATTGCCTTGTCCGTACAGCGTCTGACAAGCCGGCTTGGCCTCATAGCCCTCCTGCCGGAAAGCACCTTCATAGCAGGGCCAGCCGAGGTTGGCGCCGCGGGTGGCGACGTCCACCTCATCCATCTGCCCCCAACCCACATCGCCGACATACGGGGTGTCGGTCCCTGGGCGCAGGTTTAGCCGGAAGGCGTTACGGACACCGTAGGCCCAGATCTTGGAGCGATTCGTGTTCACACTGCCGCTGTAGAAGGGATTCGTTGGGAGGCCTTTTCCATCCGCGGCAATGCGCACAACCTTCCCGGCGAGCGAATCCAGGTTCTGGGCGCGCAGGGCTTCATCATCTACAAGATTGAAGGAAGAAGCATCGCCGAATGACGCGTATAGGCTGCCGTCGGGAGCAAAGCGAATGTTGCCGACGCTGTGCGACGGGCTCTCCGCCGGAATGCAATCACTGCCGGCCGGATAGCCTCCGCACCCAGGCCCAACCTGTGTCCCCAGCAGCGGTACCTCGGTGGAAGGATTCGCGGTGTCACCGCTCACCGTAACGCGCGTGAGCCGGCCCGTCTTCGGACCTCCGTAATCCAAGGCGTTGTTCTCGTGAACGTAGAGAAAGTAGACGTAACCGTTGTTAGTGAAATTGGGGTCAGTGGCGATCCCGATCAGCCCGCGGTCCCAGTAAGCATTGACGCGGTCTCGCAAGTCGATCAGCGGCGTCGGGAGTACGGATCCGTTCTTGTATACCCATACTAAGCCGGTTTGTTCGGCGATCAGAATACGGCCGTCCGGCAGGAAGGTAAAGGCCGTGGGCATTGTGAAGTTACTTGCCACGGTGTCGATGACAAAGCCCTGAGCAAGGGCAGGGCCTGCGGCGGCGTTTCTTTCCTCGGCCAGATTGCCGGCTGCGCGCTCGGCCGCCTTTGGTACCGGGATGTCCTCGATGGTTGGTTCGTTGAAGGCGTTCAACGCGCGCCAGATGCAGCCGCGCCGGGCCGTTCGCGCTTCCGCCTCGGCACGCAGCAATTCTCCCAGCAGGCGGCCCTTGCCATTGATGCGCGCCACGCCCGCCTTTGCCATTTCCAGCGCCAGGGATCGCCCCTGCACGCTCGGGCTGTACATTCGCCGCTTCTGTTCATCGAAGGCTTCGGCAGGGTCTTCCTCCAGGCGGAGGGCGCCAAGTTTGAGGATGTTCTCCAGCAGGTTACGCGCGTCGCGCCCACATGGCGTGTTTCCCTGGGGGGCATTCACGCCGAGAATACCGATGCCCACCTGATTGCCGTTAATTCGGACCTCCAGCGTGTTGCCATCGATTACTCGGACCGGCCCGCGAATCTCGACGTTCCCGCTTCCTGGCGGTGGCGCACCTCCCGCGGGAACCCGCTTGCTGTCGCGGGCAATCATTAACGGCGAAATGGCGCAGTGAAGAACCAAAAGATACAAATACAGGTGTCGCATCGTATTTGCAGACAGTTACCCGTGACAGGGGAAACCGCTGGCATCAACTAAGTCAATTTGGGAGATTATACTCTGGAGGGGTTAACGAAAAGCGGCCATGCTCCCGCTTTCTCAGGGTGCTTTCTCTGCCCGAGACTCGCGGAGCAAAACCGCCACGAACTTCGGCGTACGCGGAAGACAACCGCAGTATACCGAACGAACAGTCTTCATCATCAGCCGACCGGACGGGGGTTGTCAACCAGTTCTGCTTGGAATTCCGGGTGTGGCCCAGTAAATGGTGTGTCCCTGCAACCGTAACATGAAATTCAACGATTTCGAACCGTTTCATTATAGAAGCAGTGCAAAACAGCACCTGCTCACTTAGCCGGGAAGAATCATCCCCGGGTCAATCTCCACCCCCAGACCCGGACCTTCGGGTACTTTCACTAATCCGTCTTTCCCAACTTTGGGCGGCTGGGTAAAGATGGCGAACCGGTTTTCGTAAGGCGCAACTGGCGGATCGTGCAGCACGTCCCAATACGGCGCGTGAGGCCAGGATGCCACCAGGTACAGCGTCGCCACCGTGCCGATGTTACCGCCTCCGTGGTGAGGCACGATTCGCTTGCCGAAGGCCTCCTCTAGCAGACCCACTTTTCGTAGACCCGTGAGACCCTCCATTACCAGCGGCTCCGGCTGCAGAACGTCGTAGACGTTTGGGGTGCACATTTCGCGGAACTCGTGCAGCCCGCGATTGTTCTCTCCACCGGCAAGTGGAATCTGCACGGCACGGTTGAGTTCCGCGACGCGCGCGAAGTCGTAGCGAGCCAGAGGTTCCTCCAGCCAGTACACTCCCAGCCGTTCCAGTTGCACGGCAGTGTCATACGCACGTTTGTAGTCCCACTGGACGCCCGGTTGCCAGTTGCCGGACGATTGCGCCTGAGTGGCATCGACCATGATCACCATGCGCCCGCCGGTGGTCTCTCGCACACGCTCCACCGTACGCAGGTCTTCACGCATCGTCTCGTGGTGCAGTCGAAGTTTGATGGCCTGCCACCTTTGTTGCGATAACTCGGCTGTCCGCCCGGCTTTCCCAGCAGATCCCACAAGGCAACGTCGACATTCGCGGCGCCGCGATAGGAAGAGCCCGCGGCGTAGTAGCGAAGCCTGGCACTGTGCTGTTCGGTATCAAACGGATCCTTGCCGATCAACTGCCCGCGCAAGGATGGAAGGACAGTTTCGTCGACGCCCGGACCTATACCGGTGAGGCCCTGGTCGGGCTGGACCTCCACTACCGACCCGCCTCCAACCACGTACTTCGTCGAGGTGCCCGGGTTCCAAGCCGCTTCCATTGAGCCGGCCTCGCGAATCACGCGAAGGTTGAGGTTGCGAATTCCGGTTATCCGCAGACGTCCTGCGGAGCGCTGTGCTTGCAGCCCAAACGGGAAAGCCGCCGCCGCGAAGGCAGACAGAAGGTCGCGCCGTCTCATGTCCGAGAGTCTACCGGAATCCTGCGCCGGCAGCGGCTCACCAATTCAGTGTGAGCGCGCTGCTCCATCGCTCCGAAGAGGCCATCATTTCTTCCCAGGTAACCTCCGCGTTGCGGTACGCGGCCGTACGGCCCAGGATCCCAGTGAGGTTGCTCTCCACCGAAGGCTCAAAGTTATAGATGGGCTGATTCGTCCGGATGGCGCTGATGAAACGCTTCACGTTTTCGATCGCGCCGCCCTTGAAGGTATCGTCTTTCTCCGCGCCAAGCCATGCATTCTTACCCGTGAGGCGCACCACTCCACCGTAATGAGTATCGGCGCAGCCATCGACGCCGTATACCCTGACACAAAGATCGGCCACCGATCCGTTCAACTGGTGCGACGAGAAACTGGCGTGGACATTGCCGGGATACCAGAACGTGACCGCGAAGTGGTCCCAGGCGTCGCCATAGTCATTCGCCGTACCCGACCAATCGGCACGGCCGCCGGTGCCGTGAGCCTTTACCGGGTGCGCCTGCAGCAGCCAGTTTGCCACGTCGATGACATGGATATTCTGCTCCACGATGATGTCTCCGCTGAGCGCTCGGTCACCGAACCAGTTGAGCATCTTACGCTGGCCAGGATCCATTCCCGCGGTCCCCTTGTCCTTCCAGGGGCGGCCAGCGTAATAGAAGACCTGGACAAAGGCGGGCTTGCCGACATCGCCGCGATGGACACGGCGCGCCGCCTCCTGGTAGACGTCGCGAACCCGGGTCTGGAAGTCCACCCAGAAGGTGAGACGCTTTTCCATGGCGCGGGCCCCCGCCGCAAGCACCGTGCGGCATCCCGGCACATCTACGGCGACGGGCTTGGCCAGGAACACGTGCTTGCCTGCGTTCACGGCCGCCATGGCGATCTCGGGGTGATACAACGTGGGTGTCTCGATGATCACCGCGTCCAGTTTCGACTCTGCCATGCGGCGGAATGCGTCAGGCCCGTGGTAGGTCCGCGCGCGATCGACTTTCAACCGCGCCGCCGTACTCTCCAGGTTGGCCCGCTGCACGTCGGCCAGCGCGACTACATGGGCGCCGGCATGCTCTGGAAAGAAAGACGCGATCCAATTCCCGCGCCCACCGCAGCCCACTAAGCCCACTTCCACCGCCGAGTTGGCCTGTGATCCGAACACCGTCTGCGGTGCCATGGCCAACACGCCGCTGCCGGCCGCCTTCAGAAACTCCCTGCGTTCGCTCATCGTGGTCTCCCTTGACCCGATACGGCTGGTCGCTCTGATTATAGGCTCGAGATCAGACGGCGGATACGGCTGCCGAGCGGCCCACCTGCGCTGCCAGGCGGTCGACGACATTCTGCAAGGTAGCGGCCTGCGCGCTGAGTTCCTCCGAAGCCGCGGCATTCTCTTCGGAACTGGCAGCGTTGGTCTGGGTCACTTGCTGGATGCGCGTTACGGCTTTGGCCACCAGTTCAACGCCGCGCGTCTGTTCCCTGCTGCTGGCATTGACCTGATTCACCAGATGCTGGATCTTCACGGCATCTTCGGACACGCTGCGAACCGACGAGGCGACCCGGTCAACTTTGTCTTTGCCTTGATGCGATTTCGTGATGGATTCCTCAATCAGTTCGGTGATGTCCTTGGCGGCCTTGGCACAGCGCTGCGCCAGACTGCGAACCTCCTCGGCAACCACCGCAAAGCCCATGCCCGCCTCACCGGCGCGAGCCGCTTCCACGGCCGCGTTCAGAGCGAGGATGTTCGTCTGGAAGGCGATCTCATCAATGACCTTGATGATCTTCGATATCTTCTCGCTCTGGGCTTTGATGTCATTCATGGCAGCCACCATCAGATCCAGGGAGTGATTGGCCTCGGCGAAGCTGCGTTGGGACTGCTCCACCAGCCCCGCCGCCTGGGCTGTATCGTCGCTATTCTTGCGAGCCGTGATATTCACCTCTTCGCTGGAAGCCGATGTCTCCTGTAGAGACGCTGCCTGTTCGGATGCGCCGCGCGCCAGTTCCTGGCCGGAACTGGAGACCTGTCCAGCCGCACTCGCCACCTGACGCGCCGTCTGGCTCAATTCCAGCACAATCTGCGTCAAGGTCCGCGTCAGCCCGCGTGTGAGCAGAAAGGCGCCTACAAGTGTCAGCAACACCGACACGCCACCGATCGCGATACTCAACCTTCTGGTAAGAGCCGCATGGCCTACCAGATTCGCCACACTTTGCTGGGAGGTGGCGGCATCGCTATCCACCAGGGCCACAACCTCCCGGTCGAGGTTCGCGAAAGCCGGAACGACGGTATGGCGATATTGCGCCAACACCTCTTCGGGCTTCGCGGTCCTGGACAACTCCCGGACTTGCTGCCAAGCGCGATAGCAGCCTTCGAGCGACGTACGAATGGCGTCGGCGTGCTGCCGATCCCCGGCTGTCGCAATGATTGCCTGATACGACCGGAGCGCTAAGTCGGCTTGCCGCTGCGCCTCGGCCACTTCCTCTTGCCGGCGGTTGAGCGTGTCGGCATGGGTGGTCAGGTCCAGCAGTTCCGCATTCATGCGGACACGAACGGTCATCACTGCGGCGTAGAGCCGAGCCGACAGCGTCTGCCCGGGGATGGAATCGGTTTGCAGGGATTGGATATCATCCGACAGTTCCGCCACCCCGAAGAGCGACGTCGCTGCCAGCGCCAGGACAATCCCGATGCTGCCCGCGCTCGCCCAACCGATTTTCCGGCCAATAGTCATTCCCACACTCTCCCTCTGGTGCCTTGGACTGCCCCATAAGACAGGACACAGTCCCAAAGAAGCTCATCGGGCAAATTGTAGGAATTCTAGAGAACGGTGGAGGATGGCGGAAAATCGTCTCTGGATCTACCGGTTGGCGCCGCGCATGGTCGGCGTAGGACGCAGTTGCGCATCCTCCAGCCGCTTGGTTTCTTCGTAAGTGTGCACCATACGGTGCAGGACGGTGACATTACCCAGCACGGCGATGATCCACAGTACCGGCGCCATGCGGTCAAACAGGCAGCCCAGGATGAGTAGTACGATGCGCTCCGGCCGCTCCAGGAACCCGACCTTGCAACTCGGAATGGTATTCTCCGACCGCGAGCGGGTATAGCTGATCATCACCGACGCGGTCATCACAATGGCCGTCAGCACGACGTAGAAATTGCGATTGATGGAAGCGTAGTAAACCAGCAACCCCATGAGCAGGAACAGATCGGAATAGCGGTCGAGTACGGAATCGAAGAATCCACCGAACTTGGTCACGCGATTGGTCTCGCGGGCCACGCGGCCGTCCACCATGTCGAAGATCCCAGCGCCCACAATCACCCAGCCGGCGGCCTGGAAGCGGCCAAAGGCCAGCAGCACCGCGGCGCCGATATTGATCAACAGTCCGATGAATGTGAGCCAGTTGGGGCTGATCCTGGAGAGAGCCAGCACCCGCACGATCTGCACGATCACCTTGTTGCAAGCCGTGCCGATGGCACTCGTATACGTCATAACCCACCCTTGCGCCCGCCCCGTTAACGGCGGGCTTGGAACCTACTCCGGTTTCTCGAGTTGCGCCAGTTCATGGATGGTGGTCAGTTCGAGGATCTCGACTTCGCGCATACCACCCGGAATGGGTATTTTTACCTCATCTCCCACCTGCTTGCCAAGCAGGCCCCTGCCAATGGGGCTCGACGTGGAGATAAGCCCCTTGGCAACATCGGCCTCTTCGCTGGTTACCAGCCGGTAGTTCAGCTTCACGTCCTTCTGCTGGTCGAGCAGAACGACCTTCGATCCCAAGCCGACGCGGTCCTTCGGGATCTTGGACATGTCCACCATGGAAAATTCGCGAAGGCGTCCCTTCAGCTGCGCAAGGCGCGCATCTACGAACGACTGGCGTTCCTTGGCGGCGTGATACTCGGCGTTTTCACTAAGATCGCCATGGGCACGGGCCTTCAGAATCTCCTTCGGCAACTCATTGCGCAGCTCATACTCGAGCGCGGCAATCTCTTCTTGCAGTTTCTTTTTGAGGTCTTCCATGACGAGAGCGGCGAACCGCCATTCCTGACATTATAACGTGCGGATCTTCAGGACTTACAGGCCAGAATCGCGTCCAACGGCGCGCCGGTCCACTTGCCGTCCACGTGGGTAAAGCCAGCATCGTAGAGCAGCGCCGCATATTCGCCCAGGGTGCGCTCCTTGCCTTCGGTGCAAACCAGCATGTTCAGCGACTGCATCAGGGCGCCAGTTGGGCCGGATTTGTCTTCCTGCAACAATCGCTCTGCGATCAGCAGCGCCCCGCCCGCCGGTAACGCATCATAAATCCGCCGCAGCAGCGTGCGGATCTTCGGCTCGCTCCAATCGTGCAGGATGCGCCCCAAACCGTAAAGGTCCGCGGACGGCAAGGGATCCGTGAAGAAATCGCCGCCGATGCGATCGATGTGATCTCCCACGAAGTTACGAGCATGCTCCACCACGGCAGGCAGATCGAACACCGCGGCACTCATTCCCGCGTATGCCTCCACGGCAGCCAGCGCCAGATGTCCCGTTGCGCCACCCAGGTCGACGAAGCGCTGGAACCGGCTGAGATCGAAGGCCCGCACCACTGCCGGCGAACTGATAACCCCGAAGCCATGCATGCCCAACAGGAACTCGGCGCGGGACTCCGGCGTCTGGAAGAAGTGCGCAAAGATAGGCCCGTCCAGGTCGAACGTCTGCTTCCAGCGATTTGCCCCCTCCTTCACCGCATCGGCCAGATTGCCCCACATAGGGTAGAGCACTCGATCGGAATAGAGGATGTAGCCCAGCATCGTGTCGGGGCTATCGCGTCGCAGGTACTTGTGAGCGGCCGCGGTATTGACGAACCGGTCGCCTTCCCTGGCCAGCAGGCCGAGGCTGACGCAGCCGCACAGCAGCCGTTCCAGGGCGTCCGGATCGGCGCCGATATCCGAAGCCAGTGCGGCGAGGGTGGCCGGCGTGCGGTCGAACACGCCGAGTTGCGCCGCGGTGAACATGCACTTGGAGCGGCGAAACGCTTCGATCAGGTCCTCAATCAGCTTTGCGTCGGTCATGATCTGGAGAAATGATCGTACCCCATCGGCAAGAGTTCGAACTCGCCGCCGATGCGGATGCGGCCGGCGTTACCCTCCAGGATGGTGCCGATACGCGTGAGCGGGAGTGCATCGAAGTCCTCCGGCACCTTGGCTTCGTCACGAACCGTGAACAGCAGTTCGTAGTCCTCACCGCCATGGATGCCCTGTTCCGGTGTGGCGCCGGGGAACAGAGGGAGTTCGCCATCCAGCGATGCCGATACGTTCGATGCCACGCACAGCCGGTGCAGGTCCAGCGAAAGGCCGTCGCTAAGGTCCATGCAAGCCGTCGCGCCCCAATCCCGCACCGCGCGGCCGAGCGCGAGGCGCGGCTCCGGATGCAGATGCTTCTTCCAAGCCTTCCCTTTGCCGGTGGACAAGCCAAGCGCCGACCCGCCCAGCAGACCGGAGACGAACAGCGCATCTCCAGGCTTCGCACCGTCGCGGCGCAGCGCCTTATTCCGGACCACCGAGCCGCACACCACGATGTCACAGACCAGCTTTTCGGCGCGCGCCAGGTCGCCGCCGGCTAGCGTGGTGCCGTGCGCGGCAGCCAGCCCCAGCAGGCCTTTGTAGAAGCCCTCAGTCCAGCGATTGTCCGCCCACTCCGGCAACGCCAGGCTCAGCAGGCAGAAGCGCGGCTCGGCCCCCATGGCGGCGATATCGCTCAGCCCCCGCACCAGGGCCTTATAGCCCACGTCGGCGGCCTTATGCGTCTCCCGCCGGAAGTGCACATCCTCAATCAGGAAGTCGGTTGTGAAGACGAGGTCCTCACCTGCCCTTGGGCGGAAGACCGCACAGTCATCACCAATGCCGCGGACAATACCCTCGCCAGGCGCTCCCGTCCAGGCTGTGATCTTTTCGAGAAGCTTGCGCTCCGTCACGCAACCACCAGGCCCGACGGCAGCTCCTCGCCGAAGATGGCCGAGGCGTCGCGGTCGGTATCGCCATCGAGCACGGCCAGCGCGGCGTTGTTATTGCCGATCGCCTTACGTGCGAGCGCGATGGTGCCTTCCGGCAAGTCGCGGGCCGCGTCGCCGGTTTTGGTCGCGAGGGACGCTAACGCGTCGGCTGCCGGCGCGGTACCCTTAGCCTTCGCCAGCGAATCGACCCAACGCGATACCGTCACCTGCGGCAGCACCTGGTTGATGGGCCCGTAGAACAGCTTGCGAGCCCCGATGCGCGTCAGGCACCACAGCTCCGTAGGCCCGTATTCATTGGCCCGAACCTTCTTGATCAGCGCTTCACCCAGTTCGGTCTTGGTGTTCATGGGCAGTAGTTCCAGGCTGGCCGCGGTACGCCACATTTCGCGCAGCAGGCTGCTGTTCACGCGCGGCGGCTTCTTCTGCCCGCGCGGCAGCAGGAACTGCGCCAGCCGCTGGTAGATGTCGGTCTGCTGGTTGCGATTCAATCCGCCGGCCACGCGTCCCCAGAAGATCCACCATTCAATCTCGCACTGCACCTGGTTGCCGAACGTGATGCCGCCGGCATAGACGCGCCGCGCCTGTTCGATGCGCAAATCATCACCGGGGAAGCCGAAACCGGGACGCAACAGGAAGCCGGTCAGGTTCAGCCAGCGAGCCTCATAGGCAGGCCCCTTCTTGCGCCCGTCCGCCAGTTCCAGGAGCTTGTCCGCCATGCGCCGGATCGCCGACCCAGGCCAGGAATTGCGCCCCAGCGCCATGGCCTGTTCCAGTTTCCCGGGCAGTTCCTCCGGCGCCACGTCCTGTGTGGGCCCGAAGCAGGCCGTGATCAGTTCCTCGGCCTTAACCAGCGACTCCTCACTGACCATCGCGGCGGGCTTCGACACCGACGACGCCGCCTTCTTCCGTAGTTCGAACTGCAGGCGCCAGCGCTGCTCGCTGACCTTCGATTCGGCCCAAATATCCAGCGTGCCGACTTCGGTCAACCGCGCGCCCAGCTTCACCGGAATCAGCCGCTCTTCGATCTTCTTACCGAAGCGGATGACGGCGTTCAGCGGCGCATGCTGGTGCAGCTCTTCCGCCTCCGCGGGGGTGAACTCGACGACGTCGCCCAGCTTGTCTTCGGTGCGCGTCAGGGAGCTGTACAAACGGAAAGACACGGGGCGGTTCGCCACCAGTTGCAGCCCTTCCATCTCCAGATCGAGCGACGAGCCTTCTTCGGTGCCGCGCGGGGCAAGGCACACCGTGCGAATTTTACCTTCCGTGCCGCCGCCCACTTCGATGAAATAAGCACGCGGCAACCCGCCACGCACCAGCACGCCCTGACCGCTCTGGCGGACGTAGGAGTAATAGGCCGCGCCCACGGCAACCGCGAGGTCGAGATCCTGATTTTCGAAGACGATGGGCCGCTTGCCATACCACTTCTCGACCACGTCGGTGACGCGCGTCCGGCAGATTTCCGGGATGAAGAAGCCGCCGTTGAACAGCAGCGCATCAATGCGTTCGACACCCGATGAGCCCAGGAACGCCGCCAGGTGCCGGGTCACCGCCGGATCGCTCACGTACGGCAGGCCGAGTTCGCGGAACAGGCTCTTCTTGTCTTCCTTGGGCTGGTCGCCCAGTTCGCAGAACGGCAGGAAGCCATCCAGCGTCAGTTCCAGAGCTTCCTGCCGCGTGATTTCGGTGCGCAGCGTACCGCCGATGAGCGACGAGCCGCCGCCG
>JAEUQF010000484.1 GCA_016789745.1 Bryobacterales bacterium
GGCGGCAAAGTCGCCCTCGGCAAACTGGATGTTCTCCTTCACCAGGAACTGGTGGAACTGGTTCAGCGTGTCTTCATCGGGCTGCCAGTCCTTGGCCAGCTTCGTGTCGGGGCGGGTGCTGAAGAAGCGCGACGAGAACCGGAAGAACACATCGCGGCGCAGGATTTCGGTCTGGAACTTGTTGAGTTTCGGCGTCTCGAACTTCTCGTCCGGCGCAATGCCGCCGCCACCATAGACCGTGCGGCCGCTGTCGGTCTGCTTCATGTCGGCCTTGTTCTGGGTGGCGACGTCCTTCTTGTAGTAGTAATCCAGGAAGGAGCCCGAAGAGTAGTCGCGCTGGATGAGACGGCCGCTCGGCGTGTAGTACTTGGCGGTGGTGAGTGCGAGGCCGGTGTTATCCACCAGCGGGTAGACGGTCTGCACCAGGCCCTTGCCGAAGGTGTTCTCGCCGACCACCCAGGCGCGGTCATGATCCTGCAGCGCTCCGGATACGATCTCGGCGGCAGAGGCGGAGAAGCGGTTCACCAGGATGACGATGGGGTAATCCTTGCCGCTGGCGTTGCGACCGGCGTAATAGGGCTTTTCGGCAACCGAACGGCCGCGGTGCGACACGACCAACTGGCCGCGCTTCAGGAAGCGGCCCGAGACCGCGACACCTTCGTTCAGAAGGCCACCGGGGTTATTGCGCAAGTCGAGAACGAGACCGGTGATGTTTTGTTCACCCAGCTTCTGGAGGTTCTCTTCCACCTCGCGGCTGGTGTTCTCATTAAACGACTGGATGTTGAGATGCGCGATGCCCGGCTTGACCCAGAAGGCTGTCTCGACGCTCTTACGCGGGATCTCGTCGCGGATGATGGTGAAGGTGATGGGCTTCTCCACACCTTCGCGGGCCACCAGGATTTTCACTTCGGTGCCGCGGTCGCCACGCAGCAGGTCAGCCACTTCGGTGCTGGAGAGGTTGTCGGTGACCTTGCCGTTCACTTCCAGGATGGCGTCGCCGGGGCGGATGCCGGCCTTGTAGGCGGGCGAAGCGGGGAACGGCGCGATGACGATAGTGCGGCGGTTACGCTCGCTGACCGTCATGCCGACGCCGAAATAGGCGCCGCGCTGTTCTTCGCGCAGCACCTTGAAATCGCGGGGATCAAAGAAGGAGGAGTGCGGGTCCAGGGTCCGCAGCATGCCGGGAATGGCGCCCTTGAAGACGGCCTTGTCAGGGGTGATGGGGTCGGCGAAGTTCTCTTCGACGACTTGATACAGCTTGGTGAACGCCTTCAGATTGGCGTTGATATCGCTTTCGTCATCGCCGGTGGCGGCTTCGACGCCGATGACACCCGGCCCGAAGACGCCGCCAAGTACAGCGCCAGCTAGAATCAGACACAGAAACAGAACGGAGAAGCGACGGTTATCGGCCACTGCCAGGACCTCCCAGCCCTACCCAGAGTATATCGTAGAGCCCTCATTTGTTCGGACGCGCGAGAGCAGGACTGGGTAGCAGGAATTTTCGAGGGTACGGGAGAACACGGTTGTCCTCCCGTACAAATCCCAGGGATTCGCGGACGCTAGACGGCGCGCGACTTACGGGCCGGAGTGGGCGAGCTTTCGGCCTTCACCGGCTTCTTCGGCGCGGCGGTGTTGCGGATGGCGCTGATGCGGCGGATCTGGTCGGTGACACAGACCAGGAACATCGGCTGGCGGGCGCTCTTGAGGATGTCGATGATCTTCTCGTTGGACTCTTCCAGGTAGATGGACTTGCCATCGGTGACCAGGTGGAGATCGGACTCCTGGGCGAGAACGTCGCTGAGGCGACGACCCATTTCGCGCTGCAGGAACCGCAGGACGCGACGGATCTTCTGGAGCGAGAAGCCTTTGCGGCGAAGCTCGGCGATGACCGAGATCTCCACCACTTCTTCGCTCGAATACACACGCTTGTGACCCTCGTGGCGAGGGGATACGACCTTGCGTTCGTCCCACCATTGGAGCTGCCGCAAGCTCACGCCTCCGGCTTTGGCAACTTCGGTGCTGGTGAAGGTACGGGCTGCTACTTCCGGATCAATCTTGGTTTTCTTTGTTTTGAACATGAGACAGCTCTCCCGTTTTGGCTCTAGGACCTCACAAATTGTAGCGAAATTGTTGTGGGTGTCAACCCCTGGGAAAGGAAGTGGGGGAATTGACGCGGAAAGAGGACTGCTGTATTGTTACACCAATACAGTTCCTATGCACTTCTATTTCAACCTCAAAGCGGGACAGCCGCTCTACCTCCAGTTGAGCCAGCAGATCCGGCATGCGGTAGAGACCGGGGCGTTGCGACCCGGTGATCAGTTACCCGGAATCCGGACACTGGCGGAGCAGTTGGTGGTGAGCGCGGCGACGGTGGCGAAGGCTTATTCTCTGCTCGAAAGCGAGGGCGTGCTGGAGTTGCGGCATGGGTCCGGGGCGTTCCTCGCCGTGGGGCTGAAGCCCTTGAAGCATGTGGAGAACGCCCGTGCCCGGGTACGCGCCGTAGTGGCGCGGCTGCGGGAAGAGGGTCTCGAAGACGACCAGATCCGGCGTCTGTTCGAGGCGGAGTTGCTGTATCAGACAGAGAAGGCCGCGGGGCGATGAACAGCGAGTTTGCGATTGAAGCGTTCGGACTGGAGAAGAACTACGGTGTTACGAGGGCGGTGCGTGGTGTGACGTTCTGCGTGGCTCCGGGACAGGTCACGGCGTTTGTCGGGCAGAATGGCGCGGGGAAGAGTTCGACACTGCGGATGCTGCTGGGATTCGCGCCGCCTACGAAGGGCACAGCGCGGGTTCTGGGTGAGCCGGTGGGAAGCCTTCGCGCAAGGTCGCGAATCGCCTACGTCGCCGAGAACAAGCCGCTGTACCGCTACATGACCGTGGCCCAGATCATCCGGTTCACGAAGTCGTTCTATAGCGATTGGGATGAGGATGCCGAGCGGCGGCTGTTGGAGGAGTACGAACTGCCGCTGGAACGACGGGTGTCGAGCCTGTCGAAGGGAATGCGTACGAAAGTCGCGTTGCTGTTAGCGCTGGCGCGGCGCGCAGATCTTGTGATTCTGGATGAGCCGAGCGAAGGGCTGGATCCGGGCGGGATTGAGCATCTGCTGGGGAGCCTGGCAGCGCGGGCGGCGGATGGTGCGGCGGTGTTCTTCTCTTCGCACCAGATTGCCGAAGTGGAGCGAATCGCCGATCACGTGCTGATGATGCACCAGGGGCAGCTTGCGCTGGACGCGACGATGGACAGCATCCGAAGTGACTACCGGCTAATCCAGGCGGTGTTCGAGAAGATGCCGGCGGAGGGGCTGGTCTCGGCGCCGGGGGTGGAGCGGGTGACAACCACGGGACGGACGATGCAGGTATTGGCGAGCAGCAATACGGATGAGATTGTGGCGCGGCTCCGGCAGTTGGAGTCACTGTCCGTTGAGGTGGCGCCCGCGGATCTGCGGGAGGTGTTCCTGGGAAAGGCGGGCAAGCGGTGAAGATGCTCTGGTATAAGGCGTGGCTGGAGACGCGGGCGCGGTTTCTGCTGTGCTTGCTGGGCACTACGGCGATTTGCGGGGCGTTCACGATCCGCACGCAGGCGCAAGCGATGCCGGACACTTCCCCGTGGTACTTCGCGAGCGTTAACTTCTACGCGCATCAGTACCTGGTGGGGATGTGGCTTCTTTCGGCGGTGTTATTGGGGATGGGCGGGCTGGTGCGCGAGGGAGCGGCGGGGACAGCGGCTTTCTCGTTGGCGTTGCCGGTGAGCCGGCGGGCGATGGCGGGGGTGCGGATTGGCTGCGGCGCCGTTCAGATGGTACTGATGGGCGTGGTGCCGTGGATGGCGATCGGTGGAGGGACGCTGGTAGGAGGGCATCCGCTGGAATGGGACCAGGTGGGGCGGTATCTGGTGCTGTTGCTGAGCGGGGGCTTTGTTTACTTCTCGGGTTCCCTCCTGGTGTCGTCGCTGGTTGAGGGCGAATACACGGGGCCAGCCGTGGCGATGGTTATTGTGATTGTGTCGGCACTGGTGCCGGGAATGGTGAAGTCGTGGCGGCCGTTCAGTGTTATCGGACTGATGAGCGGCGGGGATCTGCTGGACAAGCAGCGGTATCTGCTACGCGACCCGTTTCCGTTGTTGCCGGTGGGTGTCAGCCTGGTGTTGACCGCAGCCCTGCTGTGGCTGTCGGTGCGAGCGGTGGAGAGTCGCGAATTCTAGGCTATTGATACAGGATTGCTTCGGTGAGGGAAATGTCTGTTCCCTTGGAGTCGAAGATAGACTCGCCGAGCACGCGCAGACGCACGGTATGGCGGCCGGCGGCGAGGCCGAAAACATGGAAGAGCGACTCGCCGCCTTTGCGGGCCTGTTCGTCCGGGTAGCAATCCACGACTTTGGCCGGGCGGTTGTCGATGGTGACTTCGGCCTTGCCGCAGGTGGGGAGGAAGTTGCCCGATAAGGCAACGCCGGTGCCTTCGAAGGTGAACACGGCCGTGGCGCCTTTGCCGGCGGCGATGCGGGAATCCTTATCCTGGCGCCAGTTGCCTTCGAGCTTCCAGCGGGCGTCGGTGAGGGGGACCCGTTCCTTGGGGGTGGCGCGACCCTTCCACAGTTCCAGGGGCGCTGGTTTGGGACGCTGCGTGCGGACTTGCAGCGTTTCACCCTCGCGCTTGCCGCCGGTGCGCGTTACTAATTGAATGGTGCGGGCGAGCGTGCTGTCGACGATGGTTTCGAAGGTGAAGTCGGTGTAGCGGAACTTGTCGTTGGCGATCCTGGCGATGCCGCCTTTCCACTCGTTGGGGATGCGTTCGTAACCGACCATGACGCCGAGGATGCCGGCGGCGCTGGACGGGTTGCAGTCGGAATCCTGCCCGGCGCGCGTGCTGATTTCGAGGGTCTTGGTGAAGTCGCCGTCGCCGTAGAGCAGGCCGAGCGCGATGTAGGCGCCGTTGAGCGCGGCATCAATATTGAAAGGCTTGAGGGCGCCCTGCGGGCAGGGTTCGGCGTTGTTCCACTTCTTCTCGAGCTGCTGCCAGGCGGCCTCCCAGCTACGGGGCTCTTTCTGGTGGAAGGCGAGCAGGTCGCCGATGACTTGTGCGTACTTGCTCTGCTTCGGCAGGCACTGCAGCCCGGCTTCAACGATGGCGCGCGGGCTTTGGGAGACGAACGCCGCGGAATACATACAGGAAACGAAGACGCCGCCGTAGATGCCTTCGCCGTAGTTCATGACGCGGCCGGCGCGCATGGCGATATCGACGGCGGAGTTGTAGAGACCGGGGGCCATGAGGCCGATGAAGTCGGACTCGATCTGGAAGTCGATGTCGTCGGCGTGGAGGTTGTAGTCCGGGTGGCCGGCGAGTCTGGCGGGAACGCCGCGTTTCAGGTTGCGGCGGGCGGCGAGGTTGGCATGCCAGAGGGCGTAGCGCGCCTCTTTAAACATGGCACCGAAGTCATCAGTAGTGGCATCGAGACCCTTGTCGTCGAGCACCTTGGCGAAGGTCATGTCGACGTAGAGGTCGTCCTGGTTAAGGGAGTTGTTGATCTTCTCGGGGGTCCAGACGGGGAGCTTGTCTTTGGGAATGATCTGCTCGTTGAAGCGAAACTCGGTGGGGGCGCCATAGCTGACGCCGATCATCTGGCCGGCCCAGCCGCCGCGGATACGATCCTTCAAGGTGTTGACGGGCAGGGAGACGGTTTGGGCAAGGAGGGGCGCGGCGGCGAGACAGAGCAGCAAGCGGCACATGCCCCATCGTAAACCCAAGACGGGAGTTTTAGAACCGTGGAGTAGGAAGACTAGGCCATCCGACGGATTCCCTCACGCAAGCCCAGCCCTTATCTTTTCGATATGCTCGCGACCTTTCGGAACTTCGTGATGGATTGGTGGTACCGGCTGATCACCGCCAACACTGGCACCCACAGCCAGGGCGGCCGGCGGCCGATGGTACACCTGCCGGCCGAATGGGAGAGCTAGGCACTACGGTTGGCGCCGGGTGGGGGCAAGGGCTTCGGCCAGGGCGAGTTCGTAGAGCGCGTAGGCCCGGAAGTAATCGGCGATGGCGCTAACCTCGCGCACGGAGGCATCGAAAGTCGCCTGCTCGCGGAGATTGACGAAGAACTGGTTGCCGTCGCCCAGGTCGAAGCGCGAACGCTCCATCTCTTCCAACTGGCGGGCGACGCGGACCTCCTCATTCAACAGCTTGGCGCGGCGGTAGGCGGCCTGAACGGCAGAGATGGCGTCCTGCACTTCGGCGGTGACCTGATCGCGGGTGAAGCGCGTGCGGTGATCGATCTGGGTCATTCTGGCCTCGGCGGAAAGCTCGCGGCCTTCGGCCGCGCGACGTTGCAGGGGCAGATCGAACAGGAGCGTGGCCTTGAGTTCGCGCGGACCGCGCTTGACGATACCCGTACCGCCTTCGGCCGTGAAGCCCATGAGGACGTCGACGTTCGGGAGAAGCTGGTTGCGGGCGAGTTTGGCGTCCACCTCGGTCTGCCGGCGCTGCACGATGAAGCGCTGGATCTCGGGCCGCCGGCGAAGGGCGGTTTCGATGTCTTCGCGAACCCGATCCTCCACCATGGCGGTGATTTCGGGGAAGGCCGGTGGGAGTTGGTTCTCCTGCGCGAGTTGCGGCTGGCCACTGGCGTCGCGGTAGAACAGCGACAGGTCGATAGCGGCCTGCTGCAAGCCGCGCTCGCCTTCGACGACCTGGGAGCGGCGCTGGAGAATGGCACGCTCGTTCTCGGTGACTTCGATGGCGGGCAACTGGCCGAGGCGGACCCCTTCCTTCAAGATGTCGTTGCGGCGCGTGGCGAGTTCGAGCACAGCTTGGGCGACGCGGAAGCGCTGGCCGGCGGCCACCCAGTCCCAGTAGCGGCGCGTGGCGGCCTGGATGATGACGATCTTCTGCTGGTCGATGGACAGGCGGGCGACATCGCGGTTGAGATCGGCTTTGCGCAGGTCGGCGCGGCGGCTATCGATCTGGCGGTCGCGAAACAAAGGGAGGCGCATGCCGGTTCGGAACTCGCCGAGGCTGCGGGTTTCGAGCTTGCCGTCGTAGGTGGCGAAGTCGCCGATGCCGCGGCGCCAGCCGCTGTAGACATTCATGCCCTGAAACTGGAGGGGCTGGTCGATGCCGACATCGACACGTTCGTTGTCATAGAAGCCGAACTCGTCGCCGTCGACGCGGACGCGGAAAGACGTATCGAAGCGACCGAGCGCGGAGATCATGTCGGCCTCGGCGATCTGGGCGTCCTGCAGCACCGCCAGCAGGGGAGGATAGCTGCGGTTCACCGAATCGAGCACATCTTCCAGGCGCAGCACGCCCTGGGCATTGGCCGCCGAGGCCGCCAGCGCCAAAACGATCAGGGAACGGATCACTTCTTCTTCGCCCCCTTGTCGCTGATGCCGGGCTCCGCGATGTCGACCGCGGGCGGGAAGCCGTTGAACTGACGCCACAGTTCGAAGCCGAGCGGCACCTCATTGAGGAGGACCCAGCCGTTGGCGCGGACACCCTGGCGGAGCCAGCGGTTGCTGGGCCAGGGCTCATCTTCAGGGTCTGGCTTGACGAGGATGCGGAACTTACCCATGCCGTTATCGGTGGAATCGACCAGCAGGACAGTGCCGCCGAATGTGCCGACGGCGACGGCGGGCCAGCCGACGAACTGGATAGCGGGCCAGCCTTCGAATTGGAGGCGAACCTTGCGGCCGGGGGTAATCAGCGGCGCGTCGTTGCCGCTCATCAGCAGTTCCACCACCGGCTCACTGTTCTCCGGGATGAGAATGGCGAGCGGGTCACCGGCTTTCAGCAGTTCGCTGCCGGGCTGGGCGAGGAGGCGGAAGATGGTGCCCTCGCGGGGAGCCTTGATGATCTGGTTGGTCTGGCGGGCGAGGCGTACATCCATGCGCTGGAGTTCGGCGTTGGCGTTGGCGATTTCGGCCAGCGCAGTGGCGCGCGAAGCGCGGGCATCTTCAATCGACGCCTTGAAGTCGGTTTCGATCTTCGCCTGGTCGGCGTCCAAAACCGACTTGCTGTTGCGTTCGGCGTTCACGGCTGCCTTAGCCCGGTCGACATCGGCCTTCGACTTGTCGAAAGCCATCTGGCCGAGCTCGACGTTGCGGACCGACGTGAGGCCTTTTTCGAGGAGCTTCTTCTGCCGTTCGAGGTTGAGGCGGTCAGCCAGCAGCGTCGCCTCGGCGGCAGACAGGGACTGCTCGGCGGCGCGGATCCGGTCCACCGCCACCTGGATGCGGCTCCGGTTGGCGTCGAGCGAATTGCGCCGGGAGCCATCCAGGCCAGTAATGCGCTCGGTGAGAAACATTTCACGGGAGCGGGCAGCTTCGACGCGGCGCAAGATGGCGTCGCGCTCCTGGTTGAGGCGGCTGAGGATCTGGGGGTCAATGTCGCTGATCTCGACGACATCGTCGCCGGCCTTTACCTTGGTGCCTTCGATGACGTGCCAGCGAACGACGCGCCCTTCCACCGGGGCATCGATGGTCTGCTGACGCTGGGTGGGATTAACGGCACTGACCTTGCCGGTGCCGGTTACGTTCTGCTGCCAGGGAGCCAGCAGCAGGGCCACGGGAGTGATGATAAACACGAGGACCAGCACAATGGCAAGAGTGCGCACCGAATGCGGCGTTCGTACCTGATCCATGGAGGGCAGTTCGCCCTCTTCCCAATACGGAAGAATCGCTTTCAAGTGAGTACCCTTCATTGCGTCACCAGTTCGTTGAGTTTATCGAGCCGGCCGTTACGCAAGTCATAGACAGCGTCGCACAGCTCCAGAATCTCCCGTTTGCTGCTCACCACCACGGTTGTGGCCCCGGGCATCTCCCGGAAAAGGGCGCGGGCGAGGGATACGCGCGCCGCGGCGGTTTCGAGTTGGTCCAGCGACTCGTCCAGTAGCAGAACGCGCGGGGATTGCAGAATGGCGCGGGCCACCATGAGGCGGATACCCTGGCTGGGCGACAACGGCAACCCGCCGGTCTGCAGCTCAGTTTGGGTGGTGTCGGGGAGAGCCTGCACATCTTCAAGCAGTCCGACGATTTCCAGCGCGGCGCGGATGTTCGCGGTGGTGACGCTGGAACTGCCCAGCTTCAAGTTGTCGGCGATGGTGCCCTGGAAGATTTCCGGCGCGCGCACCATGGCGATCTGGGAGCGCAAGTGGTCCAGGCGTACTTCCCGGATGTCGTAGCCGTCGACTTCCACCGTACCAGCCGAAGGCTGCCGCAACCCGTAGATCACATCGAGCAGGGTGCTCTTGCCGAAGCCGGTGATGCCGATGCGGGCGCCGGCGCGGAGGTCGAGATTGACGCCGGACAGCGTCTGCCGGCCGTTGCCGTAGGAGAAAGAGACGTCCGTCAGGCGGATGGCCGCGCCGCGTTCCACCGCCGGCAGGGCGTCGTCCCCTTTATCCTCGAGCGGGAGATCCGTAAGGTAGCCGAGCTTGTCCACGGCGGCGTTGAGATCATAGAAGGTCTCCAACTGCTTGCCGAATTTGGAGAAGCCGCTGACGACCAGGGTTACTACGAGTTCGGCGGCAATCAGCTGGCCGAGAGTGAGCTGGCGGTTGATCACCAGCAGGCCACCCACGCCGAGCAGCGCGGAACTGGCCAGGGCGTGGAGCAGGAGCGAGGCTGAAATCTGGCGCAGGAGAATGCGGAAGTGCTTGGCGCGGTAGCCCAGGTACTCGCTCACGAGGGCGTCGGTACGCTCGACGGCGAACGACGCGCCGAGCGTCGATTTGAAGGTCGCCTGCCAGCGCGCCACCTCCTCCAGCCACGCCACCAGGGAGTACTTGGCTTTGGATTCCTTCACCGCCGTGTCGATGGCTCCACGGCCCATGGGGAACAGAATGATCACGATACACACCAGCAGGACCAGGTCGAACGCCAGGAGCCAGGGGTGGTACACGGCCAGAAGCAGCATGCCCATGACCGTCTGCATGAAGATGGTCAGGCCGTCCAGCAGCAGGATGGCGCCGGCTTTCTGAACAGTCACGACGTCGAGAAAGCGGTTCACAAGTTCGGGGCCGTGGTGCGCGTCAAACGCATCGACGCGGGCCCGAAGCAGCCGCGACAGCGAGTTGGTAGCAACGCGAACAAAGATGCGTCGCTGCATCATTTCGACGACGTAGGTACGAAGGGCCTGAAGGACAGCGGAGAAGCCCAACCCAGCGAGCACCGCGAGTGTAAGGAAGACCAGGGGTTGGAGGACCGTGCCGAAGGCAATGGTATTGACGACGGACTGGACGGCGACCGGGACAACGAGGGAGAGAAGGCCGATGGCAACGGAGTAGATAACCGCAACCCAGAGTTCGGTGGATTCCGAACGGAGCCAACCGCGGAGGCGCTGGGGAGGGGAGAGGTGGTGTTCGTGGTGGTGCAGGTGCTGGTGGGCAGACATTGCTATCTAGGAAGAGTATAGGGAGGGACGGCTTAATATGTCAAGATATTTGAATCTGTCAATATTTAGATGTTTGACTTTTAGAAAAATTAAATGTATCCTAACCCTGAGCTCCACTTATGCCTGCTCGTTCGGCCGTCTCCAAAGAACTTGCCAAGCTTCTCGGCGTCCTCTCGCATCCGCATCGGATCCGCATCATTGAAGAGTTGCGGGACAATGAACGGGATGTAAATTCGCTCCAGGGGCTACTGGGCGTAGCGCACTCTGGCGTGTCGCAGCATCTGGCGATTCTGCGTTCACACCGGTTGGTGGCGGAGCGGCGCGAAGGGCGTCATGTCTTTTATCACCTGTCCCAGCCGAAGCTGGCGGGGTGGTTACTGGACGCTCTCCAGTTCCTCGAAATCAGCCGCACAGAGGCGGAAGAGTTCCGGGCTGCGCTCGAGGAAACGCGCAGTTTGTGGGGCGAGCCGGTAGAACAGAAAAACTAGTACAGCTTACTGGCGTAGCCGTCTTCCACGGACCTTTGTATCTCATCGGCAGTGGCGGCCGTTTCGATCTGATCTTTCATCATGTGTCCGTAGGGAGGCAGTACGGAGCGGTCGACTTTGGCGCTTTCCTGCCAGAGCTGCGAGCGGATCAGAGCCTTGGCGCAATGTAGGAAGGCTTCGGCGACCGTGATCTTGAGGACGGATCGCGGGTGTTTCCCTTCAACTTGCCAGCGCTGAACGAGCGCCGGATCGGTGCTGATTTCGGCAGTGCCATTAATGCGCAGGGTCTCGTCCACGCCGGGAATGAGGAACAGCAGGCCGATGCAGGGGTTGCTGACGATATTGGCCAGCGAGTCGAGGCGGTTGTTACCGGGCCAGTCCGGCATGGCTAGGGTCTGATCGTCCAGGACTTGGACGAAGCCGGGCCGGTCGCCGCGGGGGGAGACGTCGGCGCCCTGCTCGCCGGAGGTCCCCAGGCAAACAAACGGAGACAGTTCGATGAAGCGGCGGCAGTGCTTGTCGAGCCGGGTGAGCACTTTCAGCCGCGCGCGTTCGAGGACGGCGGGGTAGCAGGCGCGGAGGTCGGTTTCGGAGTTCATAACTGAAACAGCTTTGCGGCGTTGTCGTGGGTGATCTTCCGGAACAGGGCGGCGTTACCCGTTAGCTGTTTGAGAGCAGTGAGGGTTTCGCGGGCGACGCACTTGTCCTGGATCCAGGCTTCTTTGGAGACTTGGCCGGCGCCCTGGCCATCCTGGCAGGGACAGTCGCTGCCGAACATGAGCTTGTTCTGGTGGCGTTTGAGAAAGTCGGCGGCGAACTCGGGGTCGCGGCCGAGGGCGTTGCGGCCTGAGTTGGCGGACAGGTCGCCGTAGAGGTTGGGGAAGTCGGCGAGGAGTCTATCGGTGATGCCGCCGCGCTTGATCCTGCCTTTGGGGTAGGCCTCGTCGGGCGGCGCGTCGGTGCTGAGGTTGGCCCAAAAGGAATTGGCATGCCCGATGAAGATTGTTTTGGGATAGGCCTTCAGGATGGATGCGAAACGGCCGATCCCTCCATTGAAGACCTGGCCGGGCGGGCCTTCCTGAAAGTGCAGCAGGACCGGGACTTTGCGGTCGGCGGCGAGGTCGTAGATGCGGCGCATTTCGGGGCCATCGCAGGGAACCATCGATTTGAGTTCGCCGAAGCCGATGGCACCGTCTTTGTGGGCGAGTTTCAGGGCATCAATGGCGTCGGGGCGGCTGGCATCGACGCTGGCAAAGAACTTCATTCGGCCGGGAGCAGCGTCCATGCGGCGGCGGGTTTGGGCGGTGAGTGAAGCAGAACCGAGGATTACGGCCTTCGATACACCGCAGCCGTCCATGTGGCGGGTTTCGCCACTGGCTTCACGGCGGGGATGGAGGTGGATGTCGATGACGGGGGAACCCCAGTCGGGAGCCGGGCCGGCGGCCGGCAACATGGGACTGGCCGCGAGGGTAGCGAGGAAGGCGCGTCGGGAAGTCACAACCGTCCTATGATATCGGAGCGGCCTTACCCGTGCGCGGCCTTTTCGACGGTCATGGGGGGAGGGCCGTTCACGAGGCGTTCGGCCATGAGTTCGCGGTCGAGGTCGTCGGTCCAGCGGGCGACAACGACGGTGGCGACACCATTGCCGATGACGTTGGTGATGGCGCGGGCCTCGGACATGAAGCGATCGATGCCGAGGATGAGGGCGAGTCCGCCGACCGGGACGTGGCCGACGGCGGAAAGCGTGGCGGCAAGGACGACGAAGCCGCTACCGGTAACACCGGCGGCACCTTTGGAGGTGAGCAGCAGGACGGCGAGGAGGGTGAGCTGCTGGAGGATCGTCATGGGCGTATTGGTGGCCTGGGCAATAAAGATGGCCGCCATGGTGAGGTAGATGGAGGTGCCATCGAGGTTGAAGGAATAGCCGGTGGGGATGACGAGGCCGACAGTTTGGCGTCCGGCACCGAGGCTCTCCATTTTCGCCATCATGCGGGGTAAGGCAGCCTCTGAGGACGAGGTGCCGAGGACGACGAGGATCTCCTCTTTGATATAGCGGAGAAAGCGCAGCAGGCTGAAGCCATGCAATTGGGCGATGCCGCCGAGGACGAGGAAAATGAAAACGAGACACGTAAGGTAAAAGGTGCCCATGAGGCGCGCAAGCGACAGCAGCGAGCCGAGACCGTAGTTGCCGATAGTGAAGGCCATGGCGCCGAAAGCTCCGATGGGCGCGGCTTTCATGATGATGCCGACGATGCGGAACAGGACTTCGGCGGCGTGTTCGAGGAATTGGAAGACGGCGTTCTGGCGTCCGCCGCAGGCCTGGAGCGCGATGCCGGTGAGCACGGCAAGCAGCAGAACCTGGAGGATTTCGCCTTTGGCGAAGGCGTCGAGGAAGGTGGAGGGGATGATGTCGAGGAGGAAGTCGACAGTGCCCTTCATTTTGCCCGGGCCGGCGTAGGCCTTGACGGCGCCCTGGTCGAGCGAGGCCGGGTCGATGTTCATCCCGACACCGGGCTGGACGACGTTGACGACCACCATGCCGACCAGCAGCGCCAGGGTGCTGACAATTTCGAAATAGAGGAGCGCGAGGCCGCCCGTGCGTCCCACTTTCTTCATGTCGCCGGTGCCGGCGATGCCGATGACCACCGTGCAGAAGATGATGGGCGCAATGATCATTTTAATGAGCTTGATGAAGCCGTCGCCCAGGGGCTTCATGGCGGCGCCGGTTTTAGGGGCGAGGAAGCCAAGGGCGATACCGAGAGTGATGGCAATCAGGACCTGGAGGTAGAGGGAGCCGGCATGAGAGCGGCGTGGCGGCGCGGGTTGTGTGCTCACAAGCTTACAGGATAGTCGAAGTGGGGCATTCGCCCCGGGGTGGCGGCTCGCTTAGGGGAGGGCGCGGCCGGTCTGGGTGAGCCAGTGGCGGAACATGGCGGTGAAGTCTCGGCAGGCCGGGTGGGCGTGCAGCTCTTCGACGGTGTACTTCATTTTGCGGCGCCAGTTCGGATATTGGTAGGTACTGGCGGGGAGGTTCTGCTGCTCGGACTCCTTGGTGAGGTCTTCCTGGTTGAGGACCAGGACCATGGACGGCGTGCGGACGAGGAACCCGATGACGGCGTTGTGGAGCTCGCCGGTGAGTTCCGGAATGGCTTCGGCGGAACGAGCGTACCAATTCGGCAATAGGCCTTGCTGGTGCAGCATGTCGAGCATGCGCTGCTTGTCGACGCGGCGCTCGGAGAGCTGGCGCTGGTAGCTGGCGTCGTCGGGGAGCAGCCCGGCGGCGCGGCGTGCTTCGATGTCGCGGTTGGTCCAGAAGCCGGCGAGGGTAGGCAGATCGTGAGTGGTGGAGGAGACCAGGGCCTGGCGATCGTATTCGGCGGGGGTGCGAAACTGGCCGTCGGGGCGCTTTTCGAAATAGAAGACTTTGTAGCTGAGAATGCGGTGGCGTTCGAGTTCGTGGCGGATGTGATCGGCGACGGTGCCGAGGTCTTCGCCAACGATGAAGAAGCGATTGCGATGGCTTTCGAGGGCGAGGATGCGGAGCAGGTCTTGGTAGTGGTCGCGGACGTAGGCGCCGTTCTTGGCCTCCATGCCGTCGGGAATCCAGTAGAGGCGGAAGAGGCGCATAACATGGTCGATGCGCAAGGCCCCGCCGTGGCGGCTGTTGGCGCGAATACAGTCGATAAAGAGGCGGTAGCCGTCGTCGCGCCATTTGTCGACGTTGGGCGGAGGGAAGGCCCAGTCCTGGCCTTCCGGGGCGAAGCCATCCGGGGGCGAACCGACGCGGCAACCGGCGACGTATTGATCCCGATAGGCCCAGAGGTCGGCACCGCACTTGTCGACGGCAAGGGCCAGGTCGTGGTAGAGGCCGACCGAGAGGCCGAGTTCGGCGGAGCGCTGCTGGACGGCTTCAAGCTGGAGGTCGACCAGCCACTGGACGAAGGCGTGATAACGGACGCGGCGGGCGTGGTGTTGGGCGAAGTCGCGAACTTCCGGGGATTCGGGGTCCTGGTAGGCGGCAGGCCAGTGGGGCCAGATCCAGAGGTTGGGATCGCGGCGGTGGAGCCAGTCCCAGAGGGCGCAATGGGTGGCGTACTTGTCAAGTTTGTCGCCTTGTGCGGCGCAGAATTCGAGAAACGCAGACTGGCGGGCGGGATCGGCCTCGCGCAGGAATTGGCGGTAGGCCAAGCGAAGGAAGAAGTCTTTGCGTTTCCAGACGGCTTCGTACTCGACGAACTCGGCGTGGCGGAGGTCGGCGAGTTGCTGCTGGAAGCCAGGGCTGGCCAGGATCCGCTGGGCGAGGGGACTGCGCTGGATTTCGGGGATGCTGTCGATGTCGAGGTAGAGGGGGTTGCGGAAGAGCGCCGACTTCGGCAGATAGGGGCTGATGTTGTAGGGCTGGCGGTTATCGATAGAATGCAGCGGGTTAAGGGCGAGGAAGCTGCAATGGACGTCCTCGTTTACCCAGGCGAGGAGGTTGCTGAGATCGGTAAAGTCGCCGGCACCCCAGTTGCGTTCGGAGCGGACGCCGTAGAGACTGATGGCGAGTCCGGCGATGCGTCCGGTTTCGAGATGCTCGGGAACCCAGGCGGCGGCTGGGGTGACGATGAGGCGGGCTTCGTAGATGTGGCCGGCCGGGCTACGGAGGACGAGGTGGTGGTAGCCCCAGGGCAAATCAGGCAGAAGGACGTGTTTCTGGTGGTACTCGACGGTGCCGTCCGCGTGGCGTTGGTCGATATCGCGGTCAGCGAGGGCATGGATCTGGCGTCGGCTGGTTCCGTCTTCGCAGTGAATCCGAATTTCGATTTCAGAGGCAGCCTGATCGGCGGGTAGGCGGATGGGGAGCCGAAGGGGGCTGGTGCGGTCGCTGGCGACGACCAGTGTGCGGGGAATGGGTCTCGCCCAGGGCTCCTTGCGCCGTATGGCGAGGTGGCTCTGCAACTCGTCTGGAGTCTGGCAAGGGACGCCGAGCGAGCGCAGGATGGCAGTCTGCACCGCTGGGCTGGTCTGGTGGTGGGCTCCCCAAATATCCCAATACTCGGCTTCGATTCCGTGCAGGTCGGCTGCCTGCCCGAGCAACGGCACGGCCGACTCGTCCCCTGACTCTGGTACCGGCTGGTCCATGATGCGCAAATTCTGATTCTACCCGTTCCATGGGATAATCGAGAGGAACAGAAACGTATGGACACGAATTACGGCGAGACTCGGCTGAATTTGCAGGGCCCGGATGATCTGTACTCCCGCTTGGACAACGAAGATGTGGAGTTGCTGAGCCAGGGTGTTATCACCACGACGCTCGATAAGGTGATTAACTGGGGCCGGGCCAATTCGATCTGGCCCATGACGTTTGGGTTGGCCTGCTGCGCAATCGAAATGATGGCGATGAGCGCCTCGCGTTTCGACATTTCGCGCTTCGGGGCGGAGGTCTTCCGCGGTTCCCCTCGCCAGAGTGACTGCATGATCATCGCCGGCCGTGTTTCCAATAAGATGGCGCCTGTCATCCGGCAGCTGTATCAGCAGATGCCGGAGCCGAAGTGGGTGATCTCGATGGGTGCGTGCGCGACGTCGACGGGCGTTTTCAGCAACTACGCGTTAGTGCCGGTAAACCAGGTGATTCCGGTCGATGTGTACGTGCCCGGCTGCCCGCCGCGTCCGGAGCAGTTGATCTACGCCATCATGCTGCTGCAGAAGAAGATCGAAGCCGAACGTGGGAGCACGTTGAAGGCTCTGAACTTAGCCTGAGTCCTGCCCTAGGGTGTTTCGGCCCTCAAGCCGGTTCCATTACTACCGATGAGGTAAGTGGGCGGACAATCACTGCCTCGGGATACTCATATGGAGACGGGACCAATCAACCCTGCAGCACTTTCGGTCACCAGCGCGGTATCGCCGACGCAACCGAACGAGAAGATGGCGGAACACCGGGAGCTGATCAGCGCCGTACGGGCACTGAACGGAGCGGAAGTGTTTGGACAAAACCAGGAGTTGACCTTCTCCCTGGATCGCGACTCCCGGCGAACCGTACTGCGGATTGTAGACAAGAAAACCGGGGAAGTCATTGCACAACTCCCCCCGGAGCACGTACTTCGCCTGGCCAAACATCTGCTCAAACCGTAAAGACGCACAGCTGGTTCGAAGGAGCTTATGCAGTCCTCAAATCCGTACGAATCCTATCTGCAGACGCAGGTTTTCGCGGCTAGCCCGTTGGAGTTGACCGTGATGGTGTACCGGGCAGCCGTCGATGCTCTCAAAAGTGCGATCCACTTCGCCGAATGCGGAGATATCCGAGCCCGTGGTGACGCCGCCAGCCGCGCCACCACCATGGTGCTCGAACTGGTGAACTCCCTGGACGATGAGCGCGGGGGGGAAATCGCCGGCAACCTTCGGCGCCTGTACGACTACATTCTGTCGCGCATCCATGAGGGGCACCGTGCAGCGGACGTGCGGAGATTCCAGGAGGCTGTCGAGGTGCTCGAAGTGCTGCTCGACTCCTGGCAGACCATCGCTACCGCCCCGGAAGTACATTCTTCACATCACGCTCATGAGCCGATCGAGTGCTCTTTCTGAGCCGGCAGGTTGCCCCGGATCTTTCCCCCGAACTGATTCACGATCGCAGAGGAAAGCCCAAGACCGCCTGCCTTCGAAAGGTGGGTCGCCAGCATGGATTCGGCATGGTCCAGAAGACCGCTGGCCGAAGCGTCCCCTTCGCCTCCCGCGATCGATGAACCACCCGCCTCGCGAACCGAGCGCAGCATCTCGGCCAGCAGCAAACCCTCAAATGCCTCCGCCGCCTCCTTTAAGTCCTTCGGCTTGGTCTCGCCACCCGGCGTGACGCTCGAAATGCCTGCAATCGTCATATCACCTCCAAGTCAGCCGTTAGCGCTCCCGCCGATTTCAGACTCTGCAGGATCGCGATGATGTCTCGTGGTGTCGAGCCGATGGCGTTGAGGGCCTTCACTAACTCCTCCACCGTGGCACCTTGCTTCAGAAGAATGTTCTTGGCGGGCTCTTCTTTCGCCGCAACACCCTGACGAGGAGTCACGGTAGTTGTACCCGTGCTAAGGGGTGCCGGCTGCGACACGTCGTAGGTGGTCTGAATCTCCACCGATAGTGCCCCATGCAGGATGGCCACAGGCGCAATCTGGACATCCTTGCCCAGAACCACCGTGCCGGTGCGCTCATTGATGATGATCTTGGACCCTCCATCGGCATCCACCGACAGCGACTCTACTTCTGCAACGAACTGCACGGGACGCAAGGCGTATCGTCCGGGCATGTTGACCTCAATTACTCCGGAGTTGTTGGCCCGGGCGACAAGAGGTCCACCTGCGGCGAATCGATAGTTAATTGCATCCACGATTCTGGTCGCGGTTTGCGAATCAGGAGTCTTCAACTGGAGATGCATCAGGGAGGTCGGCGCAAGCGACGGAGCAGGCCGCTCGATGATCGCCCCGTTCGGGATTCGTCCCGCCGTAGGGTGATTCAGGGACTGCGTGTTCCCTCCGCGGCCGGCCACGAACCCACCCGTCACCACCGACCCCTGGGCCACCGCGTAGATTTGCCCGTCGGCGGCCTTCAGGGGCGTCATCAGCAGAATTCCACCTTGTAGGTTCGTTGCATCGCCAATTACAGCCACCTGCACATCCATCCGCAGGCCCGGCTGCCCATGCGCGGGCAGGTTTCCCGTGACGATCACCGATGCGGTGTTTCTCACTTGAATGGCGGACGCATTGACACTCACCCCGAGTTTCTCCAGCGCGTTCGCCAGGGACTGCGCCGAGAAGACGGTCTGGCGTTTATCCCCAGTTCCGTTCAGTCCGATCACCAACCCGTAGCCGAACAATTGGTTCTCCCGCACTCCCTCCCAGGCGGCCAGTTCCTTGACACGAGCGCACTGGGTCCGATGCGGGAACAGAAGCAGGCAAACCGCGGCCATCATCATGACTCGCATGCAGGTGACTCCTTTCAGAACGGCAGGATTCCTTCCAGCAACCGGTACAGGATGAACGGACGGCGCACCGCATCGGCCACCACCCCCTTCCCACTTACCTTCACTTCCAACTGTCCTAGCCGGTCAGAGCGCACCTGGTTGGCGGGCGACAAATCCTGAGGCCGGCAAACCCCGCGGACAATTACCAGTTGGCGTTCGGAATTCACCGCGATATTCTTGGTTCCTTCCAGCACCAGATAGCCGTTCGGAAGCACGTGGGTGACCCGAGCACTCAAGGTTGTCGTTAGTTCTGTCTCACGGCTGGTCTCGCCTTGCCCATCGACCTTACTGGATCCTGCAAGCGACGCCAAATTGGTGAGGGGATTGGTTGCCGCTAACGCCCCGGCTAACGCCGAGATCCCACTACTCGAATTGCTCTTACGGCTCGTGTTGGTTACGCCGCGTGCGATTGCCGACGCACGATCACTCACGACAATCGTCACGATGTCATCCAGCCGGTACGCACGAGGGTCGCGCGCCAGGTCGGCCAACGCGGCCCCCGGGGCGAATAGTGAGCCGGGAGAAGCACCGGCCAGATCGCCGGGACGGGTGCTCGCCGCTCGCACGTACTCATCGAGCGGCGACAGTTCCATCCCGCGACGCCGCTCGCCGGCGGCAACAACTGCCCCGCAGAACAGCAACGTCGCAAATGCCAATCCTTCACGAGTCCTCATGGGACAACAACCTCCACAACGCCGCCGGAGTTTGTCCGGGCGGGAACGGCCTTTTTCATCCCTTTCGCCTGAAAGCGATACTCCGCCGGGTTCTCGACCGACCCATGCAGCATTCCTGGCACCTTGATCACGACATTCCCCACTCGCACGACTGCCTCCACGGGCCGGACATCGCTTCCGGCGACGCATCGAATATCAGACTTTGTCAGGCGATCCCCCACGGCCCGTGGCCGGACGGCAACGCACCCGGAAAGCGCCGTGGCCACGAGCGGCTCCTTCAGCTCTCGCCACGAGACTGGTGCCGAATCGGGGATCAAGTTTTCAGGACTGATGGCGTCTCCCGACGCGATTCCTCTCGCTAGACGGAAAACGGTGCCGACAATCTCGATCCTGACTCTGGCCCAGATCCGAACCGCCGGACCTGAATCCGGGATAACCCTCCCATTCCAAAGCAGCACGTCATTCGTTCGCGATGGAGAGTAACTGCTAATCCCTTCCAGAGAGAACTCCAATCTCCCCTTGGGTACGGCGTATCGGGAAACTTCTACCAGTTCCAGCCTGCGGGGCAGAACAGGGAGGATCGCGATAATCGCCGATTTCATGTCGTCCGCGGTTGGTTGCCAGGAGATACGCTCCACACAGGTGTTAGCCGGAACCGCTACGGCTTCGTCCAGATACCTTCGCAGGTCGCTTGCGACAACTCGTCTGACTAGTCCGATCGCCGGCGACGGGAACAGTGGCTGCCCAGGTTCGAGCCGGCTCAGTCCCGGAACAGCCAATCGCAGTTCGCCGGCCGTAACCATCGCTCCGGAGACGCGGACGCAAGGCGTTGCCGCATGGAGTACCAGATCCGGCAGCAGTAGAAAAAGCAGGGGAAGTATCATCGCGTCATGTTGTTGACTTGTTGGTACATTTCATCAGAAGCCCGCACGATCTTCGAGTTCGCCTCATAGGCCCGCTGGCTTACGATGAGATTGATGAATTCGTCGACTACGCTGACGTTCGATTGCTCCAAGAAGCCTTGCTGAAGTGAGCCCAGTCCTTCGGCACCTCCAGGGTTACCTAACGCCGGTTCTCCGGATGCGTCCGTCGGAGCAAACAGGCTATGGCCCAGACTGTTCAAGCCTGCGGGGTTCACAAAGTTTGCCAACTGGATCTGCCCGGCCTGCTGCACCGCGGTCTGACCGGGAAGCGAATAGCTCACGGTCCCGTCCGATGCAATGGTCACCGACTGCGCCTCAGGTGGAATGGTGATCTGCGGTTCCAACGCGTCTCCGTCCGCGGTGACAATCTGACCGTTGCGATCGAGATGGAACGCGCCGCTGCGGGTATAGGCGAGTTCCCCGGTGGGCTTGCGAATTTGGAAGAACCCCTTGCCTTGGATGACTAGGTCAAGGGGGTTGCCCGTCGTCACGAAGTTGCCTTGGGTGAAGAGAATCTCGTTTGCCACCGGACGCGCGCCGAGACCAAGTTGCAGCCCGCTCGGGACCGTGGTCTGCGCACCGGCGGACGCACCCGGCTGAACAAAACTCTGGTAAAGAAGATCCTGGAACTGCGTCCTCCTCATTTTGAATCCGACCGTGTTTGCATTGGCGAGGTTGTGCGCGATGTTGTCCACGTTCATCTGCTGCGCTACCATCCCGCTTCCCGCACTATAAAGAGCTCTGATCATGCCTCTTTCTCCTTATCTGTTCCGGATCTGTCTAGACCTTGCCAACTTCTTCGATCGCCCGCCGGTTCAGTTCCGATCCGAGCGTGATTGCCCGTTGGAGCATCTCAAACTGGCGCATCACCTGTACGACACCTATGGCAGATTCCACGGGCGAGAAGTTGCTGGCTTCCAATTTGCCCTGATAGATCCTTGCCTGCGAGTTCTGCACCACGCCATCACTGCTGTAGGAGAAGTATGTGTTTCCGCGCTTGCCCAGGGCGTTTGCGTCTGGAACGTCCACAGTCGCGAGCTTCGCAACCACCTGCTCGCCCTGCCGCACCGTTCCATCCTTTTCAATGGAGAACGGCTTCTCCGGATCGATCTTTATGGGGCGACCTTGGGTGTCGAGGAGTCTGTCACCAGTCTTCGTTGTAATCTCGCCATTCGTTGCGAGTGCGAAGCTACCATTCCGCGTATAGACTCGTCCCTGCCCACGTTGCACGACGAAATAGCCATTGCCGGAGAGAGCGAGATCCAGTGGACTCCCCGTATCAATAAGTGTCCCCTGTGAGTGGTCTGTCCACCTCCGCTCGACGACAGGTGATACGGTAGCCAAGGAGCCTTCAGGGCCCGCTAGAGCCTCCGGAGCGAAGTAGGTGGCATAGGCTCCTCGGTCAGCCTTAAAGCCGGCTGTTCCGGAATTTGCCATGTTGTTAGAAAGCATGTCGAGACTTTCGAGCCTTGACCGTAGGCCACTCGCGGCGGCGGTAAGCAATGCATCCACATCAACTGCTGAAGCAATTGAAAGTCCGAACTTGTTTCCTCCCAAATTCAATGACTTGAGGTCGATGAGCTTATTGAGGCGTACCGAATTGGCACGTTCATGCCACTCTGGATCCCCGTCCGGCATTGCGTTGCCACCGGGCTCCACGCAAATGCGGCGAGATCCCAGTGTTTTCAACTTCTTCCCCTTTGGCACCTTAGCTGCTTGAACCTGAGTCATGATGGCTTTCCCGGTGGTCGACCCAGCCCTCGTGATCCAGGGACCTCGATCCAATCCGCAGTCCGGTCAGTCGGCGCCAACAGCTGTTGCGGACACGTTTCAGGCACTGCTCACGCTACTGGCACCTAGTATCGGCAGCCAGCCCTGCATGGAGCCAGTTGCCGAGGACACAGAGGAGATCTCGCCCGGATTCTTGCAAGGACTGGACCAGGACACTGGATCTGCAGACGAGGAGGACCACACAGCGCATGGCCGCCAAGAGCTGCCGTTGGCAGGTATCCTCCACGACATCCGGCCATGGGTGATCGAGCAGAAGGTCGCTACGGTCTCTGTTTTGGGGTTACCTGACGTCACCGTACCCCCAAACGAGCATTCCTTTGATGATTCGACTGGTCTGGGGCGGACCGGCCCGACGCAGTTGATGAGCACCCCTGGCGCTGCCCCCGAAAAGCCCATCTTCCCGTTCAGAGGTGTGAGCCTCGGCAGTCAGGAACAGGAGGAGTCTTTCGTCGAGGACCAGCCGCTTGCGGCAGAGCCGGATCACACGGTGACTCAGCCGCAGATCTCACCCCTAGCCCTTCCCGACCGGGTAACAACGCCGGCGTGCTCCGGTCCGCAGCCTCTAAACCGGCTGGAGGACTCTCCCGACTCCTCCACGACTGTGGGCCAAGTGCTGACAACAGCAGTCGATCCGCGTGCCGGCGAGCCTGGTGTTCAGACCGATGGCGCAAACCGCAATGCACTGCACGCACAGGAAGGACAACCGATTGCGTTCACTCTCGATCTTTCTACCGGGGCTCCAAGCTCACCTCCTAGGAAGGCAGTCGGTCCGGTGCTCCCCCCGCCACCCGAGGATCGACGTACCGTGATCACAGCGGTTAGTCCACCCATTGAGGAAGATCTCTCTCCCAGACACGATCAGGTTCGGAAGCCGCAAGAGGTCGAGAGGGCCCTCCCCCTACACAATGACAAACCCATACCCGCAAAAGAATCCACGCCAGGCGTGTTCGCAAGAGCCCCCGTGGATCACAGGCGCGGATCACGAGTCGACTCACCCGTGGAAGCCCCTGCTGACAACAGCCCCCCGGCGCCGTCGACCGAAGGGTCCAGGACAAGCACAATCTCTGGAACGGCGTTCTCCGATAGCCAGGGGCACCAGAGTCAAACCGGCGGTCGGCCGCGATCCCAGGAGGAGGACCATGGCGGCAATCGTCGAGAGCAGCGCCCTCCGAGTGGGATGGTGACCACCACGCTAACACCAGACGGCAATGGCACGCCTGCACAGCCGACGGCGCTATCTGAGACACAGCCGAGTCCGGACCCGGCTCGGGTCAGCCTGGAGGGTGCGTTGCCATCTCTCGAACCAGAGCGCAAAGACTTGCCGGCTGAGACCCGTAACTTCCGAATCCCCCTGGAGCCGCTGGGTGCTGGACCGGTGGAGATTCGCCTGGCACAGAGTGCTTCGGGCGTTCAGGTTCGCGTCCACGCTGCACATGGGGAGACACGCCAAGTGTTGCAGGACAACCTGAGTGAGTTGGTCGGAAGCCTGCACACACAGGGCTTGCAGACACGCCAAGTCTCGCTACCTGCTGACGCGACCGTGCCGTTGCCGGCCGACGCAACCGAAGCAGTGCGCAACGCAAGGCAACTGAGCGAGCCTGTTTCCCAGGAACGCCTCTCCCCCGATTACCTCCAAACGGCACCAGCGAGTCCAGACCAGACCAGCTACGACAGCCATCCCGACAGACAGAACCAGTCCTGGCGGGAGGCCAACAAGAAGCGGAAGGGGCAATCGAAACCCAATCCTGCCGCACCGAAGGAGGTCTCTTGGCTACTGTCACGGGTGTGAGCCCGAATGCCACAACAAACAACCAGGGCGCAACGGCGTCCGCCCCCCAACAGGAGCAAGTCAGCAAGGACCTGTTCCTCAAACTCATGGTTGCTCAGTTGAAGAATCAGAATCCGCTCAATCCGGTCGATGGGGTCGACTTCCTGATGCAACTCAGTCAGATCAGTGGCGTCGAGCAGATGGTGGAAATGAAAAAGAGTCTCACTTCCATACAGGAACTGCTGCAACAAGCGACCGGTGGCGGGTCAGAGTAAGGTTCCGGAAACGCTCGGTTTCGAGAAAGGATTTAGGGTCTATGTTCACTTCGTTTTCCACTGCGCTATCCGCACTGGGCGCGCTGTCAACGGCGGTCGATGTCGTCGGCAATAATCTCGCGAACCTGAACACGCCTGGCTTCAAGAGCAGCGTGGTGTCGTTCCATGACTTGGTCACACAATCCCTGGGAGCCGGCTTGGGAGAGACACAGGTGGGTTTTGGCGTGGGCCGCCCGGTCACCGTGCGGCAGTTTTCGCAGGGTGCGATTCAGAGTAGCAACGGGCCTCTGGATGCCGCCATACAAGGAGATGGATTTCTGGTCGTGCGAGATCGTTCCGGAGCCCTGCTATACACGCGCGGCGGAAACCTCCAGGTGGACAAGTCAGGCAATCTGGTTACGGCAACAAACGAGAAAGTCCAAGGTTGGGCTGGCGCCGGCGGTTCGGTGAACACCAACCGGGCGGTAGGCGACATCGTAGTGCCGGTCGGCAGCCTCAAAGCTCCAGTTGCCAGCACTACCTTTTCCTTCGATCTCAATGTCACCGCCAACGCGACAGCCGGGCCACCCCCGACGGAATTCTCAACGGCCATTGAGATTTTCGATTCTTTGGGTACCAGCCATAACGTGACCGTCAATTTCACGAAGTCCGCCACTGCGGGGCAGTGGGACTACGCCATTTCCTTCCCGGATGAGGACGTTTCGAGTCCGATCACGCCGGTCACCGGGACCTTGACGTTCAACTCCGACGGAAAGCTTACCGATCCACCTGCCACAGGGCCCTTCCCTGCGATTGCAGTCACCGGCCTGAACAGCGGTGCCTCGGATATGAATCTCACCTGGCAACTGTACAACGAGACCACGCCTCGTCTCACCCAGTACGCGCAACCTTCGGCTGTGTCGGCCAATGCCCAGGACGGGTCGCCAGCGGCCCAGTTGATTCGCGTGGGTCTGGACGACGGTGGCAGGATCCTTGCCCAATACTCGGACGGGCAGCAGATCATGGTCGGACAGTTGGCGATGGCCGCGATCCGCAACCCCGAGTCGTTGGTAGCGGTTGGCAACAACAACTACCAACTCAGCGCGAGGTCTGCGTTACCGGCTATTGGCATCCCGGGCACCGGTGGTCGCGGCACAATCCTCGGCGGGGCCGTTGAGTTCTCGACCGTTGATATCGCGCGGGAGTTCACCAATCTGATCGTGTTGCAGCGCGGGTATCAGGCCAACACACGCGTAGTGACGACGGTGGATGAGTTGAGTCAGGAAACGATCAACCTGAAGCGGTAGAAAGGCTAGCACATGGACTCCCTCAGATCCCTTGAACTGGTGGACCATCTCGCCGATGTCGCCCTCGATATTCAGGTCGAGTTGGACCGTAAGATCGTGACGGTCCGGCAGTTGCTGGAACTCGATTCGGGCGCCGTACTCAAAATGACGCGCTCGGCCGGTGAGAACATCGACATCCTCGTAGGAGGGGCGCTGGTGGCCTTCGGGGAGATCGTCGTCATTGAGGACATGATGGGCGTCCGCATCACCGACTTCAACGCAGAGGAGTAGCCATGGAACCGACAAATTTGCTCCTGGGCGGGTTCTTCTTAGCCTTCATTGCTGGCTTGTGGTTCCTGCAGCGGCGGGGTAAGCTCACCATCCGATTGGCTCAACCGGTGGAGAGATTTCCACTGGAAGTAGTCGCACGTTTGCAACTCTCCAACCAACAGACTGTTCAGGTCCTTCGCACTAGGAATCGGATTCTCGTGTTGGGTGTCTCCCCGTCGACAATTGCAGTGTTGGATACGTTTGTGGGAGACGACCCGGGACCTGCCTTGCCGCAGGTGGAGCAACTCCGGAGGGCCGGATGATCCCCACACAAATGGTTGCGGCACTCCTCGGACAGGCTCTTGTTGGAGAGACGACTCGTGGAGTCGGCCAACCTACGTCGAATACCCCACTGCAAATCCTGTTCTTTCTCACCGCGGCAACAGTCCTGCCTGCAGTCGTCGTATCGCTGACACCCTTTTTGAGAATCACGCTCGTGCTGCATTTCCTCAGGCAGGCACTCGGAACCCAGTCTGCGCCATCAAATCAGGTCCTGATCGGAACGGCATTGTTCCTGACCACTATCGTTATGAAGCCAATCGCAGGTGAGGTGTACGAGCGGAGTTGGGTCCCTTTCGAGAAGGGAGAGTTAAGTTGGCAAGCGGCGGCCGGAGAGGCCGCCGAGCCGATGAAGCGATTCTGGATCCCATATTGCCGTGAAAAGGACCTGCAGTTGATGATCGAACTGACGAGGACGCAGCCACCTGCGCGCGCCGACATGCTTAGTCCGACAGTGATTGCGCCAGCTTATGTCATCAGCGAGCTTCGGGCGGGGTTTCAGATGGGCGCCGTCCTGTTTCTTCCTTTCCTCATCATCGACTTGGTCGTCGCGAGTGTCACGCTAACCATCGGAATGGTCCAATTACCGCCGGTGATGATCTCAGCTCCGTTCAAGATCCTGCTCTTTGTTCTGGCCGACGGGTGGAATCTGGTGATCGGGTCACTGGTGAGAAGCTTTCAGATCAGCGGAGGCGTCTAGGTGCAAGCACAGCAGGCAGTTGAAGTGATGCGGCAGGCACTGTGGATGGCTTTTTGGGTGAGTCTTCCTCTTTTGGCCATCGGATTTCTGGCGAGTGTCGTCATCAGTCTCGTGCAGATTGTGACGTCGATTCAGGACGCTTCTTTCGGCGCGGTGCCGCGGCTGGTGGCCTTTCTTGCCGGGATTCTGATCTTCCTCCCCTGGATGACCACTCGTCTGGTTGGCTATACAATCCGGCTGCTGGGAGAACTTGGTTCTTATGCCCGCTGAATTCAGCGAACTTGTACCAGCATTTTGCGCGTGTCTGGCAAGAGTGTCCGGCGTGGTCGCCATGACGCCAATTCCCGGTTGGAAGGCCAGCCCACGAGAAGTGCGGGCCTTCCTTGCGCTGGCGCTTACGATCCTGCTGTTTCCGGTTTGGCCGGTTCAGGTCGTCCGGCAGGCTCCAAGCGGCTTCCAATGGATGGGCCTACTTCTCGCCGAGGTTATGATCGGATTGCTACTCGGATGCACGGCATCTTTTCTGCTTGAATCGTTTGGCCTGGCCGCGCAGTTGTTTGGTCTCCAGGCTGGATTCTCGTACGCTTCCACGATCGACCCCAACAGCGAGGCTGACTCCGGTGTGTTGCAGGTGGCTCTCCAGCTTCTGGGTGGGATGGCCTTTCTGAGCCTTGGCCTGGACCGCACGGTACTTCGCTCACTTGCCCTCAGTTTCGAGGCGATTCCACCCGGTACGGCCATCCCCGATCAATTTCAGATCCAACGGCTCATGGTGCTCGGCACCGAGATGTGGCGTGCAGCCTTCCGGCTGGCGTTGCCGATAGCAGTGCTGCTGCTTCTGTTGGACCTGATGCTGGCATTGCTGAACCGCCTGCAGGGACACCTGCAGTTGCTCAGCCTCGCATTCCCGGTCAAGTTGCTCGCCACGCTGGTCATTCTGGCCACGTTGCTCGCGTACGTCCCGGACCTGACTAGACAGCAGGCCGCGATCTTATTCCAGGAGACCTTGCCGTTGGTGGAACAACGGGGAGGGAGTCGGTAATGTCGGACAAGGCAAACCGGACCGAGCAACCGACTCCACGGCGCCTGGAGCGGGCGCGCAAAGAGGGGAACGTCGCAGTGAGCCGGGAGTTCATTTCCGGCATTATATTGCTGTGTTTCGTTTGGCTGCTCGACACCTACGCCAGCGACTCTCTGCAGGCTGCAAAGCAACTCCTGCGAGAGTTGTTCGTTCGATCGACCGAGAACGTGAGCCTTGCTGGAATCCACGCGCTTATAGTGCAGATTGTCTTCCGGTATCTCCAGGGCCCGCTGCTGGTGGGTATTGGGCTTTTTGTGTTCACACTTCTGCTACAGCTTGCCAGTACGCAACTTGCGGTCCGATGGAGTGCTCTGAAGATCGATTTCACACGGTTGAATTCGTTCCCAAGGATCATGCAGTTGCCAGGGCAGAACGGCCGCGCCCTGCTGCTGGCCATGCTCCTACTACTCGGAAGCTTCTACATCGTATGGCGCTCTGCCGAAGACTGCGTGTCCCAGGCGGTACAGATGGCGCGCATGCCCGTGCATCCGGAGGTCGTCAATGCCGGTGGAATCGTCATGCGGCTGCTCTGGAGTGGAGCAGTCCTGTTGTTTCTGTTCGGATGCATCGACCTGTTTCGGCAGCGGCGGAAGTGGTGGAGTCAACTTCGCATGTCCAAGCAGGAGGTCAAAGAGGAGCACAAGGAGATGGAAGGCAATCCTCTTATCCGAATGCGTATTCGCAGACTCCAGCGGGAGGTTACCCGGCACCGCATGATGCAGGATGTTCCCAAAGCAACCGCAGTCGTGGTAAACCCGACACACTACGCGGTGGCGCTGCGCTACCACCTGTCTGCACCGGGAGCACCGAAAGTAATCGCAAAAGGTCAGAATTGGCAGGCCCTTCGCATCCGCGAGATTGCGATTCGCCACGAGATTCCGATTATTGAGAACCCGCCCCTGGCACGCGCGTTATACGCTTCGGCGGAAGTCGGCCAGGAGATCCCGCCCGATCTCTACCAGGCTGTTGCCGAGGTCCTCGCTTACATCTATCGCCTGCTTGACGGCAGGCTGCCCGGCAAAGAGAGCATTTCATGATTCCTGGTGCCACTTCCGTTTCAGCCACTGCG
>JAEUQF010000492.1 GCA_016789745.1 Bryobacterales bacterium
AGCGGAACGGGATGACCTCCGCCACTTCAATGGCGCGCTTGATCTCGTCCACCATCGGCACGCGCTTGGCCTTCACGGTTTCGGTGATGGTGATGACCGCGTTAGGACCCGTGCGGCCCCAGCAATCGTCGTTGTACATGGGCGAATGCAGCGAATGCAGCCGCATGGGCGAATCGCGGAACCAGTGGCCCAACTCCGCCACCTGCGCCTTATTCTGATAATCCAGGTGCTGCCGCGCGCAGAAGATTTCCACGATGGGAACGCCGATGTTCCAGATCTTGTCCAACCACGCCGTTGTCAGGCGGTGATTGACGAAAAAGTGCGTCGATACGCCGTGTAGCATACTTTGCTTTAGAATCCAGCCGCTTTCCCGTGAGCACGGCGGTCAGTGCCGCCAGCCAGCCATCCATCTTCCACAACGATGGCCTCCACCAGCGCCACGTTGCTGATGAAATCAACCTCATGTCCCTTGGCCCGTAGGGCCGCGATCGTATCGGGCGACATCTCGCGCTCCACCATCAGCTTGTCCGGCTGCCACTGGTGATGAAAGCGCGGCGCGTCAATCGCGCTCTGCACGCCCATGCCGAAATCGAGCACGTTCAGGATCACCTGCGCCACGCCGGTGATGATACGCGAACCGCCCGGCGCACCTACCACCATCTTCAGTTTGCCGTCCTTCAGGATAATAGTCGGCGTCATGGAGGACAGCGGCCGCTTGCGCGGCTGGATGATATTCGCTTCGCCCTGCACCACGCCGAACATGTTCGCTTCTCCCGGCTTGGCGCTGAAATCATCCATCTCGTTGTTCAACAGAAAGCCCAGGCCCGGCACGGTGACGCCGCTGCCATAGCTGCCGTTCAACGTGTATGTCAGGGCCACCGCATTGCCTTTGGGGTCGATGATCGAGAAGTGCGTGGTCTCGGCGCTCTCGGCCAACGCCGGCTTGCCCGGCCGCACGGCATCGGACTTCGATGCCTTCTCCCGATCGATGCTATTGCGCAGTTGTTCGATGTAAGCTTTGCTGAGCAGGCCGCTCACCGGGACCTTGAAGAAGTCCGGGTCGGCCATGTGTTCGCTGCGATCGGCATTGAACCGCCGCATCGCTTCCGCCACCACGTGGATGGCCGCGGCAGAACCTGCGCCGGTGTTGTGATACCCGGTGCCTTCCAGCATCCCCATGATCTGCAGAATGCCGATGCCGCCGGAACTCGGCGGCGGCGCGGTGATGATCTCGTGGCCCTTGTAGCTGCCGGTGAGCGGCTTGCGTACGGCCGTCTGGTAGTTCTTCAGATCCTCCAGCGTGATCAGGCCGCCGTTCTTTTCCATCTCCGCCGCGAACAGGCGCGCCGTCTCGCCTTCGTAGAAATCCTTCGGCCCATGTTTGGCGATGCGCGTCAGCGTGCGTGCCAGGTCGGCCTGTACGAAGACGTCGTCCTTCTCATAGAACTTGCCGTCGCGCAGGTAGATGCGATTGGTCTCCGGGAACTTGCTGAGCAGGCGAGGCGCGGCCGATTCCAGGCTCTCCGAGAGGCTGTAGCTCATCGGGAAGCCTTTGGCCAGCTTGATGGACGGAGCCACCAGCGACGCCCACGGCTTGCTGCCGTGCTTCTGGTGCGCGGTCCACAGGCCATGCACAGTGCCCGGCACCCCTGACGCCCGCCAACCCACCAGGCTGTCACGCGTCACCTTGCCATCGGGTCCGATGTACATGTCGCGGGTCGCCTTGCCCGGCGCCCGTTCGCGAAAATCGAAGAAGGTGGACTCGCCCCTGTCGGTACGCAGCAGCAGGAAGCCGCCGCCGCCCAGGTTGCCCGCCGTGGGATGGGTGACAGCCAGTGCAAACGCCACGGCCACCGCCGCGTCCACGGCATTGCCTCCCGCCTTCATGACCGCAACGCCGATGTCAGTGGCCTGCTGTTCCTGCGCCACCACCATGGCCTTGCGTTCGCGCACAGGATGGCGCGCGAACAAGGGAACACACAGCAGCAGCGAGACAACCCACCGGCGGGACATAAGCCCGATTTTACTATGGGGGGGCACACTACCCCGCTAAAGTCAGCAGCCGATACCCCGCCGCACGCAGGCGGACCTTATCCAGCACACCACGGCCATCCAGCAGCACGGGCGTGCGCATGCTTGCCAGTAGCGCTTCCCAATCCAACTCCAGGTACTGCGGCCACTCGGTGGTCAGCACGGCTGCATCGGCATCCCGCAGCGCTTCCTCCGCCGACGCGCACAACTGCACATCTTCGGCCGGCAACTGCGCCCGCGCATGCTCCATCGCGATGGGATCATGGGCCCGCACCTGCGCGCCGCGCTCCACCAGCAAGCGGGCGATTTCCAGCGCCGGAGCATCGCGCAGATCATCGGTATGCGCCTTGAACGCCAACCCCAGCATCGCGATCGTGCGGCCTTTCAGAATCTTCAACTCGCCCAGCAGCTTCTCCACCACCCGCCGCCGCTGGGCCCGATTCACCTCGCGCGCCGCTTCCACAATCGGCATCTGCAGGTTGTAATCGCGGCCCGTGGCGATCAGCGCCGCCGTATCCTTCCCGAAGCACGACCCGCCCCAGCCAATGCCCGCCTGCAGGAATCGTGTGCCGATGCGCGCATCCAGGCCGATGCCCCGCGCCACCTGCTGCACATCGGCGCCGACGCGTTCCGCAATCGTGCCGATTTCGTTGATGTAGCTGATCTTCAATGCCAGGAAGGCATTCGCGGCGTACTTGATTAACTCCGCCGAAGCCAGATCCGTCGACACCAGCGGCACCGCACTGCAGTCTTCCGCCCGCGGCAGGAACGCCGGCGCGGTGAATGTCTGATCCAGCAGCGGACGGTAGAGCGTATACAGCACCTCCAACGCACGCGGCACATCGGCGCCAATCACAATGCGATCCGGGTATAGGCTGTCCCGCAACGCTACGCCTTCGCGCAGGAACTCCGGATTCGATGCCACGGCAAAGGATCCATTCGCGCCGCGCGCCTGGCGCAGCAGCGAGCCCACCCAGTTGCCGCTGCCAATCGGCACCGTCGACTTGTTCACAATAACCGTGAAATGATCGCCCATGTGCCTGCCGACGCTCTCCGCCGCCGCCCGCAGGTAGCGCAGATCCGGACTGCCATCGCCCGATGACGGCGTACCGACCGCGATGAAGATGACCTCCGCCTGGGGCACCGCTTCTTCATAGGACACGGTGAACGTCAGGTTCGCCGATGCCGCCGCTAATAACTCATCCAGATGCGGCTCGTAGATGGGTATGCGCCCCGCGCGCAGGGCTTCCACCTTGCGCGGATCCGTATCCAGGCAAGTGACTTGGTGGCCCAGGTATGCCAGGCAAACACCCGTTGTCAGCCCGACATAACCCGTTCCTACAATCGCTACTTTCATTTGCGAACGATTGCCTCCAGTGCTTCCAACTCCTGGCCAGCCTCGGCCCACTTGCCTTGCGCGGCCAGGTCCTTGTATCGCTGCATGCGGCGCCGCGCCTCATCCAGGCGCCGGTCGGCGTCACTCGGTCCGGTGGGTACCGGCGGTGGGGTCGTGCCGCTGGTGACCTGCGGCGGTGGGGCCGGGGTCCCGCCTGCCGGTGCTGGTGCCGCGGCAGGCTGCATGCCCGCTAACTGCGCCAGCGCCTGCTCGTACGTATCCGCGTAGAACAAGGAGTTGCCCGCCGCAATCGCCACTTTCTTCAACTGCGGCATCCGCGCCTCCCTGGCCTGGATGTAGATCGGCTCAATATAGACGAACGCATTGTCCACCGGCAGCACCAGCATCTGCCCGCGCAGCACTTGCGACCCCTGCTGGTTCCACAACGACAGATCCTTCGAAATGTTCTGGTCCTGGTTGATGCGCGCCTCTATCTGCAGCGGCCCGAAGATCAGCTCCTGCTTGGAGAGCTGTAGGAAGTGCATTTCACCCAGCTTCTCGCCATCGCAGCGCGCCACCATCGTCCCAATAAGATTGTCCTTATTGCGAGGCGTGAAGTGCGTCATCAGCAGAAACTCGGGCTTCGACTCTCCAGGCAACGTCGCCACTACATACGTTGGCGCCAGCGCCGAAGGCTTGCCGTCGGCCGTGATGAACCGCGCGATGTCCCAGGCATCTTCCTTGTTGTAGAAGGACTCCGGGTCCAGCATGTGGAAGTTGCGATAGATCTCCGCCTGGATGCGGAACATCTGCTCCGGATAGCGGGCATGCTCGCGCAAATCGGCGGGCATGGCCGACGCCGGCTGCAGCAGCTTGGGGAACAATGCCCCGTAGGCACGGATGATCGGATCCTCGGCATCGAACACATAGAACTGCACATCGCCGTCGTAGGCATCCACGGTGGCCTTCACGGCGTTCCGCACATAGTTCACCGCGCCCGATTCCGGCAGCCGCACCAATTGCGAATAGGGGTGTGCCCGCGACGTCGTATAGCCGTCTATCATCCATACCAGCCGCCCCGCCTTCGTGATCACCAGGTAGGGGTCGCTATCCCAGCGCAGGAAGCCCGCCAGTTCGCTCACCCGCTCGCGAACATCGCGGCGGATCATCATCCGGCTTTCCGGTTGCAGAAACCCGGTCAGGAAAATGTTCCAGTCGGCGCGCGCCACCGTCGCCGCCAACCGCATGCCTACCGACGAAATCGGAAAGCCGCCCGTACCTTCGTACCGCGAATGCACATTCTCCGCGCCTGATGGATAGTTGAACTCCGGCTGGCCCGTCCGCACAAACACCGGCTCATGCACCGTTTCGCCGTAGTAGATCTCCGGGCGCGTCAATTGCAGGCTCTTGGTGCGAACCTCCGGCGGCGCGTTCTGGATGAACAGCATCGGCAGACCGTCCGCCGTGATGCGATTCGCCTCCGCCAGCACCAGCCCGTAGCCATGCGTATAGATGAAATGCGGATTCATCCAGCGCCCGCGTGCATCGGGGCTCAACTGGCGCACATCCAGTTCGCGCGGCGTCAGCATCACTTGCCGCAGCCGCCCATCCAGCATGTAGCGGTCGACATCGGTGTCGTGGAAAACGTAGTACGGGCGCAGCGCCTGAATCTGGCTCACCGTATCGTGGAACGCACGCCAGTCCCACAGCCGCACGTTGTCGAAAAGCTCCTGGTGCTTGTTGATGTTCACCGGGGCGCTCAGCCGGGCAGGGAACTCCACTTCCTTGGCGCGCCGGTCCAGCAGGTAGGCGGTACGCGTCGCCTGGATGTGCCGTTCGATATACGGCTTCTCCAGCGAGATTTCATTCGGCCGCACATAAATGCTGTGCACCACGCGCGGCGCCACGCTTTCCACAATCAGGCACACCACTACCACCGCGGCCATCACGCCCCAACGCTGCATCCACACCAGCAGCGCGCCGCCCAGACACGCCGCAATCGTCAACCAGCGTAGCGGCAGGCGCACGCGCTCATCGGTGTAATCCATGCCCACCATGAACCCGTGATCCTCGGTCAGTAGATCATAGCGGCCCAGAAAATGATTCGCCGCCAGTGCCAGCAGAAAGCCCATCGCGATCAGCCGTACGAACTTCGATGTCAGCAGAGATTCCAGGTCCAGATCACTGATCTCGAACGTACCTTCCGATAGCAGCCGCGGCATCCGCTCCCGCAGGCTCCAATACAGCGTGGCCGCCGCGTACAGCACGCCCGTCAGCACCGTGAACAGCAGCGCCGTATCCAGCAGCATGTTCCAGAACGGCAGTTCGAAAAGATAGAAAGACAGCGGATGACCGAACACCGGGTCCACCCACGAGCCCGCCTGCGTCCCCAGACGCCGCGAACCCATGAAGCGCACCGCCGTCCAGTTGTCCACCGTGACGCCGGACGCCATCCAAGCCAGCACCAGGATCGCCAGCGTGGAAACCTTGGCATAGAGCGGCACCCGGCCCAACCCCGTGCCCGCCTTCTTCAGCGCCCGCGCATGGGCCATCCACAACACCACAAAGCCCAACAGCGCTACGATCAGCCCCGGCACCACACCATACCAGATGGTGAGCCAGTACGTGTCGATCTGCCCGACCTCTTTCCACCATTCGATGTCGAGCACCCACGCCGCCGCCTGCCGCGCCGAGGTCAGCGCGAAAAAAGCAACGAGCAGCAGGATCGGCATCCAGGGCACCTGGCCGCCTCGCCGTCCGTTCATGGCTGTACTCCTTTTTATCTTGCGTCGAAAACGATGTTCCCGCCGACGATGGTTGCCACGGCCGCCCCCTTGAACTTGTGGCCGTGGTAGGGAGAGTTGCGGCTCTTCGAATGGGAGCGGTTCACGTCGTAGGTCCACTCCTTGTTCGGATCGAGTACGGTCACGTCACCCGGAGCCCCCGCCGACAAGGTGCCGCGGTCGAGCTTCAGTATGCGTGCCGGAGCCACTGTCATGGTCTCGATGATCTTGTTGAGCGACACTTTGCCGGTGTGGACAAACGTGCCCAGCGACAATCCTACGGCCGTCTCCAGGCCCAAGATCCCGAACGGGCAGCGTTCGAACTCCTGCATCTTTTCGCTTCCCGGGTGCGGTGCGTGGTCGGTGGCAATCGCATCGATGGCGCCCGAGAGGATGCCCTCCACCGCGGCCGCCACGTGCTCCCGCCCGCGCAGCGGCGGCTTCATCTTGTAGTTGCTGTCGTAAGGCTGGATGTCCTCATCGGCCAGCGTGAAGTGATGCGGACAGACTTCGCTGGTCACTGGCAGGCCCAGCATCTTCGCATGCCGCACCATCGAGATCGAATGCCGCGAAGAGATATGCGCCACGTGGAACTGCGCGCCCGTCAACTCCGCCAGCAGAATGTCCCGCGCTACCATCACGTCTTCCGACGCCGCCGGAATGCCGCGCAGCCCCAGCCGCACCGAACACAGGCCTTCGTGCATGTCGCCGCCGGCGCTCAGGTGCAGATCTTCGCAATGGTCAATCACCGGCACATCGAACGCCTTGGCCAATTCCATCGCCCGCCGCATTACGCGCGCGTTCATCACCGGACGGCCGTCATCGGAAATCGCGACGATGCCCGCCTGCTTCATCGACCCGATAGACGCCAGCTCCTCGCCCGCGCTGCCCTTGGTGATCGCCCCGATCGGAAACACGTTCACCACGGCCGTCTGCCGCGCCCGTTCGATGATGTAGCGCGTCACCGTGGCGCTGTCGTTCACCGGCGACGTGTTCGGCATGCAGACAATCGACGTGAAGCCACCCGCAGCCGCCGCCATCGACCCCGTCTTGATGGTTTCGGAATGCTCAAAGCCCGGCTCGCGCAAATGCACGTGCATGTCGATCAGCCCCGGTGTCACCACCAGGCCCGTCGCATCAAACTGCGGGGCACCGGAATGTTCAATCCCGGTCCCAATGGCCGTCACCTTGCCTTCCACCACCAACACATCCGCCACTTCATCCCGGCCGTTTGCCGGATCAATCACCCGCCCGTTGCGTATCCACAAACTCGACATCGTGGTTTAGTTCATGATCCTTTCGAGCACGGCCATGCGCACCGCAATGCCGTTCTCCACCTGGTTCAGAATCACCGACTGGCGCGAATCGGCGACATCGGAAGCAATCTCGCGGCCGCGGTTGATGGGCCCGGGATGCATCACCAGCACCGAAGGCTTGGCCAGCTTCAGATGCTCCAGCCGCAGCCCGTAGAAGGGATAGTATTCGCTGGCCGGGAAGGGCGATTCGTTCTGCCGCTCCAACTGCACGCGCAGCATCATGATCACGTCCGCCCCGCGGATGGCCTCCGTCATGTTGTGCGTCAGCGTCATGCCGGGCGCCAGTTGCACCATCGCCGGCGGCAGCAGCGGTGCCGGCCCGCACAGCACCACCTCGGCGCCGAACTTCGAAAACAGGTACATGTTGGAGCGCGCCACGCGGCTGTGCACGATATCGCCGATGATGGCCACCCGCAGCCCTTCCAGCGTGGAGTGATGATCGAGAATGGTCAGCGCGTCCAGCAGAGCCTGTGTCGGATGTTCATGCGTTCCGTCGCCCGCGTTCACAATCGGTGTCGGCAGATAGCGCGCCAGAAAATGAGGTGCCCCGGAGGCAGCATGCCGCATCACGATCGCGTCCGGCTTCATTGCCGCCAGCGTGTTCAACGTGTCTACCAGCGACTCGCCCTTGGCCACGCTGGAGCCCGACGCGGTAATCGACACCGCATCCGCCCCCAGCCGCTTGGCCGCGATCTCAAAGCTCGTCCGAGTTCGCGTCGAGGCTTCGAAAAACAGGTTCACCAGCATCCGCCCGCGCAGCAGGTCCAGCCGCTTGTTGCTCTGATTCTGCAGCGGCTGGAAATCCTTCGCCCGCTGCAGAATCGCCTCAATCTCCACGCGTGTGAGGTCTTCGATTCCGAGCAGTCCCTTAGACATTTAATCCACGCGCTCCACCAGCAGCACCTTCTCCATGCTGTCGATTTCGTTCAGCTTCACTTCGATGATCTCGCGCCCGGAGGTCTGCACCATGCGCCCGACATAGCGGGCCTCGATCGGCAGCTCCCTATGGCCACGGTCAATCAGCACCAGCAACTGGACGCGCGCGGGACGGCCGATATCGAACAGCGCATCGAGCGCGGCACGGATCGTGCGGCCGGTGTACAGCACATCGTCCATCAGCACGATGTCCTTGCCGACCACTGAAAACGGAATATCCGTGGCGCTTACTACCGGCGCCTGCGCCACCGTCGACAAATCGTCGCGGTAGAGGTTGATGTCGAGAATGCCGACCGGGATGTGGCGCCCTTCGAGCGACTCAATCTTCGCTGCCAGGCGCTGTGCCAGCGGCACGCCGCGCCGGCGGATTCCGATGAACGCCAGCTTGTCCAGGTCTTTCGTACGTTCGAGGATTTCGTGAGCCAGCCGCACCAGCGTGCGGTCAATCTCCGAAGCGCTCATCAACTGAGCTTTTTCACGAGTTTCGGGCATAGGCTTCCGCCCAAGATTACCATAGCAAGCCGCGCTTCAGACCTTCTGTACGCGGCGGAGTGTGTAGATTTCCGGATGCACCTGCCCGGTCTCCAGCCGCTTCCAGTCGTCATTGACGTGAATGATCTTCCCGCTGATGTGGTTGCTGCGCTCGGAAAGCAGGAACATCGCCAATTGGATCTGCCGGTCCGGCAGGATGCCGCCGGTCAGCCGCACCTGCTGCGCGTCCTCCCGTTCCTTCCATCCGGCGCGCTCGCCGGCGCGCAGAATCTCATCGGTCATCGAGGTGTAGGTGCCGCCGGGCGACATGCAGTTCACCTGCACGTTATGCTCCCGCACCTCTTCGGCCAGCGTTTCGACAAACCGCACCAGGCCGGCTTTGGACGCCGCGTAGGCCGTGAAGTTCGGTCTGGCGGTCAGGGCGCCCCCGCCGCTCAGAGCGATGATCTTGCCGCGCCGCACCTGGATCATGTGCGGCAGCGCTGCCCGGCACACGTGCATTACGCCGAATAGATTGGTTTGCACCGTGTCTTCCCAGGCTGCCGGTGACATCTCCGCCAGCGGCCCGATCGGCCCCTGGATGCCCGCCGCACAGACTACGGCATGCAACTCGCCATAGTGCGAGCGCACCCGATCCACCGCCGCATGCACTTCGTCGTAGTTGCGCACGTCGGCCCGCAGCCGCAGCGAACTGCCGCCGCCGTGTTCGATCTCGAGATCGGCAAGGTCCAGCTCGGCTTTGCTCCGCGCCAGCAGGGCTACACGAGCCCCCGCATTCGCAAAGCCGATCGCAAGGCGCTTACCAATACCCCGACCGGCTCCCGTGATAAGTACAGTCCGGTCCTGCAAGGGTCGCATTCGAATGGTAGGCTCCCCCCTAAGGTAGACAAACGTAGAGGGAGAAAGTCAAGTTCCGACTACCGGAAGGCCGGGGCCGACACGGCTAAAGCCGCCTGCCGCAACCGGTCGAGTTCGTCCCGCTCCTCCCAGCCGTAGGCACCGGTCCGCAGCCGCACCGCCAGCAGTCTGCCGTCCGGCAGCGGGGAAATCACCAGGCCGCCAACCGCGCCCAGAATCGGCAGCTCCGTCACTTCGCCCATGCCCTTCGCACACAGATGTTCGGAAACCTGCCGGTAGATGCCGCGCAGCCATACCAGGTCGAAGCTGCCGGCTTCCGACGCCGGCGCGCAGGTCTCCATCGCGCCCGATTCGGTCAGAATCGCCGTCGCCTGAAACAGCGTTGAGGACAGACGCGGCTTCTCCGCCCGCTCGATTCTGGGCGGCGGGGCCATCACCGGCGGCTCCGGCATATCCGGCGGATCCGGGTACAACGGCGGCATCGCAAACTCCGAAGCGAACGTCGGCGGCACCGTTGGCCAGGCTGGTTCCGACGGTACGTCCGCCACCCGCTCGGGTTCCGGCCACGGTGCGGGTTGCGGTTCGGGTTGCCGCGCCGGCGGCGCACTCCAGGCCCCATCGCTGAACAACGGCTCGCGGTGGAACGGCTCGCTCGCCACCGCTTGCACTCGCGGCGGTTCCACCCGAGGCGGTTCCGCGTCTAGTGGCTCCGCTCGAACCGGCTCCGGCTCCGAAGCGGCGTCAAGCGCCTCAAACGCCGTGAAATCCAGGCTCAGATCACTCGGTTCCTCAACACCCCACTCCCCAGCGGCACTTGTCTCGGGCTCGTCTGGGCTCCGCGCCCAGTCCATCTCCCCCGGCAGGTCCAGCAGCATTCCGTCCGGATCCCCACCCCCCAGCAGTTCGTTCTCGAATGCGAATTCAGCCGGTTCCTCCACTTCCATCGCATCCGCCGCAGCCCCGCCCACTGCAGGCATATGGAACGATGGCGCAGGTGCTGCCGCGTTGGGCACCGTCCCAGCCTGGTCCTTCCGCGCCCCCGCTAACAGTTCCGTCAGCGGCAGGTCCATGTTTCCCTGCAGATACGGCGGAAGCTCCCGCCACTCAAAACGGCAATCCCCCCACTGCGCGATCGCCCGCGCCGCCGCCTCTCCGGCCAGGTCTCCGGTCTCCGCGTATACCGCCCGCGTCTCCTGGAAACACAGGTCCCCCGACTTGCCATGCCGGTCCGTGATCCGCAGCCACCCCGGATCTGCTAACTCATGGATGGAATCCACCACTTCGCCGACAGCCACCGGCGACGGCTGCCCGCTGAATTCCTTGGCGCACGTGCGAATCAACTTCTGCAGCGTATCTTTGTCCATCGGGATCCGCGCCCGCCGCACCTGGCGTGATTCATACGCCCCCCGCGCCGATGCCTGCGTCGATAGCACCACAATCCGCGGCGGGTCATCTTTGTTCAATGCTTCGGCAATCAGCTCCACGCCGCCCGGTTCGGTGGCCTGCCCGTCCAGCAACAGCACCGCGATCGCTCCGCGCCGCAGCAGCCGGATCGCCGCTTCCCCGGTCTTCACATGGACAACTTCACAGCTGTCGCTTTCCCGCATTTCCATCACATGCGGCAGGTAAATCGCCTCAGACGGGGCGAGCACCAGAATATTCGGCCGGTTCGGCGCCGAGCGCCAGGTGTGCAGGAGTTCGCTCTCAGTCGGCATAACACTCGCTTCCCTTAACAACGGTTGGAAGAGGCCGGAACGATAGAGTACCAACGTCCCAGGACCTCATGGGCAAGGTCCCTGGACCTCCCCTCCCACCCGTAAGGGGTAATGGTCCTAAGGTTTTTCCTCTATACGGGCCATCGGCCAGAACGCCGTTTATAGGTATGGAAGCGCGTTTAACGACTTATGGCCCAATCACAGGATGCGATTTTATTGCGGGACGCGGTTGCCGCCGCCAAGGCCGGCAACAAAACCCAGGCGCGGCAGCTGCTGCGCCAGGCCAGTGTTCACAACTCGAATAATGAGTTGGTGTGGCTATGGCGGGCGTCTCTGTCGGAATCGCCGAAAGAAGCCATCTTCTATTTGGGGGAGGTGCTGCGCATCAACCCCGCCAACCAGAAAGCGACCGCCTGGCTGAGTAAATGCCGGGGGGCGTCTGGTGGAGACGTAGGCGGCCCCGTGCCGGTGGAGAGCACCGCCCCGACGCAGACCGTCACCGCCGTGCCCGCGCCGGCGATTGCCGCCGTCAGCCCAGCCGCCACCACCGCTACCAGCAGCCTGCTCCGCGTTGCCGAGAGCGTGGGGACGGCTACCATCCGGCCGGAAGCCGCGGCTCCGCCAGCCACCAACGGCCAATCTTACGCGCGTGTCACTGACCTTCCTCCCATGAAGCCGGCGGAACCCGCCGTTCGGCCTCGTCCTACTGTCATTCCCTTCTCGCCGGCCTCTAAAGGCGCGACCGCGCCCGCCATCCAGCCGCAGGCCGCCTTCCGCTGGCGCTGTCCGTTCTGTGGCCACGGCGCCGACTCGCTGCTGCGCCGCTGCCCGAATTGCCGCTCGGTAGCCGTGCTGGAGGATCTCAAAGAGATAGAAAAGAATGAAGGGATCCAGGACAAGCTGGTGCGGGAGGGCCTGGCCAAACTCGAAGTGATTCCAGCCGAAAAACGTACCTTTGAGCAGAACGCCACCCTCGCCCTCGGCCACCTGAACCTCCGCGAAGCCACCGCCGCGTTGCCCTATCTCAAGGCGGCCTCCCAGCAGAAGAAGAATGACTGGGCGTTGATGGGCATCCTCGACCAGATCCAGTGGCGCAAAGTCATCCTCGTCGTAGACGACAGTCTGACCATCCGCAAAGCTCTGTCCAGCATTCTCGAGAAGAATGACTATCGCGTCGTTACGGCCGAGGACGGCAACCAGGCGCTCAAGCAGTTAAACGAAGCTGTTCCGGACCTGGTGCTGCTCGATATCACCATGCCCTGGATGGATGGCTATGACGTGTGCAAACACATCAAGTCAAAAGCCCTGACCCGCAGAGTGCCCGTCGTCATGCTCTCCGGCAAGGATGGCCTGTTTGACAAGGTGCGCGGCAAACTGGCCGGCTGCAATGACTACGTCACCAAACCGTTTGACCCGGATGGCCTGCTGAAAACCATCCGCCGCTATCTGTCGTAAACCCGGAACCACCGAAGGAATAGGAAGCGAGTAGCTAAGGAAGATCGCAATGAGTCAAAAAACCATCCTCGTGGTAGAAGATAGCCCCACCGAACTGCTGGCGGTGACGAACGTTCTCGAGGACCGTGGCTACCACTTCACCGTCGCCACCGACGGCGAAGAAGCGCTCCAGAAGGCCACCCAGCAGAAGCCGGACCTGGTGCTGCTCGATATTCTGCTGCCCAAAAAGAACGGCTTCCAGGTGTGCCGCACCCTCAAAAGCAGCCCGGAAACCAACGGAATCAAAATCATCGTGCTGAGCTCGAAAAATCAAGAGTCGGACCGCTACTGGGGCCTCAAGCAGGGTGCCGACCTGTACTTGACCAAGCCGTTCCGCAAGGAAGAGCTGCTCAAAGCCATCTCACAGATGATCTAGGGAAAGACGAACTGCAAGGATATGATCAAGCGGCGACGACTCAATCCGAACTACCGGTCCGAACACGTACTCGAGCCTCTTGAGCCCGAACCGGACCAGTGGCTCGAGGACGATGGAGAGGAGCTGGTTGCCGAGGCGGCCTCGCTGTCCGATCCGCTTGCCGCCGAAGAACCGGCGCTCACTGACGAGCCCATGGAGGCGCTCTTTGCCGAGCTGCTTGCCGAGGATGAGACTATTGCCATCGAGGCCGTCGTCGAGGAGCCCGTGGCCCTCGAAGCCGCGCCCGAAGCGGAGCCGGAATCATTCGATGAACCGCTGCCGTGGAGTGATGCCCTTGCGTCGCCTGATCCGGTCCTGGTAGCGCCAGACCCGGAGCCGGAGCCGGTTCCGCCGCCCGAAGCCGCCGCCCCGGAAGTCGATAACTTGCTTGACGCGGAACTCCCGGCGGCGCCGCTGCTACTGGCCCCCGAAGAACCGGAACTCAACCCGCATCTGCTGGCCGAGCCCGCCGAGCCCGAGGATCTCGAACTGGATCTCTCCTCCTGGCAGGCGGAGCCGGCGATTCCCGCCCTGCCGGAGCCGCAGGCCGCCGATCCCAATGTGCTCCTCGCCCCGGAACCGCTCGAAGAAGAGCTCGCGGAAGCGGCTGTCGAGGAGGTCCCCGAGCCGTTCGCCGCCCAACTTGCGCCCCCGCTCCCGCCGCTCCCTGCCACCGGCATGGACGCCGTTTATGAAGCCCTGGACGACGAGATCGAGTCGCCCGAGGCGATGGATCTGCTCGATGCGGACGGCCCGCTTCCCGAACCCGACGCACTGGCGTTCGCAGAAGCCGAGCCCGGTGCCGCGCTTGCCGCGATCCTCCAGCCCCCGGCGTCACCTGCCGGCCTGGACATCGCCGCTCCGGAGCCTGAGCCCCAGCCGGAACCCGTCACCGCCGACCCTGCGGCTGACTTCGATGCGCCGGTCGAAGCCGTTCTGTCCGAGGTCGCCCAGATCATCGCCGCCCGCGGACAATCGCTGCTAACCCGTACGGCCAAGCCCGCCGAACCGGAGCCGCTGCCCGCGCAGCCTGCCCTGGAAGATGTCGTCTCCAGCATTGACGAGGCGTTGCAGACCGCTCCCGCGCCCGCCCCGGCCGGCCCGGCTCCCGCTACCCCCCATCGCCAGTTCAGCCAGCTCGACGACTATGTCGTCTTCAGCCTCTCTGGCGGCGACTATGCCATTCCCGTCCGCGATGTGGCCGAAATCGGCCGTATCCCGGTGATCACCCGAATTCCCAATGTCCCGGACTTCATCCGGGGCCTCACTAATCTGCGTGGCGAAGTGGTCCCGCTGCTGAACCTGCCGACGCTCCTGGGCCTCCAGGATACCCACCCGTCGGTCCGCGGCCGTGTGCTGTTCTTGCACGGCGGTGCGCGCGGTTCGGCTACCGGCCTGGTGGTGGATGAAGTCAAGGGCATCCAGCGCATCCAGTCCACGCAACTTGAACAGGTTTCCGGTCTGGTGGACGACAAGGTTACCTCGGTTCTGCGCGGCGTTCACGGCCGCGGGGACCGCCTCTTGAACGTCCTCGACCTCGAGCAGTTGTTTGCCATGCCGGAGTTCCGGCAGCTCGAAACGTAGTCTCGAACGATTTCGATACGCTTTTCGACCCGATTCTTGACCGATTCTCTGGAGGAGATCCCTATGCCGTCGAATTCGGCCGCCGCCCCCGGCTTTCTGGCCAATCCTTTCGCTCGCAAGTTGACGCTAGGTCTGCTGTTCATGGCGGCGCCCAGTCTCTTGCTTATCTACATGTTCCTTGCCGCGCGCAATGAACCGATACGTCAGGTCGAGAATGAACTGCGCGGCGTCGAGTACATGACTCCGCTGCGGTCGGTCATCGAAAACCTCCAACAACACCGCTCGCTGACTTATGCGGTGCTCACCGGCGACCAGTCCTCGCGCGGCCGCCTCGACCAGGTGCAGTCGGCCATGGACCGCCAGATCCAGGCTCTCGAGGGCGCCGACTCGCGCTTCGGCTCCGAACTCGGCACCGCGGACAAGCTCGGGCAGTTGAAACGTAACTGGTCGGACCTGCGCCAGAGCGCCCTCCGCAGTAACCTGCGTGACACGCTCGATCAGCACAACCGCGTCATCGGCGAAGCGAACGACTTCCTCCGCTACGTCGGCGACAAGAGCCACCTCACGCTCGATCCCGACGTCGACGCGTTCTACCTCATTTTCGCCGCCGTCAACGATCTGCCGGTCATCACGGACCGCATCCACCGCCTCGGCTATCTGACCAACGCCGCGCTGGCCTCGAAAACCCCGCAGGACCGGCTCCAGGTGCAGGTGCTCGCCGAAAACGTCGATACCCTCATCCAGTCCCTGCAGCGCAACCTGAACGTCGCCACCAGCGCCAATTCCGGACTCCAGGGCCGCATCGCCCTCAGCGCCGGCTCCGGCGCCGACTCCTGGCTCCGCTCCCTGCGCGAAGGCAACATCGAGCGCTTCGCCGCCACCGGCGGCCTCTCGGATGCCAGCCAGGCCGCCGGCTCCTTCTACGGCCTCTATGACTCGGTGCTCACCAGCATGCGTCCGCTGCTCGAATCCCGCGCCTCCACCCTCAAAACCCAGCGCACCATCGCACTCGGCTTCGCCGTCGTCGCCCTGCTGATCGCCTTCGCCCTCGCCTCCGCCATGCACCGCACCATCATCGGCGAGGTGCGTACGGTGGCCTCCGCGTGCAGCCACATCGCCGCCGGCAACTACGAGATCCGCGTCCCGGTCGCAAGCGGTGGCGACCTCGGCAGCATCGCCAACTCCTTCAATACCGTCCTTGACGACACCAGCGCGCTGGTCGACATGCGCGACGAACGCAACCGCATCCAGGGCAGCATCCAGAAGCTGCTCGACGACATCAGCGGCGTGGCCACCGGCGACCTCACCCAGGAAGCCGAAGTCACCGCCGAAGTCACCGGCGCCATTGCCGACTCGTTCAACTACATGATCGGCGAACTGCGCCAGATCGTCCGCAACGTGACGCACACCACCTCCGACGTCGGCTCGAGCGCCCAGAACGTCCTCAAGACCGCGGAATCGCTCGCCCAGAACAGCCTCGGCCAGGTGCGCCAGCTCACCGAAGCCTCCAGTTCCATCGACCACATGGCCCGCAGCATCCGCGAAGTCTCCTCCACTGCCGGCCAGGCCGCCTCGGTCGCCGAACAGACCTTCCAAAAGGCGAAACAGGGTTCCGAAGCCGTGCAGAAGACCATCCAGGGCATGGGCGGCATCCGTAACCAGGTGCAGGAAACTTCCAAGCGTCTCAAGGGCCTTGGCGAACGCTCGCAGGAAATCGGCTCCATCGTGCAGCTCATCGGTGACATCGCCGACCGTACATCGATTCTGGCCCTCAATGCCTCTATTCAGGCCGCCATGGCCGGGGAAGCCGGACGCGGCTTCGCCGTCGTCGCAGAGGAAGTCGAACGGCTCGCCGAACGCGCCGCCGAAGCAACCAAGAAGGTCAACACGCTCATCAAGTCCATCCAGGCCGACACCAGCGAAGCCATCACCGCCATGGAAGAAACCACGCGCGAAGTGGTGGACGGCAGCAACCTTGCCAACGCCGCCGGCCGTACGCTGAGCGAGATCGAATCGGTCACCGCCCAGCTCACCAACCTCATTCACTCCATCTCCACTGCTTCGGGTGAACAGGCCCAGGGCTCCGAATACATCTCGAAGTCGATGTTCGATCTGTCCGCCCACACCCAGGCCACCGCTGCCGGTGCCAAACAGGCCGCCGACAGCGTCCAGCATCTGGCCGAGTTGACCAGCGACCTGCGCCGCTCCATGCAGCGCTTCCGTCTTCCGGCCGACGAGCCCAGCTATACCCGCTAACGGCTGCCCCAAACCCAAGTGACCCGATTGGCGAAGCGCTAGGAGATGACGATGAACAGCAGCCTGGAACCGGAGATTCTGCGCGGCTTTGTGCGGGAGGTGGAAAGCTACCTCCCCAAGCTCGCCGAAAGCCTCTCCGTCTACCGCGCGAACCCCGGCCAGGTGGAGGTGCTCGAAGAAGCCTACCGCATGATGCATTGCATCCGCGGCGCCGGTGCCACCGTCGGCCTACTCGCGCTCAGCCGCCTGGCGCAGTATCCCGAAGACACCCTCGAACAGATCCTCTCCGGCGAACTCCACTGGAGCGAAGATCTCTCGGCGGCACTCGACGATGCCTTGCTCCGCATTAGCGGTTATCTCGACGGCATGCAGTCGGAGGCCTTCGATGAACGCGGCCTGGTCACCGGGCTGGTCTGCGCCTTCCGGCGCCTCCGCCAGTTGCCCGAAGCCGGCGACGAAGCCGAAATCAACGAACTGCTCGGGCCGGGCGAAGAGCAACCTGCCCCGCCGCTCGACGATTCGCTCGAAACCCTCATCAGCGAAGAAAACTACGCCTCCGAAGAAGTGGAAGAACCCGGCGAGGCCCCCCTCGAAGAACCCGCCTTCGACGAAGGGCCATCGGAAGTCATGCAGGTCTTCGACGAAGTCAGTGCCGATGATGATCTCTGGGCCGCCTTCCAGGAAGAAAGCAGCGAGCACTTCACGAACGTCGTCGAAGTCTTCGCCAAACTCGAACACCAGGATGACCCCGGCGCCCTCAAAGTCCTGCGCCGCTCCGTACACCAGTTGAAGGGCGCCTGCGGCGTGCTCGGCATGCGCCGCACCAGCTTCCTGAATGCCCAGATGCAGAAGGTACTCGATCGTGTCTTCGAAGGCGAAGCCGCCTGGTCCGGTGACCTGTTGCCCGTCTTCCAAGCCGCCTTCGATGTCGTCCTGGAGTCGGTCGGCGGCCGCGGCACCGGTGCCAACCTGATCGACCGCGCCGCTGCTCTCGAAAAGCAGTTCACCGAAATCCTGGCCGGTACTACGCCGGCGCCGGCGGCCCGGCCGGCCCTCTCCGTTCCCGATCCGCGTCCCACTCCGCTGTCCGCCCCGGTCGAGGCCATGCAGGTCGACCGCGTGGAGGCCGGAGAAGACCTCTGGGATGCCTTCCATCACGAGGCCGAAGAACACCTACACCACATCGGGGACCTGCTGCGCTCCTGCGAGCGCAATACCCCGGAACCCGCCACCATCCAGGAACTCCGGCGTAGCGTCCATACGTTGAAGGGCGCCTGCGGCGTCGTCGGCATGCGCCAGACCAGCGCGCTCGCCCACCGCATGGAAGACCTGCTCGATGCCCTCTACGACGGAGCCATCGTCTTTGCCCGGCAGCATCCGCCGGTCCTGTTTGCCACCTACGACGTACTGGTCGATTCGCTGGCCAATCGCGGCATCAGCACCGGGCACCAGGCCGAGGTGGTCCGCCTGTTCGGCGAGTACGCCGCTCTCCTTAAAGCCAAGCAGGCCATTCCCGACACCCGCACCGCCGAAGAAACGCTCACCGTTCGCGAAGTCCCGCGTCTCGGCGCCGAACCCGCTGTCACCATCGATCACGACCGCAAGCAGGCACAGTTTGTTCGCGCCCCTCTCGAACGCGTCGACGAACTCGTTCGCCTCGTCTCCGAACTCGTCATTCACCGTTCGCGCTTTGAGCAGTACCTGTCGGCCTATGTGCACGAAATCGGCGAACTGCAGCTCAGCACCGAACGGCTGAATCGTATCTCGCGGCGCCTGCAATCGGATTACGAAGCCTCCGCGCTGCAGGAAGCCAACCGCCGCATGAGCTTTGCCCTGGTGGGCGGGGGGCGCGGCCTCTCCGGCACCGGAGGAGAGGATTGGGATGCGCTCGAGTTTGATCGCTATACCGAATTCCACCTGCTCTCGCGCGACCTGGCCGAAACCACCGGCGATGTCACCAATTCGGGCTCCCGCCTGAACGACCTCATCTCCGATTTCGACAGCTATCTCAACCGCCTCAACACCCTCACCGGCGACGTCGAAGACCGCCTCACCCGCCTTCGCATGTTGCCCTTGCGCAACCTCTCGCAGCGCCTGCACCGCACCGTGCGCGTCACCGCCGAGCGGCGCAACAAAACTGTCGACCTGTTTGTCGAAGGCGAGAACGTCGAACTCGATAAGACTGTGCTCGAAGAGATGGCCGGGCCGATCGATCACCTGCTGCGCAACTCGGTCGACCACGGCATAGAAACCGCCGAGCGCCGCACCGCCGCCGGCAAATCCGTCCGCGGTAGCATCACGCTGCGCGCCTATCACGAAGGCACCCAGGTGGTGCTGCAGTTGTCCGACGACGGCCGGGGCCTCGACACCACCCGCGTCCGCGAGACCGCCATTCGCAACGGCATGGTCAGCCCCGAAGACGCCAGCACGCTTAGCGACCAGGAACTGTACAGTCTCATCTTCCTGCCCGGCTTCTCCACCGCCCGCGAAGTGAGTGAAGTCTCCGGACGCGGCGTCGGCCTTGACGTCGTCAAAGCCACGGTCAGCAAACTCAAAGGAACCATCTCGGTTACCAGTGACCTCGGCAAAGGCACCACGTTCACCATCCGCTTGCCCATGACGCTCGCCCTCACCCGCGTCGTGCTGGTGAAGTCCGTCAACGAAACCTACGCCATCCCGCTTGCCGCAGTCTCCCAGATCCTCCGTATTGAGCCCGAACAACTCGAGCGCGTTGGCCGCAAGCCCGTACTGCGCCTGGCCGGCAAGATCGTCCCCACCATGCACCTGGCCGAAGTCGTGGGCCAGCAGTTGCCGCCCGATGCCAACCTCACGCGCCTCAAAGCCGTCGTGCTGCATATCGGCGAGCAGCGCCTGGCTCTCATGGTAGACAACGTCGTCGAAGCTCGCGAAGTAGTCGTGAAGAACCTCGGCACCATGCTCGGGCGCGTGCATGCCGTCACCGGCGCCACTATCATGGGCGACGGTAACGTCGTGCTCATTCTCGACCCCAACGACATGCTCCACCAGCAGCACGCCGTCACCCCCCAGGTGCGCCTGCGCGCCGCCAGCCCCGTCCGCAAGCCCGCCGGTAAGGACCTCAACGTACTCATCGTCGACGACTCGCCCAGCGTTCGCCGCGTCATCAGCACGCTGGTCACCAACGCTGGATGGAAATCGCAGATGGCCAAGGATGGCCTGGATGCGCTCGAAATGCTGCATTCCACCAGCCTCCGGCCCGACGTTGTTCTGCTGGATATCGAAATGCCGCGCATGGATGGCTACGAACTCACCGCCGCGCTCCGCAACCTGCCGCAGTTCCGCAGTGTGCCCATCGTTATCCTCACCTCGCGCGCCGGCGACAAGCATCGCAAACGCGCCTTCGAACTCGGCGCCACCGACTATCTCATCAAGCCCTACCAGGACGACGAACTGCTCGCCACCATTCGCCGCGTAGTTGCCGCGTCCACCGCCGGAGACCGTCTATGAGTACGAAACGCCTCGTGCGCTGCAGCATCGGCAACGAGTCCTTCTGTCTCGATAACGAATGGCTGGACAGTATGCAGGTGGTGGAAAACCTCTACCCCAGCCGCAGCAGCGACGGATCGGTCGGCTGGATCCGCCGCTTTGACGAAAAGGTGCCTGTGTTCCGCCTTTCCGACCAGCTCTACGGAAGTTCCCGAACCCCGTCCCGCTCC
>JAEUQF010000015.1 GCA_016789745.1 Bryobacterales bacterium
TACGAAATCGCGTCCGGCGGATAGCTGTGGTCGCCATCCAGGGTGACAATGACGTCGCTCGTCGCTTCCTGAAAGCCACGTTTATAACTGCGCCCATAGCCGCGCACGTCTTCGCGAATCACCACGGCACCGAAGCCGCGCGCCACATCCGCCGTGCGGTCCGTTGACCCGTTATCGACAACAATCACCTGGTCCACGAACTCCGGCATCCGTCGCAGCACTTGCTCGATGCCTTGCTCTTCGTTCAGACAGGGAATGACAACCGTGACCGAGAGGTTCTTATACAAGCAGGGAAGCCCTATTGTATCGAACGTCCGCGCCTACCCGCGCAGTTGCTCGGCCAGCCACACGATATACGCCGCGTTGCGCTTGCGCACCTCGGCCAGCAGATCGGCCGGCAGCTCATCGAGCTTTTCCTTGAAGAAGCGCGTATCGCCATCCGGTGATCCCGTATCCCGCGTGCCGTTCACATTGCCCAGCCAGAACACCAGGAACAGATTGCCATCCGTGCGCCCTTTCGACGCATCGCCCAGAAAACTGCCCTTGCCCATCGCCCGGTAATGCGCCGCTAACTCGCTCTCTTCGCCAAACGCGTTGTTCGCCGCGAACTCCTCACACCGCGTCACCATGCGCTCATACAGAGCCTTCCATGGCGAATGCGACGGCAACTCATAAAGCACATCGAACAACTGCAACTGCAATTCGCCGGAGATCTTGTAATTCCAGCGCCCTTGCGTTGCCCGTCCGATCTGCTCCAACACCTCGGCCTGCTTCCCGCTTCCGGAATGAATGCTCAGCGTGCCGTTGAAGAACCGCGCCACGCTAGCCAGCTCCGTCACGCGCGCCCGGAACTCCTCAATTGGATTCCCGCCAAACTCCCCCTGCACCCGCGGCAGCAACTCCGGCCACATCTTGTGCGATGCGTACTCCGCCAACCCTACGCCATTCACGCCGGACTCCACCGACGAAGGATACGCCTGCCGCTTCTTGAAGCCCAGGTTCGGCGGCACCAACTGCGCCGGCCGGCCGCGCTGCTTCAGCCAGTGCATGTAGAAGATCAGTTCCTGCGGCGTGGTCAGCGTCTCGGCCTCATCGATCGACGGCTCAAAGTCGAACGTCCGGCTGCCCGGCGCCGTTGCCTTCACGGTCCGGATATAGTCGAACAGCTCCTCGTTCAACTTCAGGCTGCGGCCAAACTTCACCGCCAGCCGCTTGGCCTCATCCTTCGAGAACGTGTAGGTCGCCTCGCCGGTGGCAAACGGCCGCGTAAACTCATCCAGCACCCACGCCTGCTCGTCGGCCGTCAACACCTGTCCGAAGCGCTCTTCAATCTCCGCATCGCTCCACGGCTTCGGATGCCGCGGGTCCGCCTGCAGCTCAAACAGCTTGCTGGTATCGGTGGTGAACTTCGTATAGCCCGCCGCGTGCCGGATGGCTTCCTTCGTCGCCTCCACCGACCTCGCGATCCCCGCATCATCGGCACCCGTCACGATGAAGTGATCGGCTTCCGCATTGTACCCGTCGCGCCAGCCCGACCGGATCGCCGCCCACAAGCCCGCATGATACAGATGCCGGATTGACACCCGCGTGTGCCCGATCGCTGTCGGATTCTCCCCATCGCGCGCCGCAATCACATCATCGGTGGTCATCTCGCGCGTCGCCGACAACTGCACCGTGGAGGCCAGGTTCAGCCCCCACTTCTTCATCACCGATCGAAAACCCGTGAACACGGCCGGAAGGCTGATCTCCGGATGCCGGTTCCCCGCCGCAATGGCCGACTGCGCCCCTTGCGGCCGCGGCAGGAATGCCGTATCCACATGCTCCACGAACGCCCGGATGTGATCCCAATCGCCCGTGGAGAACGGCACCGCATTCACCACCACTTCGCGACGGTTGTCCGTCTGCATGCGGCCCACCAGCACCATGTCCTTGAAGGTGGCCGACACCGGCGACGAGGCCGGCGCGATGCGCAGCAGCAGGGGCTTCCCGCCAATGCCATCGGCCGCCACGAAATACGCCGATGGGTGCGCCGGCTCCCGCTGCAGCGATCCGCAGTGCGCCGTCAGCGACTCCAACTTCAGGGCCGCCACCCGGTTCCCCAGCCGCTGCCGCAACTCATCGGTTAGCGGACGGCCGTCGGCCATCTCGAACAGAATATCGGCCAGCGCGGCAGCCTCGGCCGCCTTCACGGGTACATCGAAAGGTGCGTTCATTAAATCGTTTGCGACTTCAGGTAGTCCCGGAACGGCCCTCCCAAATCATGCCGCTTCAACGCAAACTCCACGGTCGCCTTTAGAAATCCTAGTTTATCTCCGGCGTCGTACCGTTTGCCTTCGAACTTCAGCCCGTAGATAGGCTTCTGCCGCAACAAGTGCTTCAGCGCATCGGTCAACTGGATCTCGCCGCCGGATCCTGGCGGAATCGACTCAATCGAGTTGAAGATGTCCGGCGTCAGGATATAGCGCCCGATAATAGCCAGGTTCGACGGCGCCTCACTGGCTTTCGGCTTCTCCACCAGGTTGTGGACGCGGTATAGCCGCCCGCCCAAGCCGTTGTGCGCCACAGGGTCTGCATCCACCACGCCATAGGAGGAGATCTCGGGCCCATCCACTTCCATCAGTGCCACCACGGAAGCCCCATAGAACTCGTGAATGTCCAGCAACTGCCGCAGGCAGGGAATCTCGGCGTCAATCACGTCATCCGACAGCACCACGGCGAAGGACTCCGGGCCCACCAGTTCCTTAGCCCGCAACACGGCATGGCCTAATCCCAGCGCTTCCTTCTGCCGCACATAGCTGACATCGATCATGTCCGAAATGCCGCGCACCTGCGCCAGCAGGTCTTTCTTTCCCCGCGTTTCGAGCAGATGCTCGAGCTCGAAGCTCACGTCGAAGTGATCTTCAATTGCCGATTTGCCGCGCCCCGTGACGATGATGATGTTGTTCATCCCCGAGTGCATGGCTTCTTCGACGCCATACTGGATGAGCGGCTTGTCCACCAGCGGAAGCATTTCCTTCGGCATCGCCTTGGTAGCCGGCAGGAAGCGCGTGCCTAATCCCGCGGCCGGAAACACGGCCTTTCTGACCTTGTTCTGCATCACTCTCCATTGTAGGAACTACTTACCTCGGCAACCACTCCCGCGCGAAAGTCTTGCAAACCCCGCGTGCGTCATCATACGCTAAGGGCTGTGATGGGTGATGACCGCGTCCAAATGGCGATCGAACTGTTCCAGAAAGCCTATCGCATGCAAATGGAGGGCGAGCTGGATCTGGCAGTATCGCTGTACAAGAAGTCACTGGCACTGCACCCCACCGCCGAAGCTCACACCTTCCTCGGCTGGACCTACCGCTTTCAAGGCAAGCTCGACGAAGCCATCGACGAATGTAAGAAAGCCATCGAGCGCGACCCCGGTTTCGGTAATCCCTACAACGACATCGGCGCCTATCTCATAGAATTAGGCAAGCCCGAGGAAGCCATTCCCTGGCTCGAAAAAGCCATCGGGAGCAAGCGCTACGAGGCCTATCATTACCCCTGGTACAACCTGGGCCGTGTCTATATCGCGATCGAGAATTATACGAAAGCGCGCGAATCTTTCCGAAAAGCCCTGGAAGTATCCCCCCAATATGAGCCCGCCCGCGAGGCTCTCGACAAAGTCCGCCGCATGCTTCAATGACCCGCCGGCAACTGCTCGCTTCCGCCCTCGCCCTTCCCTACCAGAACCACGTTCTTCGTACCGAACACCAGGCCTACGACTGTTCGGTCCGCATCCTGACGTCACGCCGCAAGCCCGTGGCGACGCTCTACGTGCTACCCGTCAACCCCGACATCAGCTATCGCTGGGGCGACGGGCTGGACACGCTCGCCGGCCTGGCGCTCCACGAGAAATACGGCTTGGTCCTGGCCGCGCCCAGCTTCACGCACTGGCCTTGGTTCGCCGATCATCCCATCAATCCCAAAATTCGCCAGGAAAGCTTCTTCGTGAAAGAAGTAGTGCCGCTGGTGGACCGCCTGCATCCCACACCCGCCCGCCTGCTGGTGGGCTTCTCAAAATCCGGCAACGGCGCCCTGCAACTGCTGCTGCGACACCCGCGGTTGTTCCATGCTGCCGCCGCCTGGGATGCGCCGCTTATGAAGGCCGCTCCCGATCAGTACAACATGCCGGAGATCTACGGCACGCTCGACAACTTCCGCCAGTACGCCATTCCCGGCCTTCTCGAGAAGCAGGCATCCCTGCTGGCCGGCGGTAAGCCCCGCATCGCCCTGATGGGCTACGACGCGTTCCAGGAACACACCGCGCAGGCCCATGCGCTCATGGAGAAGCTGAGCATCCCGCACTTCTACGAGAACAGCACCCGCCGCCTCCATCGCTGGGACTCCGGCTGGCTACAGCCTGCCCTCGCCTATCTCGCCCGCATGCTCTGACGCGCGCGCTTGTGCGCTTTGACCTTCACCTTCAACGCGTCCGGCAGCTTCATGCAGTCCAGGTCCATCTCCGCGCCCAGAAGCGCATACCCGCACAGTAAATGCGTGCGAACCGGATAGCGGTCGCACAGCCGGTCCCATGCCTCCTGCCAGCCCACTTCTCGCAGCGCCTCCAGCGTGTCGATCCCTAATGGACGCAGTTCCGCCCCCATCACCGGACCCAGGTTACGCGCTTTTTCGATGGCAGTGCTCATTCACCAGACGCGGCGTCGCAACAGATAGCCGAAGGCTAAGGCTACGCCAACACTCACCCATGCCGCCAACGCCCAGAACGGCACGCTTCGCTGCTGCGGTGCCGATGCCGGTGCCTGTGCCGGTTCCGATGCCGTTGCTGCGGGCTGCGCCGTGCGCTCCGCGTGCGCGTGGGCAGCCCACGGATTGCTGGCTCCCGCCTGCATGATCTCCTGGGTCGACATGCCGCCCGCCATCGCCGGCACGGCGCTCGTTTGGGCGTAGACAGGAATAGTCGTCAGAACAAGGGCGGCCACAACGGTGGCCATACGGGCTTTACGAACATCACACTCGAACATATTGGAATCCTCGGGCAGACGCACTTATCGCGTAATCTTTGTCTTACATCTGTGATCGGCGGGGAGTGCCTTCTTCTTCAGGGAGACGTGGGAAAAACGGGGAAAATGCGCTACTTGTCCTAAGTATACGTAAGAGCCCCCTTGGAGGGAATCCCCTATTTGTATGACAACTTTGGTACTACCGCCCGTACGAAACCGGTTCTATTCGCCGCACCAGCCCGAACAGCGAGCCCAGCGCCATGGCCGGCAGCAGCCCCGCCGCCAGAAACACCGGCATGTATCCCAACCGGTCCACTACCATCCCGGTTGCCAGCGTCACCGTCAGGTTGAACAGCCCTTCGAACAGTCCCGTCAACCCCGTCAGCCGTGCCAGCACGCCCGGCGCAAACAGGTCGCCCAGTAGCCCGATCATGTTCGACGTGATCGCCCCCATGCCGAATGTCGCCAGGCAGATCAGAGAGAACGCTGACATCTCCCCCGGCACGAATGGCACGGCCAGGCTGGCCAGGCAGAGCAAGGCTCCCAAGACGAACGCCAGCTTGCGCGAGGCATCCACCGTGAAGCCGGAGCGGATCAATCGGCTCGAGAACCACCCACCCGCCACATTGCCCAGGCCGGCGAACAGGAAAGGGATACCGGCGAACAGGCCGATCATCTCCATGCTGAAGGCGCGCTCGCGTTTCAGATACTCCGGCAGCCAATACCAGTAAAAGTGCACCACTGGCCCGGCCAGCGTGCGCATCAACACCACGCCCCAAACCTGGCGCATCCGTAACAGCGGTGCCAATGGAACCATGGCACCCTTTGGCTTGTCGAAGTAATCGGGATGCTGAGGCTCGCGATAGCCCGCCAGCCACGGCAGGATCCACGCCACCCCTAGCAGGCTCACCCCGACGAACGCCATGCGCCAGCCAAAGGCCTGTGCGAGTTGGACCACCAGGTAAGGCGCCACGAACGCGCCTAGCACCGTACCGCTATTGAAAATGCCTCCGGCCAAAGCACGCTCGCTGGCCGGAAACCACTGCGAGATGGTCTTCACGCCCGCCGAGTAGTTGCCGCACTCGCCCACACCCAGCAGGAAGCGAAAGCCGGCCAGATGTGTCACGTTGCGCGCCAGCGCGTGCCCTGCGTTCGCGCCCGACCACCACAGCATCAGCAGCGGGAGGCCGATACGCACACCAATGCGATCCAGCAGCATCCCGGATGGCACCTGCGCCAAGGCCAGGCCCGCCAGGAAGGCCGCGATCACCATCGAGTATTCCGTGTTGGAAAGATGCAGCTCGTCGCGAATGACTGGAGCCAGCACGGCCAGCACCTGCCGGTCCAGCAGATTCACGGCCAGGGAGAAGAACAGGAGGGCAAGAATGCGCCAGCGTCGGGGATCGGGAGAGCTGGCCACCGAATCAGGATACGACAGTCGCGAGCACACCAAAAAAGGGCAGCCCGAAGGCCGCCCCTTGCTTGTTGGTCAGACGTAAGACCGTGTGCTCAGAAGATGTACTTCAACTGCAGACGGCCGCTAAAGCCCGGGTTGAACCAGTCCTGCATGCCGAACAGCGGGCTGAGTGCCTTCGCGCCTTCCGAGGT
>JAEUQF010000058.1 GCA_016789745.1 Bryobacterales bacterium
CCGTCTGTTCGCCACGTTGGGCTTCTTCAAGAATGCTTACGATTTGTTCTTCAGTAAACCGACTCTGCTTCATCTTCTCTCTCACAGCCTTGAAAAGATGGAGTATGTATTCCTCTGGTTCAATTTTACGGGGTCAGGTCACACGCCCTGGTCCGCTTCGCCAACATCGAGGCTGGAGTCAATTCTACACGCGCGATTTACACAGCCACGTAGCGGAGGCGCTGGGTGTCACAGCAGACCAATACACGCTCGGGTCATTGCGCTACGACATCTCAAAACTGCGAGCCAAAGGTTTGATCGAGAAAGTGGAGCGCTCGCGAAAATACAGGCTGACAAGGCCGGGCTACTCCATCTGCGTGATCTTCCTCAAACTCTTCGAGCGGATATATGCACCCCTCACGGCAGGGCTTCTTCAATCATTTCCCGGTGACACCAAGCTCCAACAGCAGCGACGATCACAACTCGACCGGCTATACCAAAGGTCGCAGACGACCTCAACAAGCTCTTCGCCAAAGTCGGCCTCAAAATCGCCGCCTGATCTCGCTCACCAACGAGAACAAATTCTCGCTATCGCTCGCATAACGGGCTAAACGCAGACTGCCCGGGGCGCCTACACCCCATCGCACCGCCAATTGTCGTCACCCAACTCGCCGGGGACACACTCGGCAGCACACCACGGCCAGAACGCCAGGCACCGGCCGTCGGACCACTGTGGAATCGCGACCGACCAGCCCACCACTCTCCGCACATCTCCAGCGCGCCTCTCCCCGAGTGCCAGACTCGCCTATTCCCTGCCCCGGCCTTTGTCCTTGCCCTGCGCCACCCGCGACTTCACGACGATCGGCGTCGCTTCAAAACCGAACTCCTTGCGTAGTTGGTTGACCAGGAATCGCTCCACGGAGAAGTGCAGCTGATCGCGGCCGCCTTTGAAGGCCACAAATGTCGGCGGACGCACCGATGCCTGCGTGATGTATTTCAGCTTGACGTCCGTATCGACGTTCAACGACTCCACGAAGCGGTTCAGTTCCCCCGTGGAGACGCGTTGCGACGCGGCATCGAAGGCCTTTTCGATCATTCCGTAAAGGCCGCTAACGCCGTGGTTCGTCGCCGCCGACATAAACACCACCGGCGCGAAATCCAGGTAACGCAGTTGGTCGCGCACGTGCTGCGTAAAGACCTTGCGGTCCTTATCCTTCGCAACGTCCCACTTATTCACGCACAGGATGATCGCGCGCCCGTCCTCATACGCGTAGCCGGCGATCGTAGCATCGGACGCCACCACGCCTTCACTCGCATCCAGCACCATCAGCACCACGTTGGCCATGCGGATGTGCCGCCGCGCCATCACCACGCTCAGCTTCTCCGCCATCTCATGCGTCTTGCCCTTGCGCCGGATGCCCGCCGTATCCACGAACGTGTACCGTACGTTCTCCCGCTCCACCGTCTCATCGACGGCATCCCGCGTCGTGCCAGCAATCGGCGAAACGATGGAGCGATCGGCACCCACCAGCGCATTCAGTAACGTCGACTTTCCAACGTTCGGCCGGCCGATGATCGCAACCTTGACGCGCTTCTTCGCCGGTGTCACCCCGGTTGCGCCCACTTCCGCGAAGCTCTCTGTCACATGGTCCAGCAACTCCGAGATCCCCAACCGGTGTTCGGCCGACACGGGGAACAAATCGGCGATGCCCAGCGAGTAGAACTCGTGTGTCAGGGATTCTCGCTTCGGCACGTCAATCTTGTTCACCGCAAGCGTCACAGGCTTGCCCGTCCGGTGCAGTAACTGTGCCAACTCCCGGTCTGGTCCCGTGATCTCCGTGCGCCCGTCGATCAGGAACACAATATGCGCCGCCTCTTCCAGCGCGACGCGCGCTTGGCGGAATATCTCGCTCGGTATCAAATCCTCATCGTTGGGGATGATGCCGCCGGTGTCGATAATCTCAAACTGTCGTCCGCGATGATCGGCCTTGCCTCGAATACGGTCGCGCGTGATGCCCGGCTCGTCGCCCACTATCGAGCGGCGGTCGCGGATGATGGCGTTGAAGAGGGTGGATTTGCCCACGTTGGGGCGGCCGACGATCACGACAACCGGCAGTCGGCTGTCTGTTTCCATTACCTTCCATGGTACCATCCGCGCATGTATTACCCGGTCTTTCTCGACCTGCGCGGCTCCAAGGTCCTGGTTGTCGGCGCCGGCAAGGTCGCGCTCCGCAAGGTCAAGGGCCTCCTGGAGGCCGGTGCTCGGGTGACCGTCGTCAGTCCGGACGCCGACCCGGAATTCGCCACGCTCGATCTGGAATGGAAGGCCCGCTGCTTTGACTGGGACGACGTCCAGGACCAGGTTCTGGTCTACACCGCCACCAATGACCGGGCGGTGAACCGCGCCGTCGCCGAGGCTGCCCGCGCCAGGGGCGTCTGGGTGAACGTCGCCGATGCCCCCGAGGAGTGCTCCTTTCTGGTGCCATCCCGGCTCACCCGCGGTGACCTCCAGGTTGCCGTAAGCAGCAGCGGACGCGACCCGCGCCTTAGCATGGCGCTACGCAAACAGATCGAAGACCTTCTGGACGCCACCGGCGATCAGGGATTATCACGATAGCGCAGCGGCGCACCTTGGTTGGCTGGCACCCGCGAGCGATACGTATGTCCTGCGGTGCGCTTCTGAAAGTCGGCCTTCGCGGCTTTCAAGACATCCGGCATCACAAACAGATCCGCCGCGCTCAGCGTCAACGTCTTGGCTGCCACCATCATCCCTTTCCGCCCGATACTCATCCCCGCACATGCGGCCGACTGCCAACTGTGACCCGCCGTGCCCGGAACGTACGTGGCTGCCGTAAAGCCCCCCGTCGGCGCCAGCCAACTCACATCTCCCACGTCCGTCGAGCCCCCAATCGACCCGCGCCCCGCCCCAAACGGCCGCACCGTTTCTTCGCTCCCTAGCGGGTCACTCGGTCCGCCGTCGAATGTTTTCTGCAAGGCCTCGGCGAACTTCCGCTCCTCTGGCGTGTACTTCACACCCCCCACCGCCCGCAGGTTGCGATCCACCAACCGGGCAAGCGGGTCGTTGTACAGCAGGTTGTAGACCGAATTCACGATCTCCATTTCCATCTTCGTCTCGGTCCCCAGCGCCCCTGCCTGCGCGCACTTGATGATCCGTTCCCAAACCCCGTCCAGAATGGTCATGTCAGCGTCGCGTGCGTAGAAGTAGCCCTCCGCGAAGGCCGGCACGATATTCGGTGCCGCTCCCGCCTTCGTGAAGATGTAGTGAATCCGTGTGCTGGGCGGGACGTGCTCGCGCATCATGTCGACCGCATGCGCCATCAGCAGCAGCCCATCCAGCGCCGACCGCCCGCGGTGCGGCGCCGATGCCGCGTGCGAGGCAACGCCGTGGAACCGGAACTTGGCGTTGATGTTCGCCATGGACGTTTCCGTGGTCACGGAGTTGGCTGCCGCTGGATGCCAGTGCAGCACCGCATCCACGTCCCCGAACGCGCCCGCCCGCCCCATGTAGACCTTACCGCCGCCGCCCTCCTCCGCCGGTGTCCCGTAGAACCGCAGCGTCCCCTTAATGTTGTTCTTTTGCATCCACTCCTTCACCGTGATCGCCGCCAGCGCCGACGCCGTGCCGAAGAGATTGTGGCCGCAGCCATGCCCCGGTGCCCCGGCAACCCGCGCCTTCCGCTCCGGCAGGCTTTCCTGGGACAACTCCGGCAACGCATCGTACTCCCCCAGGATGGCGATTACCGGACTGCCGCTGCCGTAAGTGGCAAGGAACGCCGTGGGGATGTTGGCGTATCCTTCCTGTACCTGGAAGCCCGCCTTCTTCAATTCCCCAGCCAGCAGCGCGGCGCTCCGTGTTTCCTTGTAGCCGACTTCGGCAAACTCCCAGATCTGGCGGGAGATCTCTCCCCACTGCGGACCACGCACCTCCAGCGATTGCAGCATCTGGCTGCGGCTACCGGCGGGCACTTGGGCCAGCGCGGCGAACGTTGTCAGCAGGTACACCAGTATGACGCGAGTCAGCATGGACGTATGATAGCCTGTCGTCCATGCCCGACAAACCGCTCTCGCGCCGCCTCTTTGTCTCCGCCACTGGCTCAGCCTCCGCAGCAGCCGCTGCCCAATCGGGATCAGGTGCCGGTTCCGGACGCCAGGCCGTAGTTACCCCGCTATATGCCCAGTCTTCCGGTAAGGCGCAGCAGGATCCGCTGAAGATCGTCACCATGTACGAGTTCGAGCCGCACGAGTTGGCAAAGATCAGGGAAAGCGTGAAGAACGCCCGCGTCGACATCGTCATCTGCAAGTCCCGGGACGAGTTCCGGGCACAGTTGAAGGACGCTGAGGTCGTCTATGGCGACATCAAAGGCAATGAACTGGACTTCGCACCAAAACTCAAGTGGATCCAGGCCGGCGGCGCCGGGATGGAGGGCACGCTCGACGACGCACACCGCAAAAGTCCCGTCGTTATCACCAACTACGCAAGAACCTTCGCCCACGGCATCACCGAAACCGGCATGGGACTGCTGCTCTGCCTCACCCGCGGGATCAGCAAGTATTACATGCCCCAGTTCTATAAACGGCAGATGAAGCCGATGGGCACTCCTAAATCCGACCATCACACCGAACTGGTCGGGCGGACCATGGGCATCGTCGGAATGGGCGGGATCGGGAGCATGCTCGCTCGACGCGCGCACTATGGCTTCGATATGCGTGTGGTTGCCACCGACGCCAAACCCATGCCCAAGCCGGAGTACGTCGCCGAACTGCATGATCCGGGCTGGTTTCGCGAAATGGTACCGCAAGTCGATGTATTGGTCGCCGCCGTACCGCACACCAAGAGTACCGAGCGGATGTTCAATGAACAGGTCTTCCGCAGCATGAAGAGGACGGCGTACTTTTTGGCTCTGTCGCGCGGCAAGGTCTTCGACGACATGGCGCTGGTCAAGGCTCTTAAGGAGGGGTGGATTTCCGGGGCGGGTCTGGACGTCATGCCCGTCGAGCCGCCGCCTTCCGAGCACCCAATCTTCGACTGTCCCAACGTGGTGATGTCCGCGCATACATCCGGATGGAGCCCTGACCGCCAGGTACGCCTCATCGACCTGTTCGCCGACAACTGCCGCCGCTACGTCAGCGGAATCCCCCTAGTGAATGTCGTCGACAAACAGGCAGGGTACTGAAATCGATGCAAGACGTACGTGTGGCGACGGCGCAGTTTGAAGCGCGGGATGGTGACAAAGCCTATAACTTGGGGGTGATCGAGAAGTTGGCCGCCGCGGCCGCGTCGCAAGGCGCCCAACTCGTCTGTTTTCATGAGTGCTCCATCAGCGGGTACACATTCCTGGAGACGCTCAGCCGCGAACAGTTGACGCTTCTGGCCGAACCCGTTCCAGGCCCTTCGGTCGCCGCTCTACAGGCCATTGCTGGACGCCTCGGCGTGATCCTCGCCGCCGGGTTGGTCGAAGTGGATGGGGATCGTCTCTACAACTGCCATGTTGTTGTCGACGGCACGCAACTGCTGGCGAAGCATCGGAAGATCCATGAGTTCATTAGTGATCATGTCGATTGCGGAGATCGATACACCGTCTTTGATGCCCTCGGCGTCCGCTTCGGTATTCTCACCTGCTACGACAACAACCTCCCCGAGAACGGCCGCATGACGGCCATGCTCGGCGCTGAGGTGATCCTCGCCCCTCACGTCACCGGATGCCTGCCCTCGCCCATGCCCGGACGCGGAATCGTCGCCCCGGAAGTCTGGAACAACCGTGATCGCGACCCCGTGCGTTGCCGTCAGGAGTTCGATGGCCCGAAAGGCCGCGGCTGGCTCATGCGCTGGCTGCCCACGCGAGCCTGGGAGAATGGCGTCTATATCGTTTACGCCAACCCCATCGGTGTCGAAGGCGGCACCATCAAACCGGGTGGCTCGATGATTCTTGACCCGTTTGGAGAGGTGGTCGCCGAGTGCCGTCAACTGGCTGATGAGGTTGTCGTGGCGACGCTCGTGCCTGAGAAACTGGAATTGGCTTCTGGGGCCAGCTATATTCGGGCGCGCCGGCCGGAACTGTATCAGTCGATGACCGCGCCGAATCCTCACTTGCAGCCGAATAAGCGCCCCGAGGTCTACTGGAAGAAGCACCGGAGCTGATTGCCACCCCCGCCACGGCAAATACCCACAGCGCTGTGCCCAGCCGTTGCAGCGGGTAGTCTACCGCCGCGTGAGCGAACACGAACGGGACACCGAGCGCCCAGGGTTGCCGCAGGACCGCCTTAGTCACGGCAATCCCCAAGATCGCCAGCGCCATCACGGCAGGAAGACCTCCCTCGACGGCCAACTCCACCCAGTCGTTGTGCGCAAAGTTCACGTTAAGTCCCGTGTCGAAACGCGCGAATGCCCCATACTTCCGCGCGTAAGCGCCGAACCCCTGCCCGACCCAGGGGCTCTGTTGGACCATCGCCACTCCCGATCGAAGCAGGTCCTTTCGATGACGCATCGGATCGGCGTCCTGCAGTTTGTACTCAAGCGCGTCCCAGCCGGTCACCGCCGCGCAGGCAATCAGCACGGGCACCACCAGCCAGAGCCCACGGCTCGTGCGTTCCTGCCGACGGTGCAACGCGAGAAACAGAGGAATCTCTACCGTCGCCAATCCCGCTCCAGCCCGCGAGCCCGACACGACAACCGATCCATAGACCGCTCCCGCCGCCAATAGCCAGGCAAAGTCCGTCGCCCCTTTTCGCAGTCCCTGCCACAGCAGGAGCGGTAGCAGAAGTACCGCAACCGATGCGTAGTTGTTCCGGCTCAGAAATGTCCCGAACACACTGGGTTCGCCGCTGGGCCAAAGCCACAAAACATCTCCGTTAGACGTATAGAATTGCAGCGTGGAGAAGAGGCACAGCCCAATGCCCGCGATGGCGATTTTGCGCAGCAGCCTTTCCCGTTCCGTGGTACCGCGGCACATCGAAGCCGTCACATACCCAATCACCCCAAGCGTGAGCCAGTGGAGGGACCGCGCAACCGTCATCCCGTCCAGTGTCCACACGCCCAATAGAGGGATCACAAGCAGGCATCCGATCGCAAGCGGCGGCGTTCGAAGCTCCGTCATCGTCATTGCGACCCCGAACACAATGGCCGACACTGCGTACTGGGCGGCGTACGGCGGTCCGGCAACCGCGAGCGATCCCAGCACCAACAGCGCCGGAATCGCGATGCCTACCCGCTTACTGGCGCCTGGCATTGCCCGCGCTCACCGGTTGCGGATCCGAGAGGGCCATCGCGAACGCCGCCATTACTTGCGCGTCGATCTCCGCGGGCGAGGTTAACGGGCCGGAAGCCTTGAGGAAACGCTGGTTGTGGTACAGCGGATCGAGATAGTCAGGAATGCGCCCAGTCTGCAAAGCAATCTTCAGATCAGCAACACCCTCCTCCAGGCCTACCTCACACGCAAACCCCACCTCGTTCCGAATCTTGTCGAAGCACACCCGGTAGTTGCGGCGATCGGGGTTCTCTACATGTTCCACGCGCGTGCCTGGTACTAACGTTCGGATTGTTTCAGCCACCTGCGATAGCGTGAAGTTGAGCCGTGAGTCTCCCAGGTTGTATATCTGTCCGCTCACGGTGGCAAGCGGGGCATCCAGAAGCCGCACAAAACCCTCCGCGACGTCTGTTACATGGATAAATGGACGCCACTGCTCTCCGTTGTAGATCGTAATCACACCCTCCCGCAGCGCTTTGGCGGTTAGCAGGTTTACTACCAGATCAAAGCGCGGCCTGTAGGAGTTCCCGAATACGGTGGCTAAACGCAGAATGATCGGATGGAAACTGCTGCTCTTCGAAGACAGCAGTGCCCGCTCGCTGTCGACTTTGGTCTGTGCATAAAGGGAGATCGGGCCCGTATCGGAATGCTCGTCTACGAGTTCTTCGTTCTCGCCATACACGCTGCAGGACGACGCGAACAGGAATCGCTCCACGCCATTGCCCTTCGCGATCTCGATCATCATACGCGTCGCTGCAAAGTTGATTTCGAGAGCAGAGGCGCGATCCTGTTCGCAGGCCGGGTCCCCGACGATTGCCGCCAGGTGAATCACCGACTTCACGCCTTGCATCGCAGACACAACCGACTGAATATTGCGGCAGTCTCCCTGAATCACCTCGAAGTCGGGGTGGCTGAATAGGTCGTGCACCGCGTCCTGTCCATAGACAAAACTGTCAAGCAAACGCACACGTTTGCCTTGCGCTAGCAGTTTCCGGCAGATAATGCTGCCAATGTACCCTCCCCCGCCCACCACCAGAATCGGACGCCGCTCCACGGCTGGTGGAGCCTCTGTTGTTACCGTCTTCCGATCCGTCAACCAAGCCTTCACCACCCGGATTCCGATCACCATAGCATTGACGGTCGGAATAAACAGCAGAATCGCGCTTCTCGGCACACTCTGTGCACGAGAGAGGAGAAACGCGGCAAACAAGAACACCAGGCTGGCAATTGTGGTGCCCTTGGCGAGAGTAATCCACTTGTACGTTCCACTGTAGGTCCGGTATCGCGTGTAGAAGCCATTGGTCGCGAAGATTAACGGGAACAGGATGGAAAGCGGCAGAAACGTGAACTGGTAATAGTGGCGTAGCGCGCCAACCAGAGCAGCGGTGTCCTGTTGATTTACTTCATTCCGCTGCCAAAGCACCACAGCGGCCAGTGAGGCAAGAGCCGACAGATGCACGACGGCCATGTCAGCAATCAAACGGGGTAACGCCTGGCGGAGAAAGCCCTCGACCATCGGTTTCTGAATCATAAGGAATTACTCACGGGAGTCGTTGTTGCGGCCTGAAACGCGTACACACGCATGGGTTGATGCTCGAAGCTGATTTCACGGACTGCCTCAATGACATCCTGGACATCCCCATCGGTCATGCCTGGGTACAGTGGTAAGCTGACGATCTCGTCGTAAAGCTCATCGGCGACCCGGAATCCGCCACGGCAGTGCTGGCGCGCGTCACGGTAGGCCGGATGACGATGCAACGGGATAAAATGCACGCTGCTGCCGATGTTGCGCCGGCGCAACTCTTCGATGAAGGCCCCGCGTGCGATTCCAGCCTTCTTCGCATTGACTCGGATAGGGTACAGATGGTAAACATGCCGGCGCCCTTCCAACTCACGTGGCAACCGCACCCCGGGCAACTCACCGAAGGCGTCGTTATAGATGGCGGCGATATGGCGTCTCCGCTCGATGAATCCGGGTAGACGCTGCAACTGATGGATCCCAAGCGACGCCTGAATATCGGTCATGTTGTCCTTGTATCCCGGCTCGGTCACCTCGTAATACCACGATCCCGTTTCTGAGTAGCGCTTCCAGGCGTCCCGGCTCATTCCATGTAGCGAAAGCCTCCTGCAGGTTTCAGCGAAACCGTCGTCATCAGTCGCGATCATGCCACCCTCACCCGTGGTCATGTTCTTTGTTGCGTAGAAACTGAACGCAATCGCCTGTCCGAGTGCCCCTACCATCGCACCGCGATAGGAGGCGCCAACCGCATGAGCTGCATCCTGAACCAGCGTCACTCCATTCCCTGCGGTAAGACGGTACACCTCATCCATCGGGCAGGCCTGGCCCGCAAAGTGCACAGGAATGATCGCCTTCGTCTGCGGCGAGATGTTCCGTTCCGCCTGCTGAATGTCGAGCAGGCCGTCTTCATCAACGTCAATCAACACCGGGTTCGCTCCCAGGTGTCGCACCACATTCGCAGTCGCACAGAAGGTCATCGTCGGCACGATTACCTCGTCTCCCGGGCCGACGCCCAGCGCTGCCAGCGAAAGATGCAAAGCCGCCGTGCAGGAATTGACCGCAATCGCGTGCCGACATCCGACGTAAGCCGCGAATTGCTGCTCGAATCGCTTCGTCTTTGGCCCGGTTGTCACCCACCCGGACCGTAACGAATCGACAACTTCCGCGATCTCCTCCTCACCTATCGTGGGAAGGCAGTACGGCAAGAACTGGCTGCGCACAGATGACCTCCTTCAGCAATTGCGTGTAAACGCCGTAGTAGGCGTCCAGCATTTGACTTTGTGTGTAGTTTTCGAGATAACGCTGACGGGCCGCGCGCCCGAGATCTTTTCGTTTCTTAGCATCGCCCGCGAGTTCGGCGATCGCTTTCGCGAGCATATCGGCGCGACCGGGTGGGACAAGGCTCGCCACTCTTCCGTTGTCCGTTGCCTCTAGATTCGGCCCAATATTCGTCGTTATGATAGGCCGGCTCTGGGCCATAGCTTCCAGCAACGAGATGGATAGCCCCTCGCGCCAAGTCGGCAGGACCACGAGGTCCGCCGCCTCCAGCAACTCGCTAACGTTCTTCTGGAACCCAAGGAACATTACTCGGTCGCGAACGCCTCTACTGGCGGCCCGTGCCTCTAGTTGGGGGCGTAACTCACCGTCTCCAGCCAAAACCAACTTCGGTCGTGATGATTCTGGGAGCAGAGCAATAGCGTCAACGAGATCCTCGATCCCCTTCTCTGGGGCAAGGCGCCCGCCGGTGAAGATCGCGACCTCCGCCGGCCCGACGTTCCACGCCGACCGGATCTCTCGGATCCGTTGCGCCGTGACGATTGCCGGTTCTGGAATGCCGTTTGGGATGGCGATGAGCTTCGAATCATCTGCGATCCCTAACCGTTCCGCCCACTCCCGATGAAAATGACTCACCGTTATGATCTTACGGCAGAAGAGGGCAGCGAACCGTTCCATCCATCTGTAGAAGTTAACTTTCGCGGGGGGCGAGGCTTCGTGAAAGGCAAACCCATGGACCGTGTGGAGCACAATCGGGACATTCGCCATCCACGCGGCAATTCGCCCGACAAAACCAGCCTTGGTGGTGTGTGTATGAACGATCGAGTAACGACCGCGACGCAGAATCCACACGAGCCGAATCAAGCCGAGCAGATCCCGGAGCGGCCGGATCTCACGCCAAACAACGCTCCGGTCCAGCACTGGCACTTGTAACTCCTCAGCTCTTCGGAGGAACTCGGGATCAGTAGCCAGTACCACTGCCTCCCAACCGGCAGACCTCCAGCGTCGTGCAAGCCGCAGAATGCCAAAAGAAGCACCGCCAAACTTCGAATCACCGACGATGTGGAGGATTCTTGTCATAACCTTCCGTTTCTCTCAACAACACATCTAGAGCACTTTGGCTGCCACCTCACCCAGCCTGTAACTTCCTTTTTCTCAGTGGCCCCACTTGCTGCTCGAAACCTCTTCCAGGTTCATTCCGGCACAGCGGTTCAGTCTGAAACAGTAGCGGCCGAGTTGTTGATTCCGCGTCGAAACAGCACGTAGGGTAAAGTGAGAAGCAGGATGCGCATGTCCAGAGCCAGCGACCAGTTGCGCACGTACTCACAATCCAAACGCTTGCGTTGATCCCAGGCAATCCCGTTACGTCCACTAATCTGTGCCAGCCCCGAAAGCCCTGGCCTCATTGCCAGCTTTTCATGCTCATTAGCCGTGTACAGAGCCAATTGGTTGCACTGATCCGGCCTTGGGCCGATTAGGCTCATCTCTCCAGCGAGAACATTCCACAACTGTGGCAGTTCATCAAGACTGCTGCGCCGTAAAAATCGGCCGACCTTCGTTACACGCGGATCGTGATCCGAGCTGAACGTCGACCCATCCGCATTGCGGAGTTCGGGGGCGTCGACGTACATCGTACGAAACTTCAGAATTTCGAAGGGACGCCCGTACAGCCCCAACCTCCGTTGCCGGAAGATCGCTGGACCTGACGAAGTGGACACCACAGCGATCGCGCAACCCCCAAGGATTGGACTGAGCAGGACCAGCCCAAGCAACGAGCAGACGACGTCCATCAGTCGTTTCAGCGCCAGTTGCATCTTAATCGTGCGAGAAGCGTATCGTGGGGCTCGGAACGGCGCTTCCCGCCATCCCTTACCTGAAGGAGCTGTTCGTAGATGTTTTCCCATTTGTCGACTACCCGTTCCAAGCGATAGAGCGCTTCTACCCGGCGGCGGGCCGCGCAGCCCATTGTCTGTCGCGACTGTGCAGACATTGCCATCACTTCGCTCATTGCCTGCGAGAGTTTCTCGGAGTCTTTGGGAGGAACCAGCTTTCCGGAGGTACCGTGCTCGATTGCCTCAGGATTACCACCCACGCGGGTGGCCACTATCGGTAGAGCCGAGGCTGCGGCTTCCAGTACAGCCATAGGAGTCCCTTCCCAAGCCGAAGACATCACATAGCCGTCAGCCGCTGCCAGCAGTTGCGGCACATCTGGGCGCGAGCCCAGAAAACGTACCGATTGGCTGATCCCGAGATCGGCCGCCAAGCTATTCAGTTCCCGCTCCAACGGACCACAGCCAGCTATGGCCAACAGCGGCCTCCGCGATGCAAGCGCCAGTGGGCGAAAGGCGTTTAATAGATTGGGATAGTCTTTCGGTTCTCTAAGATTCCCAACCGCGACCCAGACGAAATGCTCCGTCCACCCGTAGTCCCGCCGTAAAGCCTCCCGATCAAAACGGCGTGGCGCAAAATCCGATGTATCCACCCCGTTCGGCAGCCAGATACCCTTGTCAGGGGCCACTAGACCGTCTTGTATATATCGCCGCAGACCAGCGTGGCTAACGTTGCTCGTGACGTCCGCGAGTTTATCAGTCGCCCAGTACGCCCAGTCTCTCCAGTGGGGCCCTTCCCACGTGGAATGCGCTGTCGAAACCACAACCCGTGCAGGGCCAAAGAGTCGGGCGATGCGTCCCAGCAGGTTGGCATGCACCATATGGCAATGCAGCACATGGGGGCGGAAACGGCGCATGTGCACAATCAGACGAACCAGACCGATCGGATTGGGTTTCCCGCGTTTCAACCCAAGCGAGTGAACCGGGATGCCACTACCATTCAGTTCTGGAATAAAAGTGGGAGGATCAAGCATCGAGACGATCTCTACCTGCCATCCCCTACTGGCCAGCGTGCGCGCCGTGAGCTTCACCTGGGTTTCGGCCCCCCCGACCCCGACACCCGTGGCCAGGAGCAGAACTCTATGCCCAGACCTTTTGATTGACATAACTGTATCCTCGGGCGACTTGGCGCCTGCCTCTTAGCCCTCGGTATGCTTTGCTCAATAGAGGGTCCGCGAGGCACAAACCCCACAACAGCCAGGTAAGTTCGCGGTTCTCCCAACTCAGGGTCGAAACGGCTACACACCAACTTGCTAACAACAGGATCCAGAACCTGCCCTCTCCGGGTTCCCCCTGGCGGGCCCTCTGAAGAAGAGCTGCAATGGTGAAGATAAACAGGGAGATCCCTAGCAGGCCGTGCTCGACCAACACGCCCAGCATGGTGTTGTGCGCCGCGATATCGCGACTTCTCCACGAGCCCACGGCGCTTCCGAAGTTGCCCGCGCCAGCGCCTAGCAAGGGGTTGTCCATAAAAACGTTGATCCCCCGCTGCCAAATATCTACTCTCCCGTTAAGATCTCGGTCGGACAGTTCTCGGGTGATGGTGGCAAGCCGATGGAAGGCAATATCACCTTTGAGCGAGAGGAACACGCACACCGAGCCGCCCAGAATCAGAAAGAACGCAGCCATCGAGCGACGCCGCATCTTGGGCAAGCTTGTGAGCGGATACAGCAGTGCGACTGCCAAAGTAACCAGCGCGCCTCGTGATGCTGTCATGAGGCACCCCGTGATCGCCAGCGGTATATAACAGCTGGCCAACCAGGTATGTAGCCGGCGCTTTACAGCCAAGTGCCACGCGATCGGGATCCCGAGCACCAGCGTAATCGCCAGGTCGTTGGGGTCAAACCCGGGTGAGGTATATCGGCCGTCCCCAGTCGTGACTCCAAATGTGAAGTTGTAGAATTGCCCTGCGATCGGGACCATGCCTCCTGCCAGGTAAGCTGCAAGCAGCGAATGGTATTGTCGTGTGGTTCGGGCCGCCTGGTGGACCAGCACGGCCAAGAGAAACAGTTGACTGTATGACAGGATCCGCCGGAAACTCCTCTCCGGCTCCGGGGTCCAGGGGAGATTGGCGGCGGCACAGACGATGAACAGCAGCATGGCCCAGTGGGCGATCTCCGGCTTGCGCAGTGCCCGTCCACGGAGAATCGCAAAGAACCAGAACGCCCCTACGAATAAGGTGAACACACGGCTGGCCTGGACTTGGTACGGCAAGAGCAGCATGTCCCCCCAAGGAACCGCGAATGTCAGGACCCAAACAGCCGCCAAGCCGATGCTGTCCCAAGCCTGCTTCCGGGGTTCGCGGACGGGAGCGGATCCGATCGGTATCGCCTGTGGGTACGCAATAGACACGTTAGCCTCCAACTCCCCTACGACGCTTTCTCGATCGGACGATAGTACTTGCCGTAGTGACTGTAGTAGTAATAGCTGTCGCTCATCTCTTGGTGGACCTGATTCAGAATGATGCCCATTACGTTTGCTCGCAGTCGGTTCAGGGTAGCCAGGACGGCACCGACCGCCTTGCGATTCGTTTCGCCTGCACGGGTAACCACAACGACTGCATCGACCGCAGTAGCCATCTGGAGGGGCTCAGCAAACCCAAGTAGCGGGGGGGCATCAAGAATGACGAGATCATACTCAGTCCCAGCTTCTTCGAGGACTTCCAGAAGTCCACGGCCGATCAGGTCAGCGGCGCGCCGCGAAGGTGGTCCCGCGGGAAGCACATCGAGATCCGGGCATCCCTCCGGGTGTACAAGGGCCTCTCGCCAGGGCACTTCGCCAACCAGAACATTGGAAAGCCCTTGGGATGCCGAGATGCCAAACCGTTTGTGAACGCTGGGACGCCGCAGGTCCCCATCGATCAGGAGTGTGCGCTGGCGCTGGTGAGCATGCGTAGCTGCCAGATGCGCAGCGATCGTGCTCTTGCCTTCTCCAGGCGAGGCGCTGGTGACCAGGAGGCTGCGCAGTCGACGGTCGAAGTCGCTGAGAAGTATGGAGTTGCGGAGCGTGCGGATAGCTTCGGCGTAGGAACTGGCGTGATCGTTCGACTCGCCCAGGGCGATAAGGGCGGTGGCGTTTCCGTTTTGGGCCACTGGCCCGAGCCGGCTGCGCCAGTTCTTGACGACCGGGAGGCTGCCGATCACTTGGGTGTTCAGCGTGCGCGCTACCTGCTCTGGATCACGGATCGTGTTATCGAGAGCGTCACTGGCGACTGCCGCAGCGACTGCGATCAGCAGCGAAAACACCAAGGCTAGCGCGATATTCAACTTGAAGTTGGGGAAGACGGGTAGAAGCGCTGGACGAGCTGGATCAGCAATGCGAATCGAAGAGTTCTGAAACGAAGCGTTGATGCCAGCTTCTTTGATCTTACGGACCAGTTCCTCATAGAGCTTCTTATCAGCGTCCGCTTCCCGCTTCAGCGACTGATACTCGAACGACCTGGCATTCAGACGGTCGAAGTCGGACTTCGTTTCCTGAACGGCCCGCTGCAACATCGCTTCACGGCTGACCGACTCCTGGTACTCGATCTCCACGCGCTGCATGATCGCGTGTCTCGTTTTGTCGTGGAGCCGCTGGACCTCGTTCAACGCCAGGGCAGCCTTCCGATGCTCAGGGTGGTTTGAGCCGTAATGTGCTCGAACCTCGCTAAACCGTTCCTGTGCTTCGTTGAGCTTCTCAGTGAGGCGGCGAAGTGGTTCGCCCTGGACGGATACTTGCGCCGCCTCCAGTGAACCGTTGCGAACAGAATCGAACGCGGCCTGCTTGCGGACCCGGTCGGCCTGCGCATTGGTAAACTCCGTGTTCAACTGCAACAGTCTGGCCGAGAGAATGTTTGTCTTCTCTTCTGGGCTTATCACGTTCAGTTCGCGCTCGAACTGCACCAGAGCGGCTCCGGACTGCTCCATCTTGGCCCGCAGTTCTTCGATCTGCTTTTCCATAAAGTGGGTTAGGCTGGCCGAGGCCCGATAGCGGGTGTTGTAGCTGTGCTCCAGATAGGACTGCGCAATCGAGTTCGCAACATCGGCGGCAAGCTGACGATCAGCGGATCGGAAACTGATGAGCAGCAGGTAGGTGTTGTTCGGGCGACTCACTTTCAGGCTTTTTAGCGCCACGGGTGCCTGAGACGCTGCAGGCGAAGGCGAATCGTTGGTACGCAGTCCGTACCTCTGCACCACCGGGCGCAGAACGCTATCGGACTGGACGAGTTTGATCTGGGTGGCCAGGAATTGATCAGAGTCAAGAAGCATGGAAGTACGGTTGGCTTCCTGCCCGACAACGCCGACCGGTGATTGCCGATCAATGTCGACCGTTGCGGTGGATTCGTAGATCGGCGTAATGCGGGTCGAGACTACGGCCGTTGCCAGCACAGCGGCAACGACGAACAGCGCGATCTTCCAACGGTGGCGTTTGAGTACCCAGAAGTAGTGAGAAACGGGAATTCCCTGTGTTTCCGGCTCCATGTCAGGAGGCTGGTTAAGGGTGGTCGGCGCAAGCCGATAGGGCTCGGAGGAAAGGACCAGCTCTTTGTCGGTCTTCTCGTAATGCATTTTCTATAGATGTCCTTGTTTGGATCTGTTCTAGGTTGACGGCAGTTAACGCCGCCAGATGAGGACGCCACTGGCCGTCGAGGAGCCGAACCCAGCGAGGCGATCAACAAGGTTCGCGGCAAGTTTCTTGCCTTTGTTATCGGGAATGTAGAGAATATCGTTTGGTAGCAGTGGCACGTCGGGAGCCTTGCGATCGACGATCTTTGCGATTTCGACCTCGATCTCAGAGCGTTCTGATCCCGTCGCGTCTCGGCGGTAGACATACGCCTGCTTGCCGGTGTAGGGCAATAGCCCCTCAGCGAGAGCGAGTAACT
>JAEUQF010000072.1 GCA_016789745.1 Bryobacterales bacterium
ATGTCGATGCGGCACACCTCTCCATCCAATGTCGGATACGTCACCGTGGTAGCCTGCATCTGTCGCCACCGAAGCCTGGCTCGCAACTCCGCACGCTGCTCTGCAAACCGCCCCTCGTCATACGGCGTCGCCGCAACGAGCACCGTCCCATGCTGCAATACGCGCCACGCCGGCAAGTTCGCTACCTCCTTCCGAACCCGTTCCTCCGCCGCCGCCTGCGACTCCGCCTCCAATAAGAACAACCCCTGCGACGCGCTTCCCACGATGTTGTCCACTTCAAACGCTTTGGCCACATCTGCCCCGATCTTCAATGCCGCCAGCCCTCCACCCCGTATCGTGCTCAGATCCTGGCAATCACCGAACAACTCGATGAGGTTGAACACCTCTACATGACAAAGAAATTGCATTTATCAGCTTCTCTTTCTGATATACGTGTAGGCCCATGCCCCGCCCAGTGTGACCAGGATACATACCGCGGTAAGCAGAACCAGATCCGGCGTGACGACCTTCACCCAACCTATCTTCGTGATCGTGTTAATCACATCATCTCGGAAAATCACGTTCATTCCCAGAATCCCTGCCGCCAGCGAAAGCCCGGCCGAAAACACCGCAATCCTTGTCACGCGGTCGCGCCACTCCTCGCGTGCCCAGTTGGTCAGGTGCGCCTTATCCTCTACCACTTCCCGAAACAACTGCGGGATACGCATCTGCTCTTGCAGACGTTCGAACAGTTCCTGGCCCTGAATCTGCGGCGTGATCTCCCGATACCACAATGTAGCCGAAAACACCGCGATTTTTCTGCTGATCTGATTAACCTGATCCAGTTTGCCTTCTCGCGTGACCTTCAGAACTTCATCCTGCAGAATGAGCAACTCGTGCCGTTGGATATTGGCAATGAGGAAGAGTTGGAAATAGTTCCGTCGCCACTTCTCGCGCAAGTTGGACAAATAGGGCGGGAGGTCCTCCAGCGGTACCTGCTTCGCACTGATGAACGTTAGGGGACCAACCAGGTACCGGTGGTTCCACGCCCATGTCCACAGTGGTCTTCCCCTATCCCATTTCTGCCACCAGCGGTCGTAGCAGGCCTTTCCCAGTGCCTCGTCCCTAAACTGAGGCGAGTAACGCATCGACCCGGCATGGTCCGCCTCCGAGAGAGCAAACCAGTCATCCTCGGTCACATCCATCAGGCGGTCCGTTCCCAGGAACAGCATCGCCCCCATGCGGCTGTCGCCTAGCGGCTGAGCCGATATCCCGACGGTCCTCGGCTCGCACCAGACCACGGGATCCAACAGATCCTCCCAATGCGGAAGCAGCCTCGGGATCTGGCTATCTAGTGAGTTTGTCAACGGTCGTTTGCTGGCAGCGACCGTCATCGCCGCCTGCTCGCCCGGTTCCGCTTGGAGCGGCTCGATCCAAACTGTTCCCTTCACGCCACCCGCCACCCAAGCCTTATTCTCCCCCGGACGGTAGTAATGTGGAGCCCAAAGCCGTCGAAGGTAGGACAGACTGTCCTGCGCCGACTGCCATGTAACCGCCTGCGTCGCCTCCAACTCGACCTTCATCACCGCCAACCCCGACGGCAGTACGTAGAGCAGTACTTCGCGAATTAGGAAGTCCTCGCGCCAATTCCCGTCTCGAACCTTGAGTACCTCTACCTGGGAACGCCGGAAAATCCAGAATGCACCTCCCTTGTCCGGGCGGCGGTAAAGCAACCTCTGGATGAAGGGATGGAAGTAGTTCCACTCCCCATGCGCATATCCGTCCAGATCGCTCGGCGGATTCCTCCGAATCAGGTCGTCTTCCTCGATCCAGGAACCGTCAATCCTGATTGCTTTCTCGAAACCTGGGAAGTCAAACGAACCGCTTATATTTGTGGTCAGCCGCATCGGCCAGACCAAAGTCAGATCGAATGGGAAAACGGACCAGGGACTCGATTCCATCGGGTTCGCCACAGCTTCGACTCCGTCGGAGTGACTAAGTATACACGGAATGGTTACCCCAAGTGGAGGTAGCCGAAACGGCTCGGAGAATCACCGTCTTTCAAGCGGTACCGTTGCGGAGCCCTGTGTCCAACATTGGCACCAAAATCGCCAAACTATCTCCTCCGCCAGCCGCCAAGACTGGCTAACGAAAGAAAACTGGCATATCCTTTCGTTAGCCCCACCCTAACGAAAAGATTTTATGTCCGCCCCCAACCCACGCCTCGGTCGCTACATCGTCAAGTCCTTCGCTGGCGAAACCGTCAGGGCCTTCGTCCCGCCCCCGCTCCCCCCCAACCCGCCACTCCAACTCGACTCCCTCCAACTCCTCCTCGAACAGGCCAACCAATCCCTCGGCCGCCTCGATGGCTTAGCCTCCGTCCTCCCCAATCTCTCTTTGTTTATCTACGCTTACGTTCGGAAAGAAGCCGTCCTCTCCTCGCAGATCGAGGGCACCCAGTCCTCCCTCTCCGACCTGCTGCTTTTCGAGAATGACGAAGCCCCCGGCGTCCCACTCGATGACGTCCAGGACGTCTCCAACTACGTCGCCGCCCTGAATCACGGCCTCGACCGCCTCCGCAACGGCTTCCCGCTGTCCCTCCGCCTCATCCGCGAGATCCACGGCGTCCTCCTCGCCAAAGGCCGCGGCAGCGACAAGCAGCCCGGCGACTTCCGCCAAACCCAGAATTGGATCGGTGGCACCCGCCCCGGTAACGCTGCCTTCGTCCCACCGCCGCCCGACCTCGTCCTCGACTGTATGGGCGCCCTCGAGCTATTCCTCCACCAGGAACACCCCAACCTCCCGCTGCTCGTCAAAGCGGGCCTGATTCACGTCCAGTTCGAGACCATTCACCCCTTCCTCGACGGCAACGGCCGCCTCGGCCGCCTGCTCATCACGTTCCTGCTGTGCGCCGCTGGCGTCCTCCGCGAGCCCATTCTCTATCTCAGTATCTACTTTAAGCAGAACCGCCAACTCTACTACGACCTGCTCGACCGCGTCCGCGCCCAAGGCGATTGGGAGGTCTGGCTCGAGTTCTTCCTTACCGGCGTCCGCGACACCGCCGAACAGGCCGCCACCGCCGCCCGCCGCACCCTCGCCCTCTTCGAGGACCACCGCCGCCAGATCGAAACTCTCGGCCGCCCTGCCGCTTCCGTCCTCCGGGTCTTCGAGCACCTCCAACGTAACCCCATCCTCTCCATTCCCGCAGCCGCACAAAGCACCGGTATCTCCGCTCCCACCATCGCTAAGGCTCTCGGCCACATGCGCCAGCTCGGACTGTTGCGCGAAGCCACCGGACGCCAGCGCCACCGGCTCTTCGTCTACGACGCCTATCTCGCCATCCTCAGCGAGGGCACCGAGCCCATCCGCTCTTCCTGACTAAGCCAAACCCGCCATCTGCTTCCGAAACTCCTCCCCGGTCAGCACCCCGTCATCCAACTCCGACAGGTTCATATCGATGCTGGCGACCACCAGTTCGTCATCGCCACCCTCCGCAGCCGTTCCGGCTACCGCCACAAACCACTCCTCGAACTCACGCAGCGAAATCCGTCCGTCCAGCCAACGCCGAACTCGCTCGCGAACATGCCTCGTGCTACCCAATGTCTGGCCGCCAAAAATCTCGATCACAGGAGTTGCAAATAAATCCGAAATCCCCTACCCATTCCCCATCAATAACTTCCACTCCCTCACCCCACTCCCCACCCCAATCTCCCTCCAACCCGCCCTATATAAAGGAATCAGGAGAAAACACCCATGCGTACCCTCGCACAATTCGAGGCCTCCCGCCGCAACGGCGCCGCCTCACGCGGGCCTGCCACGCCCGAAGGCAAAGCCGCATCGTCCCAAAATGCCGTCAAGCACGCATTGCCCGCCGTAGCCTTGGCGAAGGAGCGGTTGCGCGTCCGCGACCTCCAACTCAGCCCCGAAGAGGAAAACGACTACCTCGAACTCTACGACTCCTACATGCTCCACTACACCCCCGACACCCCGCTCGAAGCCCACCTCGCGCGCAAGTGCGCCACCGCCGAGTTCCTCCTCGCCCGCGCCCAGGCTATCCAGCACACCCTCGTCGACCTCCAGGCTTCCGCCTCCCTCGACGACCTCCACCAAGCCTTCCCAGGCATCGACTCCACCGGAGCCCTCGCCGGAGGCTTCCAAACCCTCAATGACCGCTCCACGTCCTTCCGCAACATGGACGCGCACCAGTCTCGCCTCCTCCGCGAACTCTCGCATTATCTCGAAAGGCTCGAAAAACTCCGCCGAAAACGCCCGGAAAAAGAGCCCCATCAAGCAAACGAACCTGAGACTTCTCCTGAGCCGGAGGTGTCTCTCTAATGTCGGCCGATTCCACTCTCTCTCTTCACGAACTCTGCGGCCTCCGGTACCGTCACAATCCCCAGGCCCGCAACGCCATCACCTGCGCCTATGCCAACCACGGCAAACGCTGCCAGTGCGCCGCCACCCCCGGCGCACCGCTCGCCCAGGCCCCGGCCCCGGCACCAAAGCCGGCCGCCGCTGCCCCAGCGCCGCGCCCGCAATCCGCCGCCAAACCGCCCAATCCCGACATCATCTACGCCCCCGGTGACCTGCCCGATGAGCCGGCCACCCCCGACACGCCCAACGGCACCTCCGCCAGCCCCATCTCCATCGGCGCTGACGGCGAGCCCCTCATCTCCCTCCGCCTCGCCAACCGGTACTTTATGCTCCTCTGGGGCGCCATCCTCCGCAGCCTCGCCCCCTATCCCGAAGCCCGCAACTCCATCGCCAAAACCCTCGAAGCCTACGCCCGCTTCTACCCCAGCCCCTTCGCCCAGGGCTGAAGCCGTTCACAAGAGTTAGAAATAAAGTGGACGCGCCGCACTCCCAACATTACTAACCACTTACACATCGCGCGCTCCCACCGCCGGAACTCTCACCCAAATCCCATCATTTACTCTAAATGCGGGGAAAGTAGCGCGATGAATCACGCCACCGCATTCACTGTCGAGTTCGCCGGAGCCTTCGAACTCGCGCGACTCGTCCGCCTCCTCTGCCCCTCCCAATTCGCCGCCGAAGCCCTCGGCTTCACCCCCGACCACGTCCAGCAGCAGGCCCTCGACTCCACCTCCTCCCGCCTCCTGCTCTGCTGCACCCGCCAATGGGGCAAGTCCACCACCACCGCCGCCCGCGCCGTCTACGAAGCCATCATTCGCCCGCGCTCGCTGGTCCTCATCGCCGCCCCCGCCAGCCGCCAATCGGCGGAGGTCTTCCTGCGCTGCGCTACATTTCTCGCGCGCGTCAACATCGGCCGCCGTGGCGATGGCCTCAACGCCATCTCGTTCCTGCTCCCGAACGGCTCGCGTATCGTCGGGCTCCCCAACTCCGAAGCCACCATCCGCGGCTTCTCGGCCCCGGCCTTCCTGCTCATCGACGAAGCCTCGCGCGTTCCCGATGCGCTCTACCACGCCCTGTTGCCTATGTTCGCCACTAACCCCAAGGCGCTCCTCTGGCTCGTGTCCACGCCCAACGGCCGCCAGGGCTTCTTCTATCACGAGTGGGCCAACCCCAACGCCCGCTTTGAACGCGTCACCGTTACCGCCGACGACTGTCCCCGCATCTCCCGCGAGTACCTCGAGGAGCAGCTCGCCACACTCCCGCGTCACCTGTTTGAGCAGGAGTTTCTCTGCAAGTTCCATTCGCCGGAAGGCTCCCTCCTCACCGACGAAGAAGTCAACACCGCCGTCGATCCGGAGGCCACCCCCATCTGGTAACCCGCAAAAGTGGGGCAGGCGTCCACGCCTGCGGGGCGACGTCCACGTCGCCCCACTGCCGCTGCCACACACCAAACCACACAGAAAGGAAACCACCATGCAATTCTTCCCAATCCAACGTTACGCCGGCCTCGACCTCGGCCAGCGCCAGGACCACTCCGCCCTTGCCCTCCTCGAAGTCTGCGTCCCGCCCACCGGCCCGCGCGACCCCGTCAACGGCGGCTTCCTCCGCCCCACCCGCTACCACCTCCGCCACCTCGAACGCTTCCCGCTCGGCCTCACTTACCCGGCCCTCGCCGGCCACGTCCGAGCCTTCCTCAATCAGCCCTTACTCCGCAACTGCCCCCTCACCCTAATCGTCGACGCCACCGGCCCCGGTCTCCCGTTCCTCGATTTCTTCGCCACCACCAACATCCCGGCCAGCCTCATCAAACTCATCATCACCGCCAGCGGCGCGCCCCACTATTCCGAAGGCTACTACCACGTCTCCCGCCAGCACCTGCTCGCCAACCTCGCCTCCGTCCTCCAGAACGGCTCCCTCAAACTCGCGCCCAAGCTCCCCCAACTCCAGAACCTCAACCACGAACTCCTCCACCTCCAGTCCAACGCCAAATCCACCTCCAAACACGATGACCTCGCCCTCGCCGTCGCCCTCGCCGCCTGGCAGGCCCGCAAAAACCACCGCACCTGACCGGGGGTGGGGCGCTCCGCCCAATCGCCCACCCCCTACCTCCGTCTACTTCGCCTTCTCCAACACTGCGATATCCCGGAACCACACCTCCGTCGCCCGCCGGTTATGTACCTGCAACGCCACCACGCCTTCCTTCCGCCCTTGCGCATCGTCCGGCAGGTCCACCGTCTTGATCCCGTTCAACCGGAATACAATCCGGTTCCCGTGCGTCGATGCCACCAACTCATTCCAATCCCCGTCCTTCACCCCACCGTTATCCTCCGGCCCCGTCACCCACTTCCGTCCGCCAACCTCAAACAAGCCGCCGGTGCCCTTCTTCTCATCGATCTCTACCTCATACCCGGCATGCGTCTTCGGATCCGACCTCACAAAGAAGCCGCTATTCCCATCCCCCGTCTTGCCCATCTTGAACTGCACCTTCCACGTCGCATCGCGGAACGTCTCCCCATGCACCACAAAACCGGATGCCTGCTCGCCCGCCACGCTGCGCGCATGAAACGCCCCATCGGCAATCTCCCACTGCCCGGGACCCATCTTCGTCCACCCCTTCATCGTCTTGCCATCAAACAAACTGCGCCACCGGTGTTTGCCCAAATCCTGGATCCGGATGTTCCGCCAACTCACCTCCGCCGGCGAATCACCCTTAAACGAATGCACCTGCAGCGCGATGAATCCCGTCAGATCCGCCGCGTCCCGCAGGTCCGCGCACGGCACTCCGTTCACCCACACCCGCATGTGGTCCCCCCTCGCTTCAATGCGATAGTGGTTCCACTCGTTGTCCTTAATGGCTTTGTTCGCCTTCTCGTCCGTCTGGATGTTCGCCACCCACCCGCGCCGCGCCTCATCATAAATCCCGCCCGAAGCCCCCGACGACGCCATCGCAATCTCCACCTGGTAGCCGTACACGCGCCCGGCCGGATGCTTCGATGCGTTCGTCGTCTTCCCGTTAAACGTCTGCACCACCGTATCCGCCGGATACCGGTGCGACCGGATCTGGATCCCC
>JAEUQF010000099.1 GCA_016789745.1 Bryobacterales bacterium
GGGGACGGCGCTTGACCTTGGGGAGCGGATGGGGACGCTTTCGCGTGGACTGCACGTCAAGGCTTGCCATAGATTGCGGCGTAGTAGGTGAAGAAACGGGTGGGAAAGTCCAGCGGGGCTGTGCTTTGGTGTTCGACGTGGACGAGGAAGAACGCCGGGTTGTTGTGAAAGCGGGCCTTGGCGACGACGTCGTCGCGATATTTCTTACCCTTGGGCTTGTTGACGTAGAACTCCTGGGAGAGGAACTCGAACGAGGTGGCATCGACGTGGCGGGCGAGCGTGGGGAAAAAGATCAAGGAAGTCGCCAAAGAAGTGGGTGAGCAGTTCCTTGAAGAAATGGTCGTGATCGATGGCCGGGGCTGCGGGGCCAGGCGAGGGGCTGGTCACACCAGACTAGTGGCTGGCCGGCGGGGAAGCTCTCAGGGGCGAGGGGACAAGGCCTTCTTGCGAGGCGCCCGGGTCGCACGGCTCTTGGCGAAGACGCGCAGAACGCTATCGTTGACGGCCGTCAGATCGAAGTCTTCCGGATCGAACGGGCCACCCTAAGTTGGCCGGCAATACAGAGCGGGTAGAAGGCGCGAGGCTCGGCGAGAAGTACGCCTCCAGCGGGATCTCGTGCTCCCGGCCATCCCCGAAATCGTAGTTGTAGACGATGGCCTGGCCGGGCCGGTGGACAAGGGCATTCAAGGGCGCGCGGCTCTCGTCGAAGACCTTCCGGCCGAAGGACTGATCTTCCGCGTCAGCGACGCTATTGGAACTGGGGATGTTTGGTGTCTTCCCACACCTGGGCGCGGCGCCAGATGGTCGGCTCGATGCCAGGCAACTGAACGTCCAACGGAAAGACGAGACGGGGTGCCGCAGGCATATCGTGTCCAGCGGACCGCATGAATGGGACTTGCGATGCTCCGATGTTCTATCGTCAGAGATACGCATGCGTCCAGAAGGAACGGAACCGGCAAGTGTGGAGGAGTTGCGGCAACTGGCTCTGTTGGAGGGGGAGGGGCCAGAGGCGATCACGTGGTTGGTGGAGCATTGTGGGGTACGGCGGTATGAGGCGGGCGAGCCTGTCATGGCGAAGGGTGATGCCGTGGCATTCTTCGTCATTGTGCTCGAAGGCGAGGTGCACATCACGCGGCCCGAAGACGTTCAGGGCAGTATCATGATCCGCCAGGCGGGGCACGCGATGGGCGTGCTGCCATTTTCGCGGCTGCGTGTATCGCCTGGGAATGCCTTGGCGATCGGGCCGACGCGCCTGCTGGTGATGGACCGCGAGCATCTGCGCGAACTGGTATACCGCGCCCCTCTACTGGCCCAGCGCCTGGTTCAGGAGATGACCGACCGCACGCGCGAGTTTACACAACTCAATGAGCGCGGCAGCAAGATGCTGGCGCTAGGCAAGCTGGCGGCGGGGCTATCGCATGAGTTGAATAATCCGGCATCGGCGGCGTTACGGGCGTCGGCACGCATGCAGGAGGTGCTGCTGGAGCGGAGGCGGGTCGTGGTGCCGGAAGCGGCGCTGCCTCTGATCGCCGGGCTCGATTCGGCCGCGCAATGCGGTGTGACGTTGGATGCGCTCGATCGTGCCGATCGTGAGGCGGAGTTCGAACGGTGGCTCTCCGAACACGGGTTGCCGGAGCGCTATGCGGTGGAGTTAGTGGACGCCGGGCTGACACCGGCTGCGTTCGCGCACACGCCTCCGGAGATGCTGGGATGCGTCCTGCCGGTGCTGGTGATGGACTATGAGATCCTCTGCCTGGCGGAGGAACTGAAGGAAACCTCGCGGCGGATCGCCGACCTGGTGGACGCATTGAAGTCGTATTCCTACATGGACCAGACGCCGGTCACCGAGGTGGACATTGAGCGCGGCCTGGAGTTGACGCTGCGCATGTACGGCTACCGTCTGGGGCCTGCGATCGAGGTTTGCCGTCAGTATCAGGGCGGACTGCCGCGGGTGCGTGCGAATGGCGGCGAGTTGAACCAGGTGTGGGGCAACCTGATCGACAACGCGCTGGACGCTCTGGATGCCGCGGCGGGGCCGAAGCGTCTTGCCATTCGCACTTGCCAGGAAGTTCGTGGCATTCTTGTTGAAATCGAAGATAACGGCGCAGGGATCGCGCCGGAACTACAGGGGCGGGTTTTCGAACCTTTCTTTACCACCAAGCCCGTGGGCGAAGGAACGGGGTTAGGGTTGGACATTGTGCAACGGATCGTGCGCGCGCACAAGGGGAGTGTGCGGCTGGAGTCGAAGCCGGGGCGGACAGTGTTCCAGGTACGATTGCCGGTATAAGGAGGGAACTGGGATGCGGATGAAGGTTGCGATCGGTGTCGCCTGCGTGGCAGCCGCGGCGCTGTTGGCGCAGGAGGCGGTGCGGCCTTACGGGCTGCCGGAGCGCGTGAAGTGGACGACCTCCAAATTGCAGGGGTCTCCCGACCCGCCGAAGAAGTTCCGCCTGGTGCGGGCCTTCCCGCAGGTGACGTTCGATCACCCGGTGTACCTGGCGCAGGAGCCCACCAGCGAACGCCTTTTCGTGGCCGAGTACGAGAAGGGGCGCATCTACAGTTTCCTGCCGCAGGACGCGTCGGGGAAGAAGGACCTGTTCCTCGATATGGGCCGCGGGGTCTCCGCGTTCTCCTTTCATCCGAAGTATGCCGAGAACGGCCAGGTCTTTGTGTTCAGCCATCTGGACCCTAAAGTGAAAGGCGCGCAGAAGAGCCGTGTGTCGCGCTTCGTGCTGGAGAAGGGAAGTAATCCGCCGCGCGTGAAGCCCGGGTCGGAGACGATCATCGTGGAGTGGCCCGCCAGCGGCCACAACGGCGGCGAGGCGATCATCGGTCCCGATGGCTATCTGTACATCAGCACTGGTGACGGCACCAGCGGCTCGGATCGCAATGAGACCGGCCAGCGGCTGGATGATCTGCTCGCTGTGATGATGCGCCTGGATGTCGACCACCCGTCGGAAGGCCGCAATTACGGCATCCCGAAGGACAACCCGTTTGTGAACCGGCCCGGCGCGCGGCCGGAGATCTGGGCCTATGGGTATCGCAATCCGTGGCGGTTCAGTTTCGACCCGAAGACCGGGCAGCCGTGGGTGGGCGACGTCGGCCAGGACATCTGGGAGATGATTG
>JAEUQF010000137.1 GCA_016789745.1 Bryobacterales bacterium
CGGGAGCGTAGAAGGCGGGCGAGGGGCGTGACGCCTGCACGCGCAGGGCGAGGCCGAAATCGGGAGCGAAGTAACTGGCGCCGCCCAGCGTGATCAGCGTGCCGCCGGCTTGCACGAATTTCTCGAACTCGACAACGCCGCCGAGGCCCATGCCGCCGCTGATGTCCGCCGACTCGCCGTACATGCCCAGGAACTGGAACTTGTCGGACTTCTGGTAGGCGAGCACTTTGCCGCGGCTGTCGACATCGTGCACCAGTTGCTTGGCGCTGTAGCTTTGCGATGGGATGAGGATGACGTCATAAGCCGAGCGCAGGCCGCCGGCTTTGATGCGCTCCTTATAGATGAGTTCGTAGGGAACTTCGAAGCGGTCCAGGGCGTGGCGGACCCAGCCTACTTCCTGCGTGCTGCCCCAGGTAGTGAAGACGGCAATGCGCGGCAGGTCGACTTCATGGCGGGGCACATCGGGCAGTGTTTCGACCGCGGCTGCTTCCAGCCCGAGTTCCTCCACCGCGAGCCGTACCCGCTGGTGCAGGTTTTCATTCGGCCCATCGGTGAGGATGAGCAGTGAGCCGGCGGGGTAGTTGACGTTGTTGATGCTGAAACTTTGGCGGGCCGCTTCGAACTTGAGGTCGCGCAGCCGGGCGCGCAGGGTGATGAGGTTGTTGGAGCCGTGGTTCGGGATGACGTAGGCGGCGCGCGCGGGGAAGCCGCTGAGGACGCCTTTCCATTCCAGCTTGTCGACGGGTTGCACCGGAACGCCAAGCACGGTGGTGTCGTTGATTTCGCGCACATCGACGCCGGTCATCAGGCCCATGGTCCAGCCGGTGTCGTCATAGGTGCGCAGGTTGGGATCGGGGAACACCTGCTTTTCCAGAAGGATTTTCGCCAGCCGGCCGTACGGCTGGTCGCGCTTAATGACGAAGGCGCCCTCGTTGAACTTGGAGTCCTTAATGGCGAAGGGCGCGGTGGCACGGCCGACTTCAATGCCTTGCAGGCGCAGTGTGTTCACCAGGAACGCGACGCGGGTCATGTCCTTCTGGCCGGCGGGAATCACATAGCCGTGGGGGGCGTCTTTTCGGCCCGCTTCGATACTGTTGCGGCTCTTCTGGTAAAAGTTTTCGAGAATGACCTTGGGGAAGGAACTGGCCAGATCGAGCGCGGTCAGCACCATCGTCTGCATGTAGTTGGTGTTGTTGCGCAGGGACCACTCCACTTCTTTATAAGGGGGGAGCGGCCGGTACCATTCACGCGTGGTGCGGTTGGCGGGCTCCACCTTGCGCTTCATGGTGTTGGCGCCGCCATTGCCAAAGGTTTCGTACATGCGCAGCAGGCCGTTGTGATTGGAAGACATGAAGCCCAGATAGCCGGGCGACCACATGTCGACAAAGCCGTGCGTCCACACACCTGGCATGCCGTAGCGCGCGGCGGCCTGCATTTCGTAATTGGAGAACCACGGCAGTTCGCCGTAGAGGATGGGATCGAGCGTGGGGTTCTGCGGAGCCTGGCCGCTGAACGTATAGAGGAACGGCACCGACTCGTGCAGGTCATGCAGGATGGGTGGGTGCCACTGCAGATACCAGGTGAGCAGGTTGCGCATGGACACCTGCGAGTAATTGATGTCGCGGTTGTTGTCGTGGAATATGTACTTGCCCCAGTAGGGGACGCCGGGCATGCGGTCGTCTTCGGTCTTTTCGTTGATCTTGTAGGCGTAGTACCAATCGACGACACGGTCGCGGCCGTCTGGTTCGGCGACCGGCGTAAGGCTGACGATGACGTTGTCGCGAATCTTGCGGATGAGCGGCGAGTCTTCCACCACCAGTCGATAGGCGAGTTCCATCAGCATCTCGGGCGGGCCCGTCTCCATGCTGTGCAGGCCGGCCATGAAGTGATAGACAGGCTTGGCGCTGGCGATGGTCTCCTGGGCCTGGGAGGCGGTGAGGGTGCGAGGGTCCGCCAGGCGTGCGAGATAGCCTTTGTAGCGATCCAGGTCGCGGATGGTCTCTTCGTTGGCGATGAAGATGACCAGGCAATCGCGGCCTTCGTCGGTCTTGCCGGTTTCGACGACTTTGACGCGTGGGGAGGCGGCGGCGAGGGCGCGGTAGTACTTATAAATGTCGGCGACGTAGGTGAGCTTCTGCGGCGTGCCGATGTGATAGCCGAGCACTTCCTTGGGCGTGGGAATGCCGGTGGCTTTGGGCAAATGATCGACCAGCGGGCTGGAAAATTCAGGACGCGTGGTCCACTGCTTCACCGAGGCGGCGAAGTCTTCGTCCATGGCCTGCTGGGCATAAACAGCGTGCAGGCATAGGAATAGCGCGGCTATGGGACGCGGGCGCATATATCTTTTTAGTTTAGTCTGTCGGCGTCGTATGATCTGGAGATGCTGCGGTTAAGCCTTTTTCTTGCGATTTGCGGCGGCCTGTTCGCCGAAGAGTACGTGCTGGGGCCGGATTCGAAGCGCCAGCCGGGCGTGCCGGTTGGCAAGGTGACCAAGCACGAGTTCAAGAACAGCAAGATCTATCCGGGCACCGTGCGCGACTACTGGGTGTACGTGCCGGCGCAGTATAAGGGCGATGAGCCGGCGCGCGTGATGGTGTTCCAGGACGGACTGCTCTATGCGAGCGAAGAGCGCGAATACCGTGTGCCGATCGTGCTGGACAACCTGATTCACAAAGGCGAACTGCCGGTGATGATCGCGGTGTTCGCCGCGCCGGGAGTGGTGCCGGGGCCGAACGAGAAGACGCAGTCGCGCTTCAACCGCAGCTATGAGTACGACGCCGTGGGTCCGCGCTTCGCGAAGTTCGCGATCGAGGAACTGCTGGCGGAGGTGGGCAAGAGCTATAA
>JAEUQF010000176.1 GCA_016789745.1 Bryobacterales bacterium
ATCTCTCGGTCTCCTTCACCCTCCCCGCCTTCGACCCCCACCCCCCGCCCGTCACCTCCCCCTTCACCTCCGACCCCATCTCCGTCCCTGGCTTCACCCCCATCGGCGAGACCAACACCCGCATCGCCACCTTCAACTACAGCCTCGACCGCACCACCTGCTGCGATACCATCACCCCCTTCCTCGGCACCGCCCAACTCCTCTCCTCCCCCAGCCTCCAGATCAGCAACACCTTCGGCGCCGGCCTCATCTTCTCCACCACCACCGGCAACTCCTTCTTCCTCCCCGGCCCCGGCCTCCCCAGCGCCTTCTCCCTCTCCACCGGCAACTCCCCCAGCTTCGTCTCCATCAACCGCACCTACAGCCCCCAGGGCGGCCTTAGCACCCAATTCGCACTCCGCGCCGACTTCATCATCACCGATGCCACCGCCGAAACCACCGTCCCTGAACCCAATACCCTCCTCGGCGCCGCCGCCAGCCTCCTCCTGCTCCTCTACCGCAAGCGGCGCTGACGGCGCCGCCCGAGTACAATATCCCAATGCTCCCCCTCCTGCTGCTCGTCGCCCTCACCGCCCCTGCCTTCCCCCAACAACTCCCCGCCACCGACCGCCGCAACACCGACCTCCCCGGCACCGACACCCACTTCCAACCCCACCCCTACAAAACCCTCGCCGAGTGGCAAACCCGCGCCGCGCACCTCCGCAACCAGGTCCGCTCCGCCGCCGGCCTCCTCCCTGAACCCCCAAAAACCCCGCTCAACGCCCAGATCTTCGGCCGCATCGAGCACAAAGACTACTCCATCGAAAAGGTCTACATCGAAACCCTCCCCGGCTTCTTCCTCGCCGGCAACCTTTATCGCCCCGTAGGCCGCCCCGGCCGCCACCCCGGCGTCCTCGCCCCTCACGGCCACGCCCAATATGGCCGCCTCGAACACGGCCCCCTCTTTTCCGTCCCCGCCCGCGGCATCAACATGGCCCGCCAAGGCTACGTCGTATTCGGCTACGACATGGTCGGCTATAACGACACCATCCAGTTCCCCCACGTCTGGGGCTCCAACCGCGAACTCCTCTACTCCTTCGGCCCCCTCGCCCTCCAAACCTGGAACTCCATCCGCGCCCTCGACTTCCTCGAATCCCTCCCCGACGTCGACCCCACCCGCCTCTCCGTCACCGGCGAATCCGGCGGCGGCACCCAAACCTTCCTCCTGACAGCCATCGATCCCCGCCCCAAAGTCTCCTCCCCCGTCAACATGATCTCCGCCATCATGCAGGGCGGCTCCCCTTGCGAAAATCAGGCCAACCTCCGCATCGGCACCTATAACGTCGAAATCGCCGCCCTCATGGCCCCACGCCCCATGCTCATGGTCGCCGCCACCGGCGATTGGACCAAAAACACCCCCCGCGAAGAATACCCAACCATGAAGGCCATCTACGCCCTCTACGACAAGGCCGCCAACGTCGAAACCGTCCAGTTCGACGCCCCGCATAACTACCATAAGGAATCCCGCGAAGCCGTCTACAGGTTCTTCGCCAAACACCTCCTCCAGGACCCCAACGCCGATACCTACACCGAAAAGAACATCGCCGCCGAAAAGCTCCAGGACCTCATGGTCTTCCACAACCGAGCCCTCCCCCCGAACGCCCGCACCCAGGCCCAGATCATCGAAGACTGGATCAGCATGGCCAAACGCCAGAACCAGGAAACCAAGGACCCCAACGAATTCCGCCACCGCCTGGCCATCGTCATCGGAGCCGAACTCCCCACCGCGAAAGTCCTCTCCCAACCCGCCCCCAACCAGCGCCTCTACCTCGGCCGCCCCGAAGCCGGCGACCGCATCCCCGCCATCTGGCTCCCCAAACCCAACGCCACCACCGCCACCTTAGTCATCCACCCCGAAGGCGCCGAAAAGGCCCGCACCTCTCCCGAAGCCCAAAAGGCCATCAACGCCGGCCATTCGGTGCTAGCCATCGACGCCTTCCAAACGGGCACCGCCGTCGCCCCCCGCAACACCAACGCCCGCCACTTCCTCGCCTTCAACCGCACCGAAGACGCACACCGCGTCCAGGACATCCTCACCGCCCTCGCCTTCCTCAAACAGTCCGGAGCCCAGACCCTAAACCTCACCGCCACCGGCAACGCCGCCATCTGGAGCCGCTTCGCCGCCGCCCTCTCACCCATGCCTGTAACCCTGAACGCCCCGACCCCCGCCCACTTCACCGGCACTGACGAAGACTTCCTCAAACACTTCTTCATCCCAGGCATCCAAAGAGCCGGAGGCTGGCCAGCCGCCCTCCTTTTAACCAAGTAGGGAAGGCATCCAGGCCTGCGCGCTTGTCCGCCGTAGCTTTAGCGAAGGAGGGCGACGTCCACGTCGCGCCCGCCTCTTTCACCCTTGACACCCACACCCACCCATGTCACCATCGGGCCGGTCAGAGAAGGAGGTAACCCATGGCCTGGACCCTCGTTTACGCAGGAAGACGAACAGACTCGCACGGCCACCCCACCGGCATGTGCATGTACGAGGTCTATGACGAAACCGGCGCCTATCTGAATAACGCTGATATGAGTTGCGGTACCGACGACCCGCAGTGCTTGCGCCCCCGCATATCCGCCCAACCCTCCGGCACAACCAGCGCGGTGGGGGCCGCCGGCCTCACCGGTAGTGTGCCGTTTGTCTTTGCGGCCACGCCACCCAGGCGCCGCGCCTGAGCCTTCCCGTCACCGGCGCCGCCCGGAAAAAAGGGGCCTCATCTCCGTGCAGCCAGAGGCCCCCCCTACTCCAGATACACCGCCCACAACCGAGGCGTCCCCCTCCCCTCCCGCGCCCACGTCACCTTAATCCGCACCTCTCGCCCTACCGGCAGCACCTTCCCTCCAAACACCGGCCTCCGTAATCCCCCCACCGTCACCTTCTCCCTCAACCCACCCACCACCTTGTCATCCGCCCCCAACACCTCCACTGTCAGCCCATCCTCCGCCGACACCCCATCCACATTCAGAAACACCCGCCTCTTCCCCCCCAACACCATCTCCCGCGACACCACCGTCGTCTCATTCCACCGGATCTTCCCCGGCATCCGACCCAAATACCCAAACCGGTCCCGAGGCAGCTTCGCCATCCCAATCAGCCCATGCGGCCACCGCAACTCCTCCTGCACCGGCAACGGCCCCGGCGTACTCGTATTCCAGTGGCTATACCAGACGTAAGTCTCCGTCTCCGTGTTGTGAAACGCCGTCCCCTGCAGCAACGCCTCCGAATCCCAACTCCCCTCCGCCCCATGCTCCAGCATGCTAAACCGAGCCAACGGCTCCCGGTAATGCACCGCGTCATTGCTCACCACAAACCCCAGGTCCATCTTCATCCCCGCCAAAGGATTCAACGCCGACCCCTTCACCGTATCCCCATACCACCGCCCATACAGCCCCAGAATCACATTCCCCCGATTCCACAACCCCGCCCCCAGGTGCGTCTCCTGCCCTCGATTCACCGGCACCGGCACGTGCTCCCCACCCCGCCAGAACCCCAGCGCCGCCCCCTTCGACCACCGTACAAAGTCCGGCGATTCGTACACCATCATCACCCGACCCGCTGGCACCCCCGCCGGATATACCTTCTCCGGCGGGCGGATAATCTCCTGCCCCGAGATGTAATACTTCCCCCCAAACTTCACCAGCCCCGAACTCTCAAACCCACCCTCCGTCATCGGCCCCTTCGCCATCATCTTCCACCGCAGCCCATCCGGACCCGCCGCCGTCACCGCCACCGAACACTTGCACTCGTCCTGATACGCGATGTACACCATCTTGTACCGCCGCGAAGCGTCCTTATCCTCGTCATCCCGCATCACCGACACATAGTCATACGGCCGCGACAACGGCTCCGACTCCGGCTCCACCCGCACCAGATTATTCTTCTTGTTCCCCCGAAACTCCACCAACCCCAACTCCGGCCGCTCCCAATGCACCCCATCCCGGCTTTCCGCATAAGCAATCGGCCGGTAATGCCGCAGCCGCTCGGCATCTCCGGGCACCGTTGCATCCGGCCGCGGCTCGGCGATGTACCACATCCGGAACTTCCCAACCTCGTGCAGCACTGTCCCATACAGCAGCACTCCATACCCATCCACCGAGGCCGCCGCCCCCGGCCGCAGCACCGGGTTCTCCGCCACCTTCACCGGCCGCTCCAACGTCAACTGCAAATTCGACCGCCACGGCAGCCAGTAATCATCAAACGCAAACAAAACCCGGGGGTCCTCCCCAGCCCACGCCACCGTCTGCACCAACGCCAAAGCCAAACCCAAAAGCATCCCGTGATTGTACGGATCCACACCAACTCCGTCAATCGGCACCGGCGCCATCGCGTAAACGGTTGTCTCCAGCCGACCCACCCCCATCTGCTGAGCCTCGCTTCTGGTCGGTAGTCCGAAAGTGGGTCCACAGTTTCGTGGTACCAACCAACTCCACGAGAATCGATGACCGCTCCGACCCGTTTCTCTCGCCTACCTCTCTACCATGACCACTCTCTTCAACCGGCTTAATCTCCTCCTCGCTGCCGTTGCCGCGCTCTCCGCCCCGGCACGAGCCGCCCCCATACTCGACCTCTCCACCCCAGGCGCATCCACCTTCAACGTCACCACCTCCGGCTACTAAACCCTCACCGGAATCAGCGCCCACGGCGGCGCCGGCAACTCCCTCGCCGGCGGCAACGGTGCCTCCGTTACCGGCCTCTTCTTCCTCAACGCCGGCGACATCCTCGACCTCTACGTCGGCGGGCAGGGTGGCAGCAGGAGCGCTGCCGGTGCCGGCGGGATCGGCGGCTATCGCTTCATCGGCAACGACGCGTCCCTAACCACCAGCGGTTCCGACGGCAACGGCACCGGCGGTGCCGCGGGAGGAATCGGCGGCAACGGTGGTCCGGCGGCAGTCCTTCCGGTGGCTTCACCGGCGGCGGCGCCTATCCCGGCGCGGGCGGAGCGGGCGCCACAGCCATGCTCGGCGGCGCTGGCGGCGCGGGTGGTGGCGCCGGTGGCGCCGGGTCATCCTCTCTGACGTCAGGCTCCGGCGGCGGTGGCGGCTCCTATATCAGCCCGCTCGCCACCAACACCCTCCTCGCCATCGCAGCCCCCGGAGGCACCGACGGCCGCATCACCATCACTCTCGAACAGGAAGCGTCCGTCCCCGAGCTCGCCAGCCTCGCACTGGTCGGACTCACCCTTGCCGGCCTCGTCCTACGCCGCCTCTCGCGGCGGTAGTTCTGCCCCACGCAAACCTCGGCGCTCCCGGGCGCCGAGGGATATCCCCTCACCCCTCCTCCGGCTCCCCAACCTCGTTCAGCCAGCATACCGGGAGAGTATTTCATTCGTAACGGAAATAAATTCCAAATCCCCCAAGTCGATACTTGATCGTATTGCAAAGATTGTTTACCCTGTCCCACATGTCGTTCCTTCGACTCTTCCTCGCGTGGACATTCGCCAGCCTCTCTGCCGCCTCCCTCTTGGCCCAGACCGGCACTGGCAGCGTCCAGGGCACCGTCCGCGATTCCTCCGGCTCGGTCATCCCTAACGCCTCCGTCCTCCTCCGCCAATCCCAAACCGCCGCCCAGTTCTCCGGCTCCACTAACGAATCCGGCTTCTACGTCTTCCCCACCGTCCCTCGCGGACCCTACGAACTCACCGTCGAAGCCCCAGGCATGGAAACCTGGAAAGCCACCCTCACCCTCGTCGTCGGCCAGAACGCCCAGATCGACGCCACCCTCAAAGTCGGCCAAACCGGCACCTCCATCACCGTCGCCGGCGACGTCACCCCCCTCGTCACCACCACCGGCCCCACCCTCGCCAACGTCCTCGAACGCGAGCGCATCGAACAACTCCCCATCAACGGCCGCTTCCTCAACAACCTCGTTCTCATGACCACCCCGGGCCTCGAAAACGGCTCCGTCCCCCGCCTGTTCGGCCTCCGCTACGCCATGGAATACGTCCAGGACGGCGCCCTGCTCTCCAACCGCGATTGGGCCTCCCTCCCCAACCGCCCGCCCGGCATCGACACCGTCGGCGAATTCCTCGTCGAAACCAGTAACTCCTCGGCCAAAATGCCGCGCCCCGGCTCCATCGTCATCACCACCAAGTCCGGCACCAACCAGTTCCACGGCGCCCTCTTCCAAACCCATCGCAACTCCGGCCTCGGCGTCGCCCGCGCCCGCCAGGACTTCTTCACCAAACCCCCGCAGCTCATCCGAAACGAATTCGGCGTCTCCGCCGGCGCCCCCATCCTCATCCCCAAACTCTACAACGGCAAAGACCGGACCTTCTTCTTTGCCGCCTATGAAGGCCTCCGCCTCCGCTCCGCCGCCACCCGTGCCATCACCATGCACACCGCCGCCATGCGCGAAGGCGACTACTCCGGCCTGATCGATGGCGCCGGCCGCCGCTTCACCCTCTATGACCCCTGGTCCACCGGCGGCCGCGAACAGAACTGGGGCCGTCTCCCGTTCGTCAACAACCAGATCCCCTCCAACCGCCTCAGCCCCCTCGCCGCGGCCCTCTACAAAATCACCCCGCTCCCCACGGAGCCCAACGTCAACCCCCTCGTCGCCGACAACTGGTTCGGCACCGGCTTCTCCCACCGCAACGACTGGACCTTCACCACTCGCGTCGATCACCGCCTCTCGGAAAAAGACCTCCTCTTCTTCCGCTACTCCAAAAACATGTCCTACGCCTGGCGCACCTCCTCCGGCATCGACGCCGGCACTCCCACGTCTCTGGACGGCCGCGCCAACGGCGCCATCGACGAAGGCCAGAACGACAACGGCGTCGCCTCCTGGTCCCGCACCTTCTCCCCCACCTTCTTCAGCGAGACCGTCTTCTCCTACGCCCGCGACTACCGTGGCCAGATCCCCCTCGGCGGCCTCGATAACATCGCGCAGCAGTACGGCCTCCCCAACCCCTTCAACGGCGGCGGCCACCCCCGTATCCAACAGGCCGGCTTCCGCATGAACTGGGACACCGGTATCAACTACACCCTCAACTACGCCAACGTCTTCATGATCGACGAGAACCTCACCAAGGTCCGCGGACGCCACGAGTTCCAATTCGGCGGCCGCTTCCGCTACGAGCGCCTCGACACCCTCGTCGATCAGACCGAAGCCGCCGGCAACCACAACTTCTCCACCAACGCCACCGGCCTCTTCGACCCCACCACCGGCTCGGCTTTCGCCCCGGCCCCCTTCACCGGCCACAACGCCGCCAACTTCCACATGGGTCTGGCCAACTACAACGCCCGCTTCAACCGCGGCTGGTTCCGCATGCGCTCCGGCGAACGCGCCCTCTACTTCCAGGACAACTGGAAAGCCACCTCGCGGCTAACCCTCAACTTCGGCCTCCGCTATGAGTACAACGTCGCCCCGTTTGAAGCCAACAACGCCATGATCGGCTACAACCGCGACGCCCGCGCCATCGTCCTCGGCCGTCCCATCGAAGAACTCGCCAACCTCGGCGTCACTCTTCCGGCCATCGTCCAGGGCTACAACGCCATCAACGCCCAGTACCAGCCCCTCGACCAATCCGGCCTCCCCAGCCGCTTCGTCAAGCCCAATAAGTTCGACTTCGGCCCCCGCGCCGGCTTCGCCTATCGCCTCAATTCCTTCGGACGCGATACCGTCATCCGCGGCGGCTACTCCATCTTTGCCTTCCCCGAATCGCTCCGCCTCTACAACGGCACCATGGCCCAAAACGCCCCCGGTCAGGCCATCCTCCAGTACAACCCCACTGCGGCGCAGACCAGCCCCGACGGCCTCCCCAACTACCTCCTGCGCTCCGCCCCCACCGTCATCGCCGGCCAGAACAGCGCCAGCATCATCGACACCAACCAACGCCTCACCATCGCCCGTGGCGCCGGCGTCATGTACCACTTCGACCCCAACCAGCCCACCGCCCGCGCTCACGAATGGAACATCGCCATCGAACGCGAACTGTTCGCCAACACCAGCGTCCGCGTCGCCTACGTCGGCACCCACGGCACCCGTCTGTCCCAGTGGTACAGCTACAACAACGCCCCTAACGACTACGTCTGGTTCACCAACACCGGCCAACCCCTGCCCACCGGCGAGTTCGCCGGCGTCGTCCGCCGCAACCACGACCGCACCACCCTCGGCACCATCCAGGAGTACCGCAAAACCGGCTGGTCCAACTCCAACAACCTCACCTTCGAAGTCCAGCGCCGCTACTCCCAGGGCCTCGGCTTCCAGTTCTTCTACACCCTCTCCAACGCCATGCGCGTCGCCGGCGACGGCTGGCGCGACGACAACATGCTCACCCCGAATCTCTACGTGAACAACGCCGTCCCCTCCGACTACAACGACCTCAATCGCTTCCTCAACTACCGCCGCGATATCTCCATCCCCAAACATCGCGTCAATTGGAACTGGGTCGCCGACCTTCCCTTCGGCAAGGGCAAACCCTTCGGTCGCAACGCCAACCGCGCGCTCGATGCCGTCATCGGCGGCTGGCAGATCGCCGGCAATGGCGAATGGTTCTCCCGCTACTTCGCCATCGGCACCGGCAACTGGGGCTCCCTCGGCAATATCCAGGTCAACAACCGCAACGTCCCCGTCCAGGATTGCCGCTCCGGCGTCTGCTTCGACGGCTGGCTCTACTACAACGGCTACATCCC
>JAEUQF010000183.1 GCA_016789745.1 Bryobacterales bacterium
AAAATGCGGAGATTACTCGATCTTGCCCATAAAGGCAGCCGGGTTCACCCCCTGGCGCTGCCCTACAAGCAAAAACCCCGCGATGTGCGCTCGCGGGGTTTTTTGTTGATTCCGAATCGTTGTGCCGCCACAACTTGCGGGCAGCCCGGGAAGCCTTAGGCCTGCTTCTTTTCTTCGGCGGTTTTCTGTTCTTCGCTCTTCAGAGCGGTTTTGAAGTTCTTGATCCCCTCGCCCAGACCCTTTGCCATCTCGGGGATTTTCTTGCCCCCGAACAACAGCAACGCGATCCCGAGGATCAACACCAGCTCCATTGGGCCAATTGATCTACCCATGCGGCCTCCTTAGACTACCTTCCTATTGTAGGAACCGTATTTTCACCGCGTCAAGCCACCCGCCCCCCGCAGGTGCCCGTACACCAGCGCAATCGGTAGTCCGACTACGTTGAAATAGCACCCGTCAATGCCTTGTATGTACTTCGATGCCAACCCCTGGATCGCGTATGCCCCTGCCTTATCAGCAGGTTCCCCACTTGCCGCGTATGCCGCGATCTCCTCGGCCGTCAGAGTGTGGAAGCGCACCCGGGTAGTTGCTATGTCCGACACCTCCAGCCCTCTTCCCAGCAGGCAGACCCCCGTCAAGACCTCGTGCGTGCGTCCTGACAACATCCCCAGCATCCGCTCCGCGTCCGCCACATCCACCGGCTTCTCCAGCACGATCCCCTCCACCACCACCACCGTGTCGGCTCCCAACACCACCTCCCCCTTCGCCCGCTCCACCGCCGCGGCCTTCTGCCATGACAACCGCCGCACATACGACTCGGGCGACTCGCCAGCGCTCCGCACCTCCTCCACTTGCGGAGCACGTACCGTGAACGCGATACCCGCGTTGCGCAGAATTTCCTGACGCCGGGGTGATTTTGAGGCAAGGATCAGCATTTCTCCTATCCTAACCTGTTGACTCTGCGTGTATAATTGTGCACAAAAGCCAATACGCGCGGCCGATTCCTGCCATGGTTCCGCCCCGGTTGGTGTCCCCCTCGGAGGTGTCTCGATGTTCTCCCGTTTCCTGTCCTTGCTCCTGGCCGCCGCGCCTGCCTGGGCCATTGCCATCGGCGATCCCAACGCCGCCGCCCTCGGCTTCAACTCCTTTGCCGCCGGTGTCGCCTACATGGGTGGTTGCGGCGGCGTCCTGCTGGGCACCGGCATGCACGTGCTGACCGCCGCCCATTGCATGAACCCCGGGCCTTCCAACCTCATCTTCGCCAACGCCACCGGCGTACCCTTGTACGACATCGCCTCTGTCTCCATCCACCCCGATTACGAGCCGCTCAATACCGTCAATCCCGCCGCCGCCGACTTGGCCGTTCTCACGCTCGCCACCACCGTCGACCCCTCCATTCCCCGCTACCAGCTCTACACCGGCTCCGGCGAACTCGGCAGCACCTACATCATCGCCGGCTACGGGTTGCCGGGCAACGGCGCCACCGGAGTCTCCGGTAACCTCGGCACACTCCGGTCTGCCCAGAACGTCTTCGAAGACGACGCCGCCAACCAACTGGCCGGCTTCATGCCTGGCTCCTTCCTGCTCTTCGATTTCGATAACGGCAACGCCGCCCAGAACGGCCTCGGCGGACTTGGGCTCGGCGCGGCGGAAGGCGTCGGCGCCCCCGGCGACTCGGGATCCCCTCTGTTCCTGTTCCTCAGCGGCGTCTACTACATCGCCGGCATCCAATCCTTCAGCGCCAACGTCCAGGACAGCAACGGTACCACCCTGTTCGACATCGACAACGCCGTCAACGGAACCTACGGCGAATGGGGCGGCGCCACCCGCGTCTCCAACTACCAGAACTGGATCAACTCCATCACCGGCGTCAACACCGCCGTCCCCGAACCCGGCACCTTCGTCCTTGCCGGACTCGGTTTCGCCGGCCTGCTCTGGCAGCGCCGCCGCGCCACCCGCAACTAGCGAAACATCCGTCGCGACCCCCCTCCGGCTCTTGGTACACTGAGAGTCTCTCAAAGGGGAACGCATGGAGCGGGCGGGTCGCATCGTCAAAGGGCTGCGGGTGGTGGAAATCGCCGGGGTGAAGTCCTATCACCTCGCCCCCAAAGCCTGGACCGCCACCGTCGGTAAAACCGTCGCCGCCCACAGCCGGCCCGCGTTTCTCGATGGAACCCGGCTCATCGTCGAAGTCGAAGACGCCGTCTGGCAGGCGCAGTTAACTACCCTCGCCCCGTCGATCCTCGCCGGCATGGCCCGCAAGATCGGCGACGGCGTCGTCACCATGCTCGAGTTTCGCGTGGCCCCGCAGCGGCGCGCTCCCATGCTCGCCGCCACCGCCAAAGCCGCCGCTGCGGCTTCCGACGACGAAGCCGAGCGGATCACCGACCCTGTCATGCGCCACCTGTACCGTAATGCCCGGAGGAAGGCTAGCTCTTGAAAATCACCGAAAAGGAAGTTCGCTACGTGGCCGACCTGGCGAACCTCCGGCTCACGCCGGAAGAAATCGGCCGCATGGTCCATGACCTGGACGAAATCCTGTCCCACATGGACAGGCTCAATGAGGTCGACACCACCAGCGTCGAACCCATGGCCCAGGTCCTCTACGATGCCGAGGAAACCGCCACCCTCCGTGCCGACGCCGAGCGCACCCCACTCTCCAACCAGGACGCGCTCGCCAATGCCGCCGTCTCCGGCCAGGGCTACTACAAAGTGCCGCGGGTGATTGAACGATGAGCATTCCCGTCTCCACCCTCACCATCCCCCAGATCCAGGACGGCCTGCGCAACAAGCAGTTCAGCGCCGTCGAACTGGCCGAAGCCGCCCTCCACTTCGCCGGCGAAGAGAACCCCAAGACCAACGCCTACCTGCACCTCTGCCACGAACGGGCTCTCAAACAGGCCCACCGCGTCGACGAACAACTCGCCCAGGGTGCCGACCCCGGCCCGCTCGCCGGCGTCCCCGTCGCCGTCAAAGACGTCATCGTTACCAAAGGCGTCCGCACCACCTGCGCTTCCCGCCTGCTCGAACACTACATCCCCCCCTACGACGCCACCGCCATCCAGCGCCTCGAAGCCGCCGGCGGCGTCATCCTCGGCAAAACCAATTGCGACGAGTTCGCCATGGGCTCCTCTAACGAGAATTCCGCCTTTGGCCCCGTCCGCAATCCCGTCGCGCTCGACCGTGTCCCTGGCGGCTCCAGCGGCGGCTCGGCTGCCGTCGTCGCCCAGGGCACCGCCGTCGTCTCGCTCGGCTCCGATACCGGCGGCTCCGTCCGCCAGCCCGCCTCCTTCTGTGGCGTCGTCGGCGTCACCCCCACGTACGGCCGCGTCTCCCGCTATGGCCTGGTCGCCTTCGCCAGCTCCCTCGATCACATCGGCCCCTTCGGCCGCACCGTCGAAGATACCGCCACCCTGCTCGAAGTCATCGCCGGCCGCGACCCCATGGATTCCACCTCCGCCGACGCTCCCGTCCCCAGCTACAAAGCCGCCATGACCGGCGACCTCCGCGGCCTCCGCATCGGCATCCCCAAAGAGTACTTCGCCGGCCTCGCCGCCGAAACCGGCAACGTCATCCACGCCGCCATCGACAAACTCCGCGCCCTCGGCTGCGAAATCCAGGACGTCAGCATGCCCAATACCGAGCATGCCATCTCCACCTACTACATCATCTGCACCGCCGAGGCCAGTTCCAACCTCGCCCGCTACGACGGCGTCCGCTACACCACCCGCTCCCAGGAGCCCGGCGGCCTCATCGACATGTACCGCAACTCCCGCGGCGAAGGCTTTGGCCCCGAATGCAAACGCCGCATCATGCTCGGCACCTACGTTCTCAGCCACGGCTACTACGACGCCTACTACCTGAAGGCCCAGCGCGTCCGGAACCTCATCACCCAGGACTTCCGCAAAGCCTTCGAACAGGTCGACGCCCTCGTCACCCCCGTCTCCCCCTTCCCGGCCTTCAAACTCGGCGAAAAAACCGCCGACCCGCTTCAGATGTACCTCAGCGACATCTACACCATCACCGGCAGCCTCGCCGGCATCCCCTGCATGAGCGTACCCTGCGGCAACACCCCCGATGGCCTCCCCGTCGGCATGCAGATCCTCACCCGCCACTTCGACGAAGCCGGCATGTTCCGCGTCGCCCACGCCTTCGAACAGGCTTCGCGCTAGTTTATGAACGGGTTGTTTATCGCACCGGATGGGCAGCCCCGCTGCCCTTGGTGCCGCGCCGAGCAGGCCTTCCTCCCCTATCACGACCTCGAGTGGGGCTTCCCCGTCGCCGACGACCGCCGCCTCTTTGAAAAGCTCTGTCTCGAAGGCTTCCAGAGCGGCCTCTCCTGGCGCACCATCCTCATGAAGCGCGAAAACTTCCGCGCCGCCTTTGCCGGCTTCGACTGGACTCAGGTCGCCCGCTTCGGCGACCCCGACGTCGCCCGCCTGCTCGCCGACGCCGGCATCGTTCGCCACCGCGGCAAGATCGAAGCCACCATCCACAATGCCCGCCGCATGGAAGACCTGCTTTCGCGGTACGGGTCGCTTGCCGCCTACGTCTGGCAGTGGGAGCCCCAACCCGCCTCCCGCCCCCACCCGCTCACCTGGGACGTCGCCAAAACCATCACCACCTCCCCGGAAGCCATCGCCATGTCCAAGGACCTCAAGAAACGCGGCTGGGCCTTCGTCGGCCCGACAACCGTCTATGCCTTCCACCAAGCCATGGGGCTGGTCAATGACCACATCGAAGGCTGCTTCGTCCGCCCCGCCGCTATACAGGCGCGTGCCGCTTTTCTCAGTCCTGTAAAACAACCATAAACTCCCTCCCTCCTTCCGCCGATAAAGCAAAGGTAGTAGCTGCATTTGTTCTCAAGGCCCCCCCTACTGAGCGACCGCAGGGGCTGTGAAAATACTTGCTTGCGGGCGGCTCTGTAAGTTGTTGTTGCCGTTACTGAGCCGCGACCGCAAGGGAGCGGTCGCCCGTGCAACGCAAGTCTCGAGAGAAAGGAGTGCGACGTGTTCTGGTACGCGGTGCTTGCTACAGCACTGGTCTTGGTAATGGCGCTGTTGCTGCGCCACTGGATGACGCGCGTCGCCAATCCCGACTCTGCCAGCCGCGATACCGAAATCGACGCCCTCTTTGAGAACGCTCCCGTCGCCTACCAGGAAGTCAACGTCGACGGCGTTATCGTCCGCGTCAACGGCAAGGAATGCTCGCTCCGCTACCGGCCCGCCGCCGACATGCTCGGTAAGCCCTGCTGGGATTTCGCTCCCCCGGACGAGCGCGACAAGTTTCGAGAAGAAGTGCTCGCCAAACTGAAAGGCGAGAATCCCCTGGTTCCCGAGCGCCGCCGCTACATCCGCCCCAACGGAGAGACTGTCACCGTCGAAGTGCACGAAACGCTCCTCTACACCCGCCAGGGCTTCGTGCGCGGCCTCCTCGTCGCCTCCCACGACATCACCGGCCGCCAGAAGGACCAGGAGCAGGTCTTTCGCACCACCTCTGACCTCAACGCCCTCTTCCGCGCCCTGCCCGACATGGTGGTCCGCCTCGATTCCCACGACGTCGTCATCGAAGCCCGTGCCGGCCAGGCCTCGGAAGCCTTCGCCCCACCAGAAACCCTCACCGGCCGCGTCTTCACCCAGATCCTCCCCGAAGAGGAAGCCGCCAAGATGACCCAGGCCATCGCCCGCGTCCGGCGCACCCACAGCATGGCCGTCACCGAGTTCGCCATGCCCCAGGAAGGCGGCGTCGAAGTCTACGAAGCCCGCGTCTGCCCCAACTACCGTGAAGAGCAGATGATCGTCATCCGCCGCATCACCGAGCGCCGCCAGAGTGAAGAACGTCTGGAACGCTACGCCCAGGAACTCGAACAGAAGAACGAAGAACTCGCCGGAGCCCTCGCCAACGCCCGCGAAGCCACCGAAATGAAAAGCCGGTTCCTGGCCAACATGAGCCACGAGATCCGCACCCCCATGAACGGCATCCTCGGCATGACCGACTTCCTCCTCGGCACCCCACTCACCGCCGAACAGAAGGAATTCGCCGTCGCCGTCAAGAACTCCGCCGACGCCCTGCTCACCCTCATCAACGACATCCTCGACATCTCCAAGATCGAGGCCGGCAAGATGCGCATCGAGCGCCTGCCCTTCGATCTCACCACCACCGTCGAAGAGATCGCCGCCACCTGCGCCCTCCGCGCCCGCTCCAAGGGCCTCGAATTCTCCTGGGCTGCCACCCAGGACGTGCCCGGCTACGTCGCCGGCGACCCGGGCCGCCTCCGCCAGGTCCTGAACAACCTGATTGGCAACTCCATCAAGTTCACCGAACGCGGCAAGGTCAGCGTGTTCATGGAGTTGATCGCCGAAAACGAAGAAACCGTCACCATGCGGTTCCTCGTCCAGGACACCGGCATCGGCATCTCCGCCGAACATAAGGAACGCCTCTTCCAGAGCTTCTCCCAGGGCGATAGCTCCACCACCCGCAAGTACGGCGGCACCGGCCTCGGCCTCGCCATCAGCAAACAGCTCGTCGAAATGATGGGCGGCGAGATCGGCTTCAATAGCGATCGCGGCCGTGGCAGCACCTTCTACTTCACCGTCGTTTTCGAGAAAGCCCCCGCCGTCATCCCCCTGGGCGACGATGCCGCCGCCACCCCGCCGGCCGCCGGTCATGCCCTCGAAGGCGTCCCCGTCCTGCTCGTCGCCCCGAAATCCAGCGCCCTAGGCCCCCTGCGCCAGCACCTCGAAAACTGGAAGTGCCGCCACCAGCACGTCGACGACGCCGCCGAGCTCAGCAATACGTTGCACAAAGCCCTGCGCGCCGGCCAGCCCTTCCAGGTGGCGCTGGTCGATGCCGATGTCAATGGCTGGAATGCCGCCGCCATCGCCGCCAACCTTCGCCTCGACCTCAAACTCCGCGGCACCGTGCTGGTGGCGCTGTCTTCCTCCCCGGCCCGCGGCGATCGCTCCCCCCTGCGCGAAGCCGGCTATGCTGCCCAGTTGCAAAAGCCGGTGCGCGCACAGCAACTGTTCGAAACCCTAGCCGGCTTGCTGCAGAAGCCCGAGCCGGAAACCAAGGCCGCGGCCCCCCACAAGCCCGCCCCCGTAGCCGAGCCCGCCAAACGCACCACCGGCCAACCCGTCCTTCTACTTGCTGAGGACAATCTTATCAACCAGCGCATCGCCCTGCGCCTGCTTCAGAAACTCGGCCTATCGGCCGACGTCGCCAACAACGGCCGCGAAGCCGTCGAAGCCCTCGAACGCAAGACCTACGACGCCATCCTCATGGACTGCCAAATGCCAGAAATGGACGGCTTCGAAGCCACCGCCGAAATCCGTCGCAAGGAAGGGAACCGCCGCCGCACCATGATCTGCGCCCTAACCGCCAACGCCATGGTCGGCGACCGCGAAAAATGCCTCGACGCGGGCATGGACGACTACGTCAGCAAACCCGTAGCCCTGGCCGACCTCAAGGCCGCCCTCGACCGCATGCTAGCCAAGGAAGCCCGCCCCGAGACCGCCGAAACCGCCGCCGCCCGCTAGATTGCTGGCGCGACTAGACCGAGAGGCGGCAACCGCTCCTTACAGGGATGAAGCATATAGTGACTCAACCTGCACTCCTCGGAGTCGGAGGAGCAAACACGTCACCTCGTCTTGTTCTTGCTCCAAAACGCCTCAGCGGCTCTGATCAACTCGCCTTCTGATTTTGAATGCGGCTGCAGTTTCTCGGCCCAAGTGCGGCCAGGGTGCAGAACGTCCCACGGTGACCGCTGCTGCTGATATCGCCCCTTGCCCGGATCATGGTTCCCGAAACCATCGATCAGCCTATTCCAAATCGGAGAGAACATCTCGATTAGCAAACTCTCGCCGAGCGGTATCCAAATGTCATCTACCACCAAATAGCGGCATGCGAAATCCTCGATATCGAGGTTCTTCGTGCATTGGATGGATTCGGCGTGTTCGGCAAGCCGGTTGTACATCACTGCTCCTGCTGGTATGTCGAGTCCGAATCCTCCCTTCCTCGCTCCAGCGGGCACCGCCTTTCCGACATAAATCGGGACGGTTGCCTTCCCTTCTTTGTCCTCAGGCACAATCGGTCGATAGGCGGAAAAGTCACCGACATAGTAGAGCGCGTAAATCCCCGCACCTAGGAACTTTTCCTCGGGCGGCAAGGGCCCGATTGGTCGTGCGAGCAGAGCATCGGCGACGCTGACGCCGAGGTTCTTCTTATCGAGGGGATTGTACGGAGGCTCAGATCGCACGCTTCTTCTCCAGAAGCCGCTTACGAATGTCCGCCGCGATGATCCTCCCAAGCTCAGAAGGCACTGCGTTCCCGAGTTGTCGCATGTTCTCTGTCCATGATCCCGAAAACACGAATTCGTCAGGGAACGTTTGGATCCGCGCGGATTCCCGAACGGTAAGGTACCTCAGTCTTCCGTTTGGATATAGAACAGTGTTCTCTCCACCCGGCACGCCATGATCTCCTGCTTTCAGTGTCTTGGACGGCTCGTCGAGCGGGCTCCCCGTGTGGCCTGGGTAGCTGCGGGCTCCCGGTTGGAATTGATGGTTCGGAATCTCAGCGGTTGGTTCGAACTCCGGATCTGGTAGCCCGCTAATCGCGTCACGCACCGTCTGCCAACGTGTCTGGCTTTCCGTGAACATGTTCCTTTCTCGAAATCGCGTCAGCATCTGCTGGGATGCCTTCGCCGGTCGATCCTTTTCTGCCACTTTGTGCACGTCCCAGTACTCGCCTGTGACATGCTGGCTTTCCCAGAGAAGCTCTTGGGAATGCGTCTGCTCCGGAAAACTCCACCGGATCCGCTGGTCTGACCGGAACGCCACGATGAAGACACGCTCTCGCCGCTGCGGGATACCGTAATTGGCGGCGTTGAGCAATTCGTGCACGACATTGTACCGGAGGCCGTCCTGGCTGCCGGAGGTCTCCTGCTGCTCCAAACGCGCCATGTGATGGCGCCACTGCTCTCCTTCGTTCCGAGTCACTTCGGGGAACGACAGCATTAACTTGATGTACTGAAAGTAGTTGGCAAACGACTGGCGAAGCAGCCCTTTGACGTTCTCAATCAGAATCGCCTTCGGCTGCAAAGCTCTAACCGCTGTCAACATCTCCGGGAACATGTTCCGCGCGTCCTGCATCCCTTTGTGTTTGCCGCCCATCGACCACGGCTGACATGGTACGCCGGCAGCGAGAAGGTCGATGTCGGAACCGAGCTCGGCAAAGGAAAACTGCGTTACGTCGGCTTCGAAAAGCGGCCAGTCGGCGATAGGCTTGAGCCCTCGTTGCTGATTCAGCCGAATCGTATTGCACGCATCGTGGTTGATCTCCACGACCGCCTTGTGAATGAATCCCGCTTTAGATATGCCTAGCGCCAGCCCGCCAGCGCCCGCGAAAAGTTCAACTGAAGTCAATCGGCCTCCAAGAAACTACGGATCTTATCGGCAATGGCGGCGGTCTTCACCTGACACTCCCAAACCACCAGGACCTTCCAACCCGCCCGTCTCAAACAGCGCATCGTCTCCTTGTCCCGATTCCGGTTCTGTTCCAACTTCGGCTTCCAAAACTCCAGGCGCGACTTTGGCAGCCGCGCAAGCTTACAAGACGCGCTTGCGTGGCGATGCCAAAAACATCCATGCACAAAGATGATTTTACCTCTGGCCGAGAATACGATGTCGGGCTTCCCCGGAAGACCTGCGACATGCAAACGATAGCGATAGCCCATCCCGTGGATCAGTCGCCGGATCACCATTTCCGGCTTCGTGTCCGTTCCCCGGACCAATCCCATCCTGAGGCTCCGCTCTCTCGGCGTGAGTGTGTCCATCAATCCCCTAAAGCAGGCACGAAGTGACTGCTCCCTTCAACGCAAAGCGGCTAACCGAGTGCGGGCCGGCGCGACCGATACCTCACTCATCCTTGATATCCCCTACCCCTTGATCTCCTCCAACTGCTTCGTCGCAATCCCCACCGGCCGGTCAATCGGGATCCCCGCGCAAGCCAACAACGTCGTCAGCAAATCCCCCTGATTCCCCTTCGTATCCGCCAAAAACCGCCCCGTCTGGATCGACCCGCCACCCTTACCCGCCACGATAAACGGCAGGTTTTCCCGCGTATGCAGGTTCCCATCCTCCAGCCCCGAACCCCACATCATGATGCAGTTATCCAGCAGCGTCCCCTCGCCTTCCTTCAAACCGTGCATCTTCTTCACCATGTAGGCGAACTGCGCGATATTGAACTCCGTGATCGCCGCCACCTTCCGCACCTTCTCCGGCTCATTCTGGTGATGCGTATTCGAGTGATGCTGATCGTTGAATCCCAACTCCGGATACGACGCCCCGTTCGGCGTCGACCCGATATACGTGCTCACCCGCGTCGTATCCGTCTGGAACGCCAGCACATTCAGGTCGCACATCACCTGCATGTACTCGCTCCGCTTATCCCCTTCCGGAATCTTGATCTCGATCGGCGGCGAATCCGAGGCGTGCCGCTTGCTCGCACTCACCCCAGCCTTCTCCAACGCCGCTTCCTTCAACCTGTACTCAATCGCCGCGATCCGCCGTTCCACCGACCGCACACTGTCCAGATACTCATCCAGCTTCTGCTGGTCCGCCGCCGGCAACGTCCGCCGCAGGTCCCTCGCCCCGCCCAAAACAATATCCAACAGGCTCCGGTCCAACGCCGTCATCGCCGACGCTTCCCGCCCCCCACCATCCTCCTGCTTCTGGAACAGCCGGTACAGCACATTCCGCGGATTCACCTCAGCCGGCATCGCCTGCGTCGGCGACCGGAAGCTGCAATGCGAGTAATACCCTTCGTTCAACCCTTCCTGGTTTTCCTTCCAGGTCTGCGGCATGGTCGCCAACTCCAGCGACGGCAACGTCGTGAACGCCCCCACATGATTCGCCGCAATCTGATCCGCCGAAATCGAGATATGGATCTCCGCCCGCTTATCCGCGGCCGGGAGTGTCGCCGTCAGCCACGTCGATAACTCCAGCGCATGCGGCGCCCCATTAAACGGAGCAATCGGCACACCCGAGATCCCCTTCATCAACAGACACTGGTCCAGCACCGGCCGCAGCGACGCCAGCGCCGGCGGCGGCGACGTGAGGAAACTCGCTGCATCCTTGGGCCAGAACTGATCCATGATCACCCCGTGCGGCATGTACATGAATCCCAAACGCACCGGCGGCTTGTTGCTCTTGCCCTTCACCGGTTCGGCCCAGCCCATCGACTCGAACAACGGCAACCCCAGCGAAACGCCCAAACCCTTGAGGCAGGAACGCCTGTCCATCTTGTTCATTGCAAGTCCTCCTTCCGCCCAATCCGGCGATGCGTAAACGGATAACTCGTCACCACGCTCTTCAGCAGCGTCTGCATGCGGTAGCCATCCTTGGCCACCTCCTGCATCAGATTATCCACCACAATCTCGTCATAGCCTTCCAACCGCCGGCCCAGCGCATACGCCAGCAGCTTCTCCACCAGATTGCGCGCCACCGCATCGGTCCGCCCCGCCAGGATCACCTTCAAATCCTTCGGAGCCGAAAACCGCTTCCCACCCGGCAACTCGCCCGCCGCATCAATCGGCTTCCCATTGCTGTCCTGATCCCGCCAGCGCCCAATGGCGTCGAAATTCTCCAACCCGAATCCAATCGGGTCCAGAATCTTGTGGCAATTCGCGCACACCGCATTCGTGCGGTGCAGCTCCGTGCGCTCCCGCACCGTCAGATTCTTCGCCGTCGCCGGGTCCTGTTGATCCAAAGCCGGAACATTCGGCGGCGCGGCCGGCACGTGGTCCCCCAGCATCTGCTCCAACACCCACACGCCGCGCTTCACCGGACTCGTGCGATTCGGAAACGAAGTTGCCGCCAGCACACCCGGCATTCCCAACACCCCGCCGCGATTGCTATCCGCTAACTTCACCCGCCGCATCTCCGCGCCCTTCACACTCTTCTCTAATCCATAAAGCGCCGCCAGCGTGCCGTTCAGATACGTGTAATCCCCATCCACAAACCGCACCACGCTCTGGTTTTCCCGCACAATACTGTCGAAAAACAGCCGCGCTTCGTCATACATCGCCGCTCGCATCGGCGCCGTCATCTGCGGAAACAGCGCCGGATCAAACACCTGGCTCTTCAACCCACCGACACCCAGCCACTGCGCCCCAAATCCGTCAAACAGCGCCCGCGACCGCTGGTCCTTCAGCAACCGCCGCATCTGCGCTTCCTGCACCGCCGGCTCATGCAGCGTGCCCTTATCCGCCAGCGCCAGTAACTCCTCATCCGGCATCGTCGCCCACAACAAATAGGACAGCCGCGATGCGAGCTGATAATCGTCCAGAGGCGCAATGCCGGACGTCGTTCCGGCCTCCCCCGCGGGCGTGATAAACAGGAACTGCGACGACACCAGCATGCCCTTCAACATCAGGTGCAGGGCCTCGCGGTGGCCCAGCTTGTTCCGGCGCCCCAATTCATAGGCCTGCACCAGTACATCCAACTCGGCCTCGGTCGCCGGCCGCCGGTACGCCTTCTTCGCCAGCCGCCGCGCCACGTCCCGCGCCGACCCCGGTGGGCTCCCGAACAGCCGCTTCTCTCGCGCGCCAATCCCCGCCACCACCCGATCGGCGATCTTCAGATACTGTTCCAACTGCAATGCCGAAAGCGAGTTTAGATACCCCTCGCCGCTCACTTCATCCGGCAGCCCATCGGCAATCGACGGCTCCACACCGAACAGATCCCGCAGCGTATTTGCGTACTCGGTCTTGGTCAACCGGCGAATAAGAAAGGGTCCCGGATCCTTCGGGCCCAGGTACTTCACCCTTCCCATCCACTCAGCAAACATCTCGCGATCGGCATCGCTCGGTTGCGGCGAGCCTTTCGGCGGCATATCGTGCGCCTTCACCCGCGCCGCCGCCCGCTTCCACTGATCCGTAAACGCCGCGTGTCCCGGAGCCTTCAACGCCGGCGAGAAATTCACCCCAGCCCGTGTCGGCCGCCGGTTCTGATGACACGCAATACAATATGTTTGGATAAATGGCGTGACCTTGCTCCGGAAATACTCCTCGGCCTCAGTCTTTTTCGCCGCATGATCCACCGCCTCCGGCGCGGCGTCCACCCCGAGGGGCGCAAGCAGCCATACGCCCAGACACAAAACTGCCTTAGAAACACGAACAAATCGATTGCCGACGGCCATGGTTTGCCGACCTCAGTCTATCACGCCCGGTACGCGCCTGCTCCAGCACTGGCGGCTGTAGTCCCACACGCGATCCCTTCCATCGCAAGCGCCATGCCGGCCCCACCGTCCTGCCCAACGCATCATCCTGGGCGGTTGCCCAGATTCTTCAGACCCCAGCTAAGTTCGGGAGACTACACTCGCTGATCGAATAGCCCCCAAATTCTTGCGAAAAAAGTCACCGCCTTCGCTTAATTTCAGTTTGAATAAAGGTCGTAAGTGTCGATCGAACTATTGCTTTCGGGGCGTGATACGCGACACAATACTCCAGTCATCGCTTCTGCCACATCGCACCCGTCGTACCAAGACCGCGCCACGCATTACACCGCTATCGGTGCTAAGACAACCTGTCGAAACAGGGGAAGTAGAGGACGCGCTGTTCGATGAGCAGACTATTTATCGCGTACCTTGCCTTGGCTCTCTTCCACGTTGCCGTGCGGCAAGGCGACACGCCAGCTTTCATGCCGCGGTTTCGCCAGCCCCCCATCGTGGTGGAACTTGGCGGCGGCGGCACCCTCGACACAAGCGGGGCAGGTCTCCTGTAGAAGCGATAAGCTTTTCGAATCGGCATGAAGCCAAAGCAAAGGGGACTGGCATGAACTGTGGCACCATTGGAGATCACCATGCCGGCTCTCCTCTTTTCGCGCCCATCCCTGAGGGATCGAGTCCGGCGGAATCTCATCTTGCCGATAATTTCACACAAACATGGTTCATCGAAACGTAACCTGATTCATGAAGATGTCACGGAAAATTAGGTGATCTGTGACTGAGTTGGCCCGCCCCGGGTCCCTTCCCCTCATTCAACGCGGTCGCGCCCCCGCAAACGCCCCGCTCCCATTCCCCCGCCCACTGTGCCGTCCCGCGAACTCATCGATCTTGCGCAGTATCTCCCCATCCGGCCCCTCCATCGGAAACACCGTCCAGTTCACCGACGCCGTCAACAGAATCGAACGCTGCCCCACTTCCACATGCTCCTCGAACTTCGAGCTCACTGCCCGCGCCATCTCCGCGCTTACCTCCGCCAACCGGTAGTCCCGCGACAGCAAGCCCACAAAAACCGCCCCGTGCCACCGGTACAGCCTGTCCTGGTCGTTCAGCCTCCGCTTCACATCCCGCTTCAACAGCCACAGAATCCGGTCTGCCAGCTCCGGTCCAAACCGCGTCTGCAGCGCCGCGAACTTATCCACCACCAGCACTAGCACGTACTGCAGTCTGTCCCGCGGTCGATTTCCCACCGCTTCGCGCACAAGCTCCTGCGTCAGTAGATCGAAGTTGCCGGACCCGCGCGCTTGCCCCTCCCGTCGCGGTTCTTCCTGCACCACCGGCCGACAGACCGCGTCCACCGCCGCCCGCAGCCGTTCCGCCTTCGCCGCTTCTTCCTTCTGTTCCTGCACGCTTGCCTGCAGCGACGCCAGGCAGTGACCCAGTTCGATCCGCAACTCCCGCACGTCTTCCACCTGCGCGGCCCGCTGCAACTGCTCTTCGAGGCTCTTCAGCCGCCCCAGCGCCCGCTCATCTCCCTGCGCGCAGTGGCTCACCGTCTCCGTCAACAGATGCACGATCCGGTGGTACTCGGCCACCTGCGTCCGGATGAACCGGCTCGTCCGCTCACTGTACTCCCGCACCGCCGTCGTCACCGCCCCTGCCATCACCAGCAGTTGGTCCGCCGTGCTCTCCGGCCCAAATCCCGTCAACGCAATCTGCATCGAACTCCGGAAACGCCGGTAGTCGTCCGCATCCCCCTCCACCGTATGCAGTTCGATCGCCTGCATCAGCAACGTCAGCACGCGACGGAGCGTGTCTTCGGACGAAGACGGTCGATTCAAATACTTCTTGATGGAAATCACCGCAGCTCCCAGACACGGAAGAATGCGCCATAGGCGTATTCCGGACATATCGGTCCGGCGATTTTAATCGATAGGCTCTCCCCCGCCCGACTGTACCGTTTCCCACCTCTCTCCCCCGCCACCTTCCCGGGCACCCTCGTTGCTCCCCGGTGTCCAACAACTTATGCGCCCGCCCCTTCTCCTCCTGCCGCTGGTCCTCGGCCTTCTTTCCTTTGGCCTCATGATCGGCGGTGTCCTCGCGTGGCGCTCCTGCGCGCCTTGCGATACCGGGCTGCCGATGTGGCCCCACCGCTTACCCCAAGTCCTCCTGTCTGCTCTCAACGCTCCCGCGCTCGTTCTCGCAAGGCCCCTTCCTCGCACTGCCTTATCTATACGGCGAACTCGACCCTCACCTGATTCGTCTACCGCTCATCCTGCTTTGGTGGTGGTGGGTGGGGACGCGGCTCGATGCCAACGTCCTCGTCTTCCCAAGCCGCCGTTTTCCGGCACTCCAGCGCCTGGCGCTCCTTACGGCTATGATCGTCGTGCTCGCGATCGCTGCCTTAGGGATCGCAGACCTCCGATTCCAGCCATCCTTCTATGGACCGCGCCACCCCTTGCTCCTCTTCCAGGACACCGCAATCCTCCTCTGGACCTTCGCACTCGCAGCGGCATCCGCGAGCGCCTTTCGCAGCCTCCGAACCGCGCCCGTCGCCGTATGCGACTATCCCAACACGCAGTCCGTTTTCGTCCGGGGTTTCTTGCTGACCGCTCTTCTCGCCGTCACGCTCAGTCTGTCCGGTTACGCCCGCCAGCCAGCAGTGGATCGGGATACCTGCGTCGCAACCTCTGACTCCGGCTGCCTTCACGGCACCGTCCTTGACACCTCCGGCCATCCGCTGCGCGGCGTTCGTGTACAAGCGCTTCCCGTTGCCGGGACCGGTGACGCGCGCTCGCTTGCGACAAAGAGCGACTGGACCGACAACCAAGGCCGGTACCAGATCACGGGGGTCGATCCTGGCCGTTACCTCATCGCTGTCCACGATTACGATGCGCCGCACCAGCATCAGCCTTTTCCGACGACCTGCTATCCGGGCGTTGCAGCCGAGGACCTTGCGGCGCGCCTGCGAGTCGTCGCCCATTCGCCAACGCTCCTTGATCCACTCCGGCTGTGGCGCTTGCCCACCGCGACCGTAACCGCGCGGGTTCGCTGGGCGGACGGCACCCCGCCCCAGAAGAGTAATCTCTTGCTCCACAATGTTCACTACCCCAATCAGGCGGTGATCGGGGACGTAGCGCCCCAGATACACGATGGACTTGGTGAGGTTACCTTGCCGGTCGGCTACACTTACTCTGCTGGGGCGTCCGTGACCTGTGACGCCGGCTCCATGATCGTTCAGCGGCAATCTCCCCCCGTCCGCCACGTCCCACTCGTGGACCGCCCTTTTCCCTCAGCCCTCACCTTCACCATACCCGGCGCCCGGTGCACATTGTGGTCGCCCCCGCAGGACCCCCGACAGCCGTTCCCAACTCTTGCGAAATTGCTAACTGGCCTATTTACAAGACCGTAGCGGTCTCCCGCCCCTTGTCCCTCGGCCCCTATCTGTTATCGTCTTATCCAGGGAGGTCTCGCCTCCCTTCAGCGGGAAGCACCTGGCCCAAAACCAAAAAAGTGCACGTCCGAACCCAAGCCAGGAATCGCCGCCACCAGCTTTCGCGTATGCTCGTGCTCCGGCTGTGCGAAGACTCGGCGTGTCTCTCCGGTTTCCACGATCTCGCCGTCCGCTAAAATCGATAATCGATGGCATAGCCCCGCCACCGACACCAAATCGTGCGAGATGTACAGCACCCCCGTCCCCGCACCCACGTTCAATCTCCGGAACAGCTCTACAATCTCCGCCTGCGTGATCACATCGAGCGCGCTCGTCGGCTCATCGGCAATCAGCAGCCGCGGCCGGTGCAGCACCGCCATCGCGATCAGCACCCGCTGCGCCATCCCCACACTCAACTCCTGCGGCAACCGCCGCAAAAACCCCTCGCTTGCCGGCAGGTTCACCTGCTCCAACAGTTCGAACACCCGCCCCAGCCAGCCCGCCTCGGACGAATGCGCCTGCCACGCCTCCCGGAACTGTGTCCCCAACGTCAACGCCGGATTCAACGCAGCCAGCGGGCTCTGCGGCACGAACGCAATCTGCTGGCCGCGGACCCGCCGCAGTTCTCTACTGCCTAAACGCAGCAAATCCCGGCCTTCGAACAGAATCCGGCCCTCCACCCGCGCCCCGCGCAGACCTGCCAACCCCAGCACCGCCAGCCCCAGCGTGCTCTTGCCCGATCCGCTCAGCCCGATCAGCCCCAGAATCTCGCCTTCGCCCACCGTCAATGCCGCCCGGCGTAGCACCGGCTTTTCCCCGTAGGACACCGACACGTCCACTGTCAGCAACGGCGTCTGCGGGGGGGGCGTGGCGCCCGCTAGCGCTGCGAGATCGTCCGTGTGCCTGAGGGTGCGATCCATTCGATGTTCCAGTACGTCTGTGGCGCCAGCGGCCGCGGGTCAGCCCCTTGCAAGTTCGGCGACACCGCCACCAAATAGTTCTTATGCAGCAGGTAAACGATGGGAGTCTGCTCCCACAAAATCCTCTGCACGCGGTCAAACTTGGCCTTCCGCTGCCTGGCATCGGCCAGCCCTGCCTGTGCCTGCATCAGCGCGTCGATCTCGGCTTCCCACGGCGTCGCCGGCTTGGCCTGCTTCGGATTCCAGGGATGGTTCGACGCCGAGCTCAACAGCACGTTCATATGCCCGTTCGGGTCCACGTCGGTATTCACGAAACCCAGCAGACACGCCTCGTAATCCGCCGTGCGGCTGATGCGCTCCAGCAGCGATGGCATGTCCAGCGTCACGATGTTGATCTTGATCCCCAACTGCGCCAAATCCTGCTCCAGCAGCGAGGCCAGCCGCGCCCGCGCCGGGTTCCCCGCATTCGTCACCAGAGAGAACTCCACCCGGTGCCCTTCGCTATCGGTCAGCCCGCCTGGCCCCTTCCGGAACCCCGCCTTCTCCAGCATCTGCAGCGACCCCTTCGGATCGAACGCATGCGGCTTCAGATCTCGGTTGAACCACGCCTGGTTGGCCGGCGAAATCGGTCCTGCGGCCGGCACCGCATGGCCGTTCAACGCCAGCCGGCACAAATCCGCCCGGTTGATCGCCCCCGAAACCGCCCGCCGGAACGCCGCCGACGTGAACCACTTCTTCTTGTACGCCGGCAGCGGCGACCCCGGCGCCTGGTTGAACCACACAAACTCGGAATCCAGCCCCGGACCCAGATCCGCCACCGCCCGCGGCATCTCCTTCTGCAGCCGGTCATATAGCCGGGTATCCAGCGTGTTGATCAGGTCGATCTCGCCGCGCTCGAACCGCAGCAACTCGGTCTCCCGGTTCGCCTGGATGCTCAGCCGCACCCCATCGGCGTAGGGCAATGCCCGCCCCTGCTTGTCGCGCTTCCAATACTGCGGATTTCGAGCAAACAACAGCTGCGCCCCCGTCTTGTACTCCTTGAGCACGAAAGGCCCCAACCCTGCCTTCTCTTTCAACGGCGACGTAGCCGACTGCACGAACACCTGGTCCAGCAGCCGCTCCAGATTCACCACCGGGGCAGGGAAGGTCAGCACCACCTGGTCCGGCCGCTTGCTCTCGGCCCGCAACTCGCCCGCCCCGGACCGGAAGCTATCCCCAATGGGCGAATGCAGCGCCGGATCCAGAAGCCGCCGGATCGTGTAGATCACGTCCTGGGCCGTGAACGGAGTGCCGTCGGAGAATCGCACTCCCTGGCGCAGCTGCAACGTAATCCGCCGCCCGCCCTGATCGACCTTCCAGGACGTTGCCAACTCCGGCTCCATCGCCTGCGTCCGGCGGTTGAACCGCACCAGCACCCCGCCGGTCAGATACTGCACCGCGAACGAGTATTCATCGGCCACCAGCGCCGGGTCGAACGTCTTCGGGTCAGCTCGCAGGCAGAACCGCAACTCCTCGCCCGCCGCCAGACCCGACAGCACCAGCACACCCAAAGCCACCAAACACCTGATCATCGCATTCCCTCCTCGCGGGCCGGAAAGGCCAACTGGCAGCACGTCACCAACGCCACCAACACCACCAGCGGTGCCAGCACCACCGGCTGGCTGCGGACGTGATGGAAACTCTCCAACTCCCGCAGCAGATTGCCCAGTGACGGCATCGGCTCAGCTACCCCCAGCCCCAACAGGCTCAGGTTGGCCTCGGCCAGCAGGAACAGCGGCACCGCCGTCCAGAACTGCGCCGCCAGCAATCCCTTGGTGTTCGGCAGCGCATGGACAAAGAACAGCCGCGCCGTCCCGCACCCGGCCGCCCGCGCCTGCAACAGAAAGTCCGACCGTACCAGCCGCAGCATGCCCGCCCGCAGCGCCCGTGCCGCCGGCACCCAACCCAACCCGCCCAGCAGCACTACCGTTACGGCCAGCGACACGCCCGGGTCCACATTCAAGGGCAGCGCCGCCCGCACCGCGATCAGCAGGAACATCCACGGCATCGCCAACACCAGGTTCGCGCCCGACATCAACGCCCGGTCCGTCCAGCCGCCCAGCCAGCCCGCCGCTCCCCCCGCCAACGCCGCCGCCACTGTGGCCAGCAGCGCCGCCGACGGCGCCAACAACAACGACACCCGCGCCCCGTACAGTAGCCGCGACAGCCGGTCCCGCCCCAACTCATCCGTCCCTAACGGAAACCTCCGCGAACACGGCGCATTCGGCTCCTCCCGGAACTGCCGGTCGTACGGCGCGGGAGCCAGATACCCCGCCCCCGCCGCCGCCAGCGCCAGCGTTGCCAAAACTCCCAAGGCTGTCCTGCGAATGCCCGTCTTCATGCGCGGCTCTCCCGAAGGCCGCTACGCACCAGTTCGGCCAAGATGTCGGAAGTCTTTACTACCAGCGTCACAAGCAGTGTCAATGCCACCAACACCGGCAGGTCTCGCGCCGTGGCCGCCTGCCAGGCCAACTGCCCCAACCCCGGCGAATCGCACACAACCTCCAGCGGTATAGCCGCCCCAAACGCCAGCCCCGTCGTCGCCCCCGCCAATGCCGCCAACTCCGGCACCGCCGGCCACAGCACATGGAACACCAGGATCCGCGCGCTCGACAAGCCCTTGGCCAGCGCTTGCAACACGTGCGGCCGCCCGTACAGATTGCCGAGCAACGCCGAACTGAACAGGAAGATCTTCGGGAACAGCACCGCCCCAACCGCCCACTCCAGCCCAATCCCCGTCCACAGGGCGACGAATCCGATACAGGCCGCAGGCAGGCTCAGCAGCAGGCCGGCCGCGCCCGCCCCCACGACATCCAGCCAGCTTGACCGCAGGCCCGCCAACAGCAGCGCCAGTGCCAGCCCGCCAACCCAGGCCAGCAGATAGCCGAAACCCGCACTCCGCAGCGTCAGTGGCGCCCGCTCGGCCAGGATCTCGCGCACCGGCTGCCCCGTTCCGCGCGACTTGCCGAAATCCCCGGCAATCAGTCGCCCCAGATAGCCCGCGTAGAAGCTCACCACGCCGTCCGGCGCCGCATTCTCCCGCCGCAGCGCCGCCAGGCTCGCTTCGCTCAACCGCGCGTCCTGTTCTCGTTCATCCACATCAGCGCCCGGCGCCAGCCGCACCAGCGTCGCCCCCAGCAAACCGCCCACCACCAGCGTCAGCACCAGACCCGCCAGTTTGCCCGCCAACGTCCGCATCGCCCGCTCTTCTACGCAGGCCGCGTGCCGGGACCCGTCACCGCTTCCGGCCGGTGCGACGCCAGCACCGCGGCATTCACGGCTAACAGCGACGCCGTGCGCCGCCGTTCGGCCTTCCGCGCCGCCTTGGTCTCGTACATCCGCCGGTCGGCCACCGCGATCAGTTGATCGTGGTTCAGTCCGTCATCCGGGCTCGACGCCAGGCCCGCGCTCAGCGACACCACCGGCTTGCCGTACAACTCCGTGGCCGCCTGTTCCACCGCGCTCACCGCCCGTTCCATCGTCTCCTGTGCATCCTGCGGGTCCAGATCCGCGCAAACCAGCACGAACTCGTCCCCACCCATGCGTGCCGCAAAGTCCTGGTGCCGGCAACTGTCGCGTAGCGCCGCCGCCGCCGCCCGCAACAGCCGGTCGCCCTCCGGATGCCCGTAGGTGTCGTTGATCTCCTTGAAGCCGTCCAGATCGCCCACCATTACCGTCACCATCCGGCCGGCCCGCAGCAGCTCTTCCACATGATGCGCCAGCGCCCGCGAGTTCGGCAGACCCGTCAGATGGTCTCGCAGCGAAGTGTCCTCGGCGCGCTGGTAGCTGATGGCGTTTTGCACCGATTGCGCCAGCTTGCCGCTCAGCAACTGCACAATGCGCAGATGGTCCTGCGTAAAGCCTTCCTTCTCGGCTGAATACAGCGCCAAGGTCCCCAGCAGCTTGCCTTCCTCTTCGAGCGGAATGCACAGCGCCGCCCGCATCAGCGTGAACTTGCTGCGGTCATTCAGATAGCCCGGCTCCACCGACGGATTGCCGTTCACAATCGTCTTCCGGTTCTCGGCCACCCACCCAGACAACCCCTGGCCCATCGGAATCCGCAGCGACGCAAACAGCCGCGAGTTCTCCCCGCCCACAAAGGCCGGAATCAGCGCCTCCTGCGACTTCTCCAGCAGATACACGGCTATGGCATCATGCGGAATCAGCTTCTTCAACCGGTCCGCAAACACCGGCAGCATCTCATTCAATGCCAGCGTCCGGCCCATATCCTGCGTCAGTTCGAAGATCGCCTGCGCTTCGTGCCGCGCCGCCCCAATCGAGTTCAGGAACTCGGCCGAGTTCTTACGCCGCGCCGCCGCCCCTTCGGCCGTCGCAAAGCCCGCCGCCGGCGCATCGCCCCGTTCCACCCGGATGTCCGTATTCAGCTTGTTCCGCGCCGGTACGTTGCCCCGTGCCTCGCGCTCCCAGCGTTGATAGTTGTCCTGCAGCAGCCGCACCACTTCCGGGTCATACCGCGACCCCGAAAAGCGCTCTACTTCCGCCATCGCTTCGTCCAGCGGCAGCGCCGGCCGGTACTGGCGGTCGCTCGCCAGTGCGTCCAGGCAATCCACCGCCGACAGGATTCGCGCCCCGATCGGGATCTCGGTACCCTTGACCCCGTCCGGATACCCGGTCCCGTCCCAGCGCTCATGGTGATGCCGAACGATCGGGACCACCGGATACGGGAACTGCACGTGTTCCAGGATCTCGGCCCCTACCACCGGATGGATCTTCATCTTCTCGAACTCTTCCGGCGTCAGCTTGCCCGGCTTCGAGATGATGTGCTCCGGCACGGCCAGCTTGCCAATATCGTGCAGCAGGCTGGCGGCTCGCAACGCCAGCATCTCGTCTTCGCTCAGGTTCATCAGCTTGCCGAGTTCGGTGCAGTAGATCTGCACTCGCTGCAGATGGTCATGCGTGGTCTGGTCCTTGGCTTCAATCGCCATCGCCAGCGCCTCAATGGTGCGCAGGTGCAGCGCCGAGACTTCCTCGGCATGGATGCGCTGCGCCTCGGCATGGGCCCGCTGCAGTTCGGCCTGGGCCTTCTCCGCCTCCACCTGGCTCAGGTACAGCCGGTAGGCGCGGTAGACGGTATAGATCACCGGCAGCACCAGCGTCGCCGCTTCCCAGCCCATGGCTTTTTCAAGCGCGCTGAACACGCCCGCGAAGGCCGCCCCCACCAGGTAGTAGCTGAACACCCACAGATAGGTCTCGCGCCACGTTTTCACCAGCGGCTTGTGCTCGGTGAGCGTGATCATGATCGCCACCGGCACCGTGTTCATCAGGAAGTACACGCCGGCGGTGACGATCAGACGCAGGTGAAACTGGATCGGAATGGGGCCTAACTGCTCTACGTGAAAGGCCGAGTAGGTTGCCCGCAGGGCAATCGCGATCAGCGCCACGTTGAACGCGGTCCGCTCCAGGCTTGGGCGCGACTTCGGACGCCAGAAGGTCTGCGCCAGCGCCGAAACCAGCCCGATGACCAGCGTCTCGGTTACCGTCAGCGCCACCAGCGCGGTCAGCAGGAACAGAAAGTTCACCGACATGGTGCCGCGAATGCCCGGCAGCCGTACCTTTAACACCGAAGCCGCCACCGAAATCCCCAGATAGAGGACAAAGCGCCCCGGATTGACCGGCTCGGCGCGCTGGATGGCATCGAGGAAGCAGACTACTGCCAGGGCCACCATCGCCGTCAAATAGAGGCGGGCAACCCACGGCAAACGGGCAGCCTGCGGCTTCGGCTTCTCAGCCGTCCCCTGCTCTCCCTGTTGCGCCTGCTCGCCCACATCCAACCTCATCGGCGGAACGGAGCCGGAACTGGAGACTTGACGGAAGATTGAAACGGAGCTCACGGTTCCCCGGAAATCAGCATCGGTAGAACCTCCATCCTAGGGGGGTACCGGGTTCCGGGAAAGTGCCGAAAGTCACATTCTGGCTAAGGCAGAACCCCTACGTGGACACCTTAAACCGGCGCCCCCACCTTCACCCCGCGCAGCCGCCCCAGCTTCTCTTCCGCCGCCTGTTTCACCTTCTCAATACTCTCTTCCTTGATCCCCTCATAGCCCCGGATCTGCTCCGGCAAAGACAGGATCTCCCGCGCCAGTTCGAGACTCCCCGGCTGCACCGCCCCCAGCACCTGTTCGGTCAACTCGCGGTACCAGCCAATCAGCGCCCGCTCGCGGCGTCGATGCGGCAGATAGCCGAATATGTCCAGCGCCGTCCCGCGCAGCCCCTTCAAGCCCGCCAACGTCTTCAGCACCGGCCGGAACCACGGACCCAGATGCAGCTTCTTCTTATACCCAAAGGCGCGCAGCAGCGGCGGATGCAGGTTGTAGCCAATCGACTCCGGCGCCTCGAACGTCTCCCGGATGCGGGCCTCCACGTCCGGCCGTGTCAGTTGCCGCGCCACCTCGTATTCATCCTTGTAGGCCATCAGCTTATACAGGTAGCGTTCCACCACCGGAGCCAGCTCCGGCTGCCGCGCCCGCACCTGATCGACAAAGGCGCGGAACTCGCTCGCATAGGCGGCGCTTTGGTAGGCGCGGAGGTCGGCTTCCCGATCGAGCGGCGTGGGAGCGGCCGGCCCTGCGGCAGGGGCCCGCAGCACGGCCTCCACCGACTCGGCATCGTGATAGTACTTCCGCCCCCACAGGAAGATCTGCAGGTTGCGCTCGACATCCACCCCATTCAGCCGGATCGCCTCCGTCAGCGCCGCCTCGCTCACCGGCAGCAGCCCGGCCTGGAACGCCGCGCCCATCAGGAACGTGTTCACCGCCAGGTGACTGCCGAACAGCCCCTCGGCCAGGCGCGATGCGTCCAGGTAGACGTTATGCCCGTGGCGCGTGTTGTCGCGAATGAGGTCCAGCAGGCGCCCTGGTCCGGAGATCACCCGCCGTTTGCGGATGTCCTCGCCCGTGGGCACGTGACTGGTGTTGAGCACGGCCACGGTCTTGCCCGCGGCGGCGGTTTTCAGGTTGTCTGGGCTGACGGCGCCCAGTACGTCAAAGCCCAGGATCAGGTCGGAGTTGGCGATGTTGGTCTTGGCCGCCATCACGATGGGCTTCTCGCTCAGAATGAGGTGCGAGACCACCCCACCGCCCTTCTGCGCCAGGCCCGTCTGGTCAAGCGTGCTGACATGCAGCCTGTCGATGGTGGCCGCCGTGGCGATAAGCGCGTTGATCGTAACCACGCCCGTGCCGCCGATGCCCGGCATGAGAATCCGATAGCCGTCGCCCGCGCGCACGATCTCCCGCGGCGCGGGCACTTCCGTCACCGGCAGTTCGGGCAGCTTGCGCTTCTTCATGCCGCTGCCTTCGGCGATCTGCACCGTCAGGAACGAGGGGCAATCGCCCAACGCGCAGGAGTAGTCCTTGTTGCAGGAAGTCTGGTGGATCTGCACTTTCTGCCCCTTCTCGGTATCGATGGGGTGCAGGCTCATGCAGTTGGACTGCTTGACGCAATCGCCACAGCCTTCGCAGACGTCGGGGTGGATGTAGAGGCGTTTGGTGGGCTCGGCCAGCTTGCCGCGCGAGCGCTGACGGCGCTTCTCGGCGGCGCACTGCTGGTCATAGATGATGGCCGTGACGCCGGGGATCTTCGCCAGTTCGGCCAGCGCCGTTTCGATGGTGGTGCGGTCGCGCACTTCGGCGTTCTTCGCCAGCACCACGCCATCGGTGTAGCGCGTCGGGTCTTCGGCCAGCACGATGATCCGCTTCACGCCTTCGGCTTCCAGCTTGCGCGTGAGGTCGGGGATCGGAATGGCGCCGGTGGCCTGCTGCCCGCCGGTCATCGCAACATGGCCGTTGTAGAGGATCTTGAAGGTGATGTTGATCCCGGCCGCGATACAGCTTTGCACCGCCAGCGACCCGGAATGGAAGTACGTGCCGTCGCCCTGGTTCTGGAAGATGTGCTCGGTTTCGGTGAAGTGGCTCATGCCGATGAACGGCACGCCCTCGCCGCCCATGTGCGTGCAGTAGACGTAGTCGCGATTGGCCTCGCCCAGCATCGCCGACATGCCGTGACAACCGATGCCGCCCCCGGCAATCTGCCCTTCCAGCAGCAGCGTCGAGCGGTTATGCGGACAGCCGGAACAGAAGTTCGGCGTTCGATGCGGCACCAGTTCCTTGGGGCGCAGTTCGATGGCTTCAATCCGCGCCAGGCGCTGGCGGATCGAGTCGGTGGGGTCCAACCGGGCGGCGACGGCGCGGGCGATGACATCGGGATCCATCTCGCCGGCGGCCGGCAGGAAGGCTTTGCCATTCTCGTCTTCCTTGCCGATCACCAGCGGATGTTCGCTGAAGTTGTAGAGCGCGTCGCGCAACTGCAT
>JAEUQF010000213.1 GCA_016789745.1 Bryobacterales bacterium
AGAAGCGCGAGGGGTACTTCTAATGGCCGCGGTGGAATCACAGGAATTGGATCAACAACCGGAAGCCCTTACGATCGAGGAGTTCCTGGAACAGGAATCGAGCAAGGAACTGCTGCGGTTTTCCACCGCCGGCAGTGTCGATGACGGCAAAAGCACGCTTATCGGCCGCTTGCTGTACGATGCCCGCGGCATCTACGAAGACCAGCTGTCCTCCATCCAGAACAGCAAGGTCAACCGCTCCAGCGGGCCCATCGATTTCTCGCTGCTCACCGACGGTCTGCGCGCCGAACGGGAGCAAGGTATCACGATCGACGTGGCGTACCGCTATTTCGCCACGCCTCGGCGCAAGTTCATCATCGCCGACACGCCCGGCCACGAACAGTACACGCGCAACATGGCCACCGGCGCCTCTACCGCGCAGTTGGCCATCGTGCTCGTCGATGCCCGCCACGGCGTGCTGCCGCAGACGCGCCGCCATGCTGCTATCTCTGCCCTGCTGGGCATTCCGCACCTGGTCCTGGCTGTCAATAAGATGGACCTGAAGGATTACAGCCAGCAGGTATTCGACAAAATTGTCTCTGATTTTCTGGCATTTGCCGCCGATTTCGGGTTCTCCTCTATCCAGGCCATCCCGATGTCCGCGCTCGAAGGCGAGAACGTCGCCCGCCTCGGCACCGCCATGCCCTGGTACGAAGGCCCCTATCTGCTCGAGTATCTCGAGACCGTTCCGGTCACCCAGGATCTCGGCTCCAAGCCGCTGCGCTTCCCCGTCCAGTACGTCATCCGCCCCGACCAATATTTCCGCGGCTACGCCGGGCAACTCGCCAGCGGGCGCGTGAGCGTGGGCGACGAAATTGAAATCCTCCCTTCGGGCCGCAAGAGCCGCATCGCCTCCATCTCTACCTTCGACGGCCTGCTCGATACCGCCGAGGCGCCGCTGTCGGTGGTGTTAACGTTAGAGGACGAACGGGACGTCAGCCGCGGCGACATGCTCGTCCATCCGAAAGCCCTGCCGCAGATCGCCCGCCAGGTGAAAGCGCACCTTGTGTGGATGACCGACGCCCCCTTGAGCGCCGGTCGCAACCTACTGCTCAAGCAGACCACCCGCCAGGTCACCGTCCGCGTGCAGGCTATCGAAAGCAAGCTCGACATCCAGCAGATGAGCCAGCAGCCCGGCGAGCAACTGGCCTTGAACGACATTGGCATTGTGCGGCTGGACGTCAGCCAGGCCCTCTACTTCGACCCCTACAAGGACAACCGCCTCACCGGCGCCTTCATTCTGATTGATCCGCTCACCAATGGCACCGTCGGCGCGGGTATGATCCTCGAAGCCGTCGTCACCAAGGGCAAGTTTGAGCCGCTCACCGCCAGCGAGCGCTATGCCCGCAACGGCCATCAGCCGGCCATCCTTGTCGTCCGCGAAGAGGATCTGGCCCGGCGCCTGGAACGCCGCCTGTTCGACCACAGTTGCCAAGCCATCGTCATGGACCCCGGCGCGGCTACCGACGCGCTGCTCGCCGCCGGTCTCTTGCTCATCGTTTCGGAGAGCGCCGACCCGCGCGCCCTGCGGCTGGATGAACTCGATCTGCCCGCCGACATCGACGGTGCGCTCGACCGCATCTTGAGCCACCTGGAACAGCGTGGCGTGCTTTTGTCAGACCGCTTCAATAGCGGGGATGGGATCTAACGTATGGACCGTTTGGAATCGTTAACCGCCGCCGAAGTGGTGGCCGAGCAGTTGCAGAACGCCGGGGCCGCCTGTATCACGTGCAGCTTCCAGGCCGAAGACATGGTGGTGCTCGACATGGTGCGCAAGGTGCGTCCCGATATCCCGGTGCTGTTCCTGGAAACCGGCTATCACTTCGCCGAAACCTACGCCTATCGCGACCGCTATGCCGCGCTCTGGAACCTGAACGTCGTAAACCTGCTGCCCAAGACCACCCTGGTCGAGCATGAGGCGCAGTTCGGCAAGCTCTACCAGACTAAGCCCACCGAGTGCTGCCAGATCCGCAAAGTGGAGCCGCTGTTCCGCGGCCTAAGCGACTACAAGATCTGGTTCACCGGCCTGCGGCGGGAACAGTCGCCCACGCGCGCCAACCTCAAGAAGGTGGAGACGCACATCCTGCCTGACGGCAAGGCGCTCGCCAAGGTCAGCCCCGTCGCCGACTGGACCAACAAAGACGTCTGGGCCTACTGTAAGGCCAACAACATCGAGTTCCTGCCGCTGTATGACCGCGGCTTCACCAGCATCGGTTGCGAGCCCTGCACGGTGCTGCCCGTCGATCCCAACAACCCGCGTTCGGGCCGCTGGGCCGGGGCAGGGAAGGTGGAGTGCGGTATCCATACGTTCTCGGAAAAGGCCTGAAGCCATGACCACATTGGCGGGGTTGCTCATTGCGCTGATGATCGGGCTGACCGGCATCGGCGGCGGTGTTCTCACCGCGCCCGTGTTGTTGCTGTTCCTGGGCATGCCGGCGCCACAGGCCGTCGGCACCGCGCTGGTCTTCGTGGCCATCGTCAAGTTGGTGGCCGCCCCGCTGTTCCTGCTGCGCGGCGACGTCAACTGGCGCATCCTCGGCCTGCTGCTGATGGGTGGTCTGCCTGGCGCGCTCATCGGTAGCGTCGCGCTATCGAAGCTGAACAGCAAGGGCCTGGACGGCATTATGCTGCTGCTGCTCGGCGCCACCATTATCTTTTCGGCGTCGCTCAACTTCTTCCGCAAGCAGGCGGGCGCGGTGCACGGCGTCGATAAATCAAAACGCCTACCCTTTGTTTGTTTCCCCATCGGGTTGGAAGTGGGCTTCTCCTCGGCGGGCGCGGGTGCGCTCGGGTCGCTGGCGTTGATGCATTGGACCACCCTCACCAGCGCCCAGATCATCGGCACGGATGTGATGTTCGGCCTCGCGCTATCCACCGCGGCCGGCGGCATGCACTTCTCGGCTGGCGGCGTCGATAACGAGGTTCTGCAACTGCTGCTGATGGGCGGCGTTCCCGGAGCCCTGCTGGGCGCCTGGCTGGCCTCCTACCTGCCCTCCCGCGCCATGCGCAAGGCCCTGGCGGTATGGCTGGTCTACCTCGGCGCCAATCTCTTCTATCGCGGCATCGGCGCTCTCGCCAAGTAATCTGGCTCGCGTTACCGGATGCGCCCCAACTGCCGCGCGACGGCCAACGCTCGTAGCGCGCTTTGCTCCTTATCCTTGATCTCCAGCATCAGGTCGAAATCGAAGGCCTTCGTCTTGCGCAGGAAGTGCGTGAAGTCGCGGTCATCGAGTGTCGCGGCGTGCGTGCCGGCGCGGGCGCCGGGTTCCTGGCTGCTGTAGTCGACCATCGGCGACCCATGGCCGCCCTGCCAGGTACGGCTGAAGACGCGAAAGGCATCCGCCAGCGGCTCGCCTTCGTTGAGCAGGGCGTGATGGAAGACATCAAAGACGATCGGCGTCCCACAGACGGTATGGACCCAGAGGCAGTCGCGCAGGCTGTACTGGCGGTCGTCGTTCTCAATCACCAGGCGCCGCCGGATGGAGTCGGGCAACTGCTGGTAGCGCTCGACGAAGCGCGCCAGGCTGCGTGGCTTGTCGCCGTATACACCGCCGATATGGATCTGGATTTTGTGCGTCGCATCCAACTCCATCAGGTCTAAAAGGCGCGCCTGGTAGGCGAGTTCGCGGATGCTGTTCTGTGTGATCTGCTCGGTCGGCGAGTTGAGCAGCGTGAACTGATCCGGGTGCAGCGAGAGCCGCAGCCCATGCTGCCGCGCCAGTTGCCCCAGCGCGCGGAACTCGGCCGCGAAGTCTGTTTCCCATGGGTGCGTGCAGATGGGATGGCTGGCGAACGGAATCAGGCTGGACAAGATCCGGAAGTGCAGCAGACCCTGCCCGATGTTGTACTGCAGGATCGCGCGAAGACCGTCGAGATTCGCCGCGATGGCCTCGCATAGCCGGTCACTCGAGTAACTGGCCAGACGGAACGTGCGCGAGCCGCGCTGTGGGAATTGGGTGTTGAGGCAGGGATAACCGAGCTTCACGCCCAGTAGAGGGTTCAGGAGTTCGAGATGCTACGGAACAGGGCAGGAGGAAAGAAAAGGGCGCTCTCTTCGGAGGATGTACGCCCGTGTCCCAGGGTGGACAGCAACTGCAAAGTAAATCGGTTGATCCCTCAGACGAGCGCTTAACAAGACGGCCACCTCCCCCGAGATCACCCATCTCCTCAAACGCTCGCCGAGGATCTTTAGGTGTTGTACCAACCGCCGGGGGTAAGCCGCCAGCGGAAAGTGAAGCCGGGGGAGTACTTTCCACAGACTATATTCGCCATGTGATCATAGGCTTAGCGTGAAGCCGCTGTGGGTATCGTGTGAATAAACCAGCGGCAGGAGGAAATGTTTTGGCGATGCAACGCTTGTACGCGATCGATGCGATGACTATGGAACCGGTGGAGGTGCGCTTCGAGAACATCATTACCGGTGTCGACCCGCTGGTGGGGCGGGTGGAAGGGAAACTGCCGCTGATCGGTGCGGGATGGATCGATCTTCAGGTGAACGGCTTTGCCGGCGCCGACTACTGTGACCCGCACTGCCCGATGGAAGACATCGCGCGCTCGCTGGACGTCCAACTGTCCACCGGGGTCACCCGCATTCTCGCCACCATCATCACCAATAGCGAGGAGAACCTCATCGGCGCCCTGCGCAACCTGGCCGACGCCAAGGAGAAACTGCCGAACGGTGAGGTGATCGAAGCCATCCACGTCGAAGGGCCGTATATCTCGCCCGAAGACGGGCCGCGCGGCGCCCATCCCAAGGAGCACGTGCGCAAGCCCGATGTCGACGAGTTCAAGCGCTGGCAGGAGGCCGCTCGCGGCTACATCCGCCTGGTGACACTGTCCCCGGAATGGGAGGACGCGCCGGCCTACATTCGGGCCCTGGTGCGCGAAGGAATCGTCGTCAGCATCGGCCATACCAAGGCTACCGGCGACCAGATCCGTGCGGCCGTCGATGCCGGTGCCACCAAGTCCACGCACCTCGGCAATGGCGCGCACTTTGTCCTGCCGCGCCATCCCAACTACATCTGGGAGCAGATGGCCGATGACCGTCTGGCGGCAGGCTTCATCTGCGATGGCTTTCACCTGTCGCCGACCTTCGTCAAGTGCGCGATCCGGGCTAAAGGATTGGAACGGTCCCTGCTGGTCACCGATGCCGTGGCGCCGGCCGAATGCGCGCCGGGCCAGTACAAGCTGGGCGTGGTGGATGTGCAGTTGCTGCCCGAGGGCCGCGTGGTGCTGATGGATGGCTCGCGGCTGGCTGGCTCGGCGCTGCGCATGGACCGCGCCGTGGGCAATACCGTGAAGATGACGGGGCTGGGCCTTGCCGAAGTGCTGCCGATGGCGTCACGGACGCCGGCCCGCGTGGCACGGATTGCCGGCCGCCAGCGGGGACTCGCCGTCGGCGATCGCGCGGATTTCGTGGTGTTCGATTGGGACGCCGCCGCCAGCCGTGTAAACGTGCAGGAGACCTGGGTGAGTGGCCGACAGGCTTACGGGCACTGATCGGCGGGCCACTGCAGGCAGATGCCGTAGCCGTCCGGATCCTTGAGGTTGAGCTGCTTCATGCCGTAGGGCGCGACTTTCGGTTTGTCCGCGGGATAGCCGTGGGCCTGCAGGTGCTGGTAGGCCTGTTCCGGATCCGGACAGCCGAAGAAGAGGCTGGTGTCCTCATGGGCGGCGATTCGCTTCGGGTCGGGCTGCGGCGGACGGTCCGGCTGCTCGTAGGCGGTGTTGAGCATGAGCGTGGCGCCGTCGCGCTCCATCATGCACCAGTCGAAATTGAGCGGATCGGCATCGAGCGGTTCGGAATGCTGGGTGAGCAAAAAACCGAGCACGTCGCGGTAAAAGCGCACGGACGTCGGCATGTCGTAGACCTGCAATAGCGGGGCGAGTCCTTCCATCCGGAGGGGCATGGGCTTATTCTACGAAGCGAGGCCGACCGGCGAAACCGAGTCGTCCTTCAGCCAGCCCCAGAAGGACTCCAGACCAGCGCCGAAGCGGATGTCGCGCACGCCCTTGACGCCCAGCATGCTGGCGATCTTCTGCTCGGACTTGCGGTACCGGGGCAGCAGGCGAATCTGCGTGGTGTAGCGGCCGCCGCGGCTGGTCTCAATCAGCGAAGGCTGGAACAGCCCGACGCCGATGTCGTAGCCATTTTCCGCCGGCAGCGGCACGGTGGCTTCCGGACCGACGAACCACGCTCGGTGACGCAGTTCCAGTCCTCCATCTTCACGCCGTACCACGCGCACGTAGGCGCGCCGCGGGATATCGCCGATGGGGCGCGCGGTAAAGCCGGCCAGTGGTTCGGTCGACTTCGGCCGGTGGTAGTCGGAAAAGACGATGGTGCGGATCAGGTCGGAAGAAAAGACCGCGCCAAACACGAGAAGCCGGATAGCCCAGCCGGCCAGCAGCGCACAGACGATGATTACGCCGATGGACACCAGCACTGCCAGGCGCGGCTCGAGAATCGTGAGAAAGGCGAGCGTCGTGCAGGCCAGCGTCCGCATGCCCTTCAGCAGGATGTCGACGAACGGAAACGGGCTCAGCAGCACCAGCACATCGAAGGCGTGGCCCACCACCCAGACGATAAATGTCAACACCAGGCCGCTCGCCACCAGCAGCAGCGCCAGCAGCGCCGTGCCCGTGCGTTCCAGCCCGGAGGGCGCCGCGCCCGATTGCGCATACGCTACCGGCTCCAGCGCGGCAAACAGGTCCAGCAGCGACGTCTGGCCCAACACCTGCGCCACTTCGTGCATGACAACAGGAATGCCGATCAGAAACAGGCTCGCCTTGTTGAGCATCAGCACTTCCAGTGCGTCGAGCGGCTTCTTCACTAACGGCGTCATGCCGCCGAGAGTGTCCTTACCTAGAATCAGCAGCAGCAGGAAGGCGATCGGGAAAAAGAAGCGTGGCCGCAAGTGGGCGGGCAACTGTGAGCGCTTCTCAAAAGGAGTGCGATAGAACTCCCACGCACCGAGGATGCACACGCCGAGCAGCGGCGACATGGCGGTGCTGGTTACGGTGGAAATAGCCTGGGCGATCTGCATGCCGCGGCTGAGCGTTTCGGCCGGCGATTCGGCGGCCGTGGAAGACGCGGCGGGTGGGGCGGCCGTCGCGACGGAGGGAGGGCTGGGAGATGCCGGCGTTTGCGCCACAAGAGGCACGGCGGCCAGCAGGGCGATGACGAGGAGAGGTCTGCCGTTCACCGCCTTCGATGCTACCACCATGGGCGCTTCGGCGCAGCGCTCTGCGCTTTGTGCAGCGTTGCTACCATGGGTTTTCGGAAAAGACATGGAGATTTCCCGGTTGGTGGAAGGGCACCCGCAAGCAGTGGTGCGGTTGGAGTTTTTCGAAGATCTGGCGTGTAGCGACTGTGCGTACCTGCGGCGCAAGTTGGATGAAGTACTGCTGCCGCGCTATGGCAGCCGCGTGGCGTTCGTACATTACGACTTCCCGCTCGCCAAGCACGTATGGGCGCGCGATGCGGCCGTGGCGGCACGCTGGATGGAGCGCGAGCAGGGTGCCGCAACCGCCGTACGCTTCCGGCGCGCGGTGTTGGCGTATCTGCGCGAGATTGAGCCGGGTGGCTTCCGCGACTGGACGGACCGCTTTCTCGAAATGGCCGAAATAGCGGGCCCGGTCGACTGGGATGACGCGGCGTTGCACGCCCTCGTTGACGCGGATCTGGCCGACGGGCTTCGCCGCGAGGTGGTCAAGACACCCACCGTGTTCCTGGGCGCGGTGACGTTTATCGAATACGTGCCGATGCCGGAGTTGCTGGCCGCGCTGGATGAAGCTTTAGGAAAGGCGATGGAGGTTTCGGCATGAAGCCGGTAGCGATTGTGACGGGCGCGAGCCGCGGCATTGGCCGTGGCATTGCCATTGAATTGTCGAAGACCCACAACGTGGTGGCCACCTATAAGGGGCGCCGCGATGCCGCTGAGTCCCTGGCCGCGGAAACGGGCTGCGCGATCACGCAGTGCGATGTCAGCTCGCGTGAGGATCGCTTTCAGTTGATGGCGTTCTGCAAGGAGAAGTTCGGACGCCTGGATCTGCTGGTGAACAACGCCGGCATCACCCAGCGCGTGCGGGCCGATGTTGTCGAGGCTTCCGAAGAAAGCTTCGACGAACTCATCGGCACCAATCTGAAAGGGCCGCATTTTCTGACGCAGTTAGGGGCGCGCTGGATGCTGGACCAGGGCAGCGGGCGGATTGTGTTTATCACGTCGATTTCGGCCTATACGGCGTCGGTGAACCGCGCCGAGTATTGCATGTCGAAGGCGGCGTTGAGCATGAGTGTGGCGCTGTGGGCGTCGCGATTGGCTCCGGCCGGCATTGGGGTGTTCGAGATCCGGCCGGGGATTATCCGGACCGATATGATCGCATCGGTGGAGTCACTGTATGAGGAGCGGATCGCCAACGGACTGCTCCCGCAGCGGAGGATGGGCGAGTCGGCCGATGTGGCACGGGCGGTGCGGGCGGTGGCCGATGGGCTGCTCGATTATGCGACGGGGCAGGTGCTGAACGTGGATGGGGGATTCCATCTGCGGACGTTATAGTGAAGAGGGTTCTGATGATGCGCTCGCCAAGACGCCACGCTCGCCAGGAAGAGCAGATCGAAAAAGATAAAGGGGATGGGTTGGGGGACCCCGCCGGGGGGACCTCGGCAGCTCGTCAACCCGCTGCGCTAGGTGGCAGCGACCCCGACCTGCAGGATGTTCCACGCTGGCGGGTGGCGGTGATTGGTTCTCGCTGACCCGGGCTGAATCGACTATTTGCTCTAGAAAGATCTGGTTCTGATGCACCCCATGGTATTGGGAGAACTGGCTTGTGGGAACGCGAAGAACCGCACCGAACTGCTGGGGTGGCTGGGCAAACTGCCCACCGAAGCGCGGCATGGTGAGGTGCTGGCGCTGTTGGAGCGATCCAGGCTTTGGGGGAAGGGACTTGCTTGGGTGGACACGCATCTGCTGGCGGCCGTGAAACTTTCTGGAGCACGGTTATGGACGCGGGATGCGGAATTACAGGCTGCGGCCGGAACATTGCGGGGAGGTGTTGTGGGCGGTGGGGGAAACGGTAGCCATCAGCGCCAGGCCCTCGCTGCCGAAGAAGACGCTCATCGAAGCCGCGCGCGATGTGGCCTCCATCCAGCGGCCAGATGGGCAGCAGGTTCACAAAACCCTTCACCAGCACGCCGGCGTACCACTCCTTCGATAAAGGAACGGGGTTGGGTGTCAACTCTACGCCGAGGAGGTGCAGCACTTCGGTGCGAAGGGGAATCCTGCAAGCGGGCCGGCAAGAGCGATCAGGATGGCGGCGTGGCCCCCAGCGTGATCAACAGAATGGGATTTTAGGGATCGCGGAGCCGGGTAGCGCGGCACCGGCGGTGCTACCCCCCGGAACGGCGGGCGCGGATGACGGCGTCGACCCCGGATCCTGTGCTTCGGACTCGTTCCTCGGCAACCAGCAGCGTCCAGTCCCCGGGATCGAGGACGGTGCGCGCCGCTTGCAGCGAGACCTGCTGTTGGCCCGCCGCGCGCGTCGGTGCTCCGGTCGCTGGATCCACGGGTTGGTGGCCCACCAGTAGCAGCGTTCCGCCAGGCGCCACAGCGCCCGCCAGGTGCCTCACCATCTCCTCCATCGCGCCAGCCACGTGCACATAGAGGGAGACAACCAGGCCGAACGCACCGGCTTCCGGAACCCAACTCCCGAGGTCGCCCTGGACGAAGTCGATCCGGCTGGCGATCTCCTCTCCCAGGTACCGGGCGGTTGCTCGCGCATGGTCCAACGCGGCTGTGGAGAAATCGACGGCGGTAACCCGCCAACCGTGGGCGGCGAGCCATAGCGATTCCGCTCCATGGCCGCAGCCGGCATCCAGGGCACGCCCGGGTGTCAGGCTCGTCGCCTCGCTGACCAGGAATTGGTTCGGGGGCCGGCGCGCTACCGCATCTGCCTGGTCCCGGAGTGTCTTCGCCCAGAGGTTCTCCCAGAAATCGCTGTCGTAGGCTGGAGCAGTCATTTAGGCATTATGGGGCACCCGGCGCGGATGGGCGAAGCTCTTAATATTCGCATCCCCATCGCGATTGAACGACCAGGCCAGCATCGGTCCTCCCAGCGGCAGATTGTCCCCTTGACCCGTCGACCAGAGATGGAATGTCTTGCCGCAGCTGTTCCTCTTGCCGCGCATCAGCTCCTTGCTGGTCGCTTCCGGGCGCCCTGGGGCCACCAGTTGCCCGGAGAGGATCTCGTAGTTATGCGGGTGCCAGAACTTGCGCTCGGCTTGGGGTAACGTATCGAACAGTTTTCCCGAAATGATGTATTCGATGCCGTTGAGATTCGGCGCCGCGGTGTTGCCGTCTCTACCTGGTCGGGTTTCACCCCATGAAGAGGGATCCCTCTCACCAGATGGAAGCGGCCAGAGGCGCGTTGGATTGCAGCACCGCCGCGCCGGTTTTGAAGACGTCCGTCCTGGTGCTGGTCTCGGCCCGGCTGGGCTGGGTCGCGGGTGTGCGGTTTGCGCCGCAACTCCCGAGGAGTATGGCGAAAGTCAGCAGAGTGCTGGGCGTGCGCATGGGCGGGTAACTCCCTTTGGGCCGGCTGTGGCTGCGAAACTGCCTGCCCGCCGTTCGAGGGATGGATGGGCTTTGTTTCGAGGCGGAGGTCAGGCCCGGGCCGATTGCGACATACGCCGCCGTAGCGCAATCACCGAATCGGGAGTGAACTTATACGGCAGGCTGCCGGCCAAAACCTCATCCGGAAACATCCGTTCCACCGCCTGCACCTCTTCCACCTGCATCGTGATGGGGCCTTCGTAGTTGTACACGCCGAACGCGCGCCCCCACACCTTGCTGCGTTGGTCTTCGCAGTAGAAGTCGAACCACGGCTCGATCCTCACGCCCGTAATGCCGAGTTCCTCGCCCAATTCGCGTTCCGCGCTCTCTTCGTAGCTCTCGCCGGCCAGCACCACGCCGCCCGCGCACAGGTCCCAGTAGCCCGGATAGATGTCCTTGGTGAACGTCCGGTGCTGCACATACAGCCGGCCTTCAGAATCGAATACGAAGATGTACGTGGCCCGGTGCAGCAGATTCTCTGACCGCATGCGGGCGCGCGTCGCGCTGCCGGTGACATTGTTATCGGGGTCGACGATGGCGACCAGTTCGTCCGCGGCCATAACCGTTACGCAGGCTTGAAGTACAACACCAGCGCGACACCCGCCGACGCCAGCAGATAGCCCACCCAGAGCAGCGGATTCGGCGATTCCTTCGGCGGATGGGTAGCCATGCTGTACAGCACGTTGATCAGCGGAGCCAGCCCGAACACCACCGGCATCACATAGGCCGGAGTGCCGCCATTGCGGAAGGCGAAGATGATGAACACGGCGCCCACCGCGCCCAGCACACCGGCCCACGTGGCCGCGGCCGTACCGCCGGTGGTGAAGCTATGCAACTGGCCCTGGCTGGCGAGCGTGGCCACCGGCACCAAAACACCCACCAGGAAGTACGCCACGCCGACACACAGCAGCGCGCGCATCGGGTTGCCGAGCGCCACCTGGCCTTTATGCAGGCTGGGGCCGTACATGCCCCACGCCAGGGCGGCGCCGAGAGCGAATGCGATCCAGAGCATAGACTTCTTCCTTTTCTCCATGGATGTTTTTCCGTTCAATACGTGATGCGGATGCCGAATTGGATCTGGCGCGAACTGGTCACCGTGCTGCGAATGCGCCCCAGCGTGCCGAGCGGTGCTTCGTTATCCGCCGCGCCGGTGAACGCTGTCAGGCTGGGCGGTCCGAAATTGGGGCGATTGAAGAGATTGAACATCTCGCAGCGGAATTGAATGTTACCAGCTTCGCCGAGTTTCGACCAGGGGTGATTCTTGAGCACGGCGAAATCGAAGGTGCGGAGATTGGGGCCGATGAGGGCGCCGCGGCCGAGGTTCCCCAGCGTGCCGGCGGGCGGCAGGACGAAGGCGCTCGGGTTGAACCAGCGGTCCGGGCTTCCGTTGATGGCCGATTGGTGCGTGGCGTTCGGGGCCATCGACGGCCGGTCGGGGCCTTGGCCGGGACCGAGCGACGGAGCCCACTGCGATCTGGAGCGGTTGCGCGCCACAAACAGGTTCAGCGGATTGCCGCTGCGCAGGAAGGAGATGCCGGACAGTTCCCAGCCGCCCAGGACGGCTCGCGCCACGCCCGTGCTCGTCCTGGCGAACGGCAGTTGCCAGGTGTAGTTGACCACCCAGTTATGCTTGGCGTGGTAATCGGAGAGGCCTTTGTTATAGGAGAAGCCCGCGTACTCCGGCATGGCCACGGTGGTGCCGTTGGTGGCATCGGAGAAGAATGTCGACGCCTGGGTGGTGTCGATGTTGCGTGAGAACGTATAGCTGGACTGCACCGAGATGCCGTTGCCGAAGCGCTTGCGGATTTCGAAGATTGCCGCGTTGTACCAGGAGTTGCCGTCGCTTTTCTTGAGTTCAATGGTGGAGAATGCCGGGTTCTGCCGCGGCGCATTGACCGGGAAGAACACCGTGCCGTCGGCCAGGCGCGTGGGAATGGCGGTATTGGCGTCTGTATTGCGCCACAAGTGCCAGCCGCGCGAACCCGCATAGCCCACCGTCAGCAGCGTATCGAAGGGCAGCTGCTGCTGGAGGTTCAGGTTCCACACGTGCACCTTCGGATTCTTGATGTTCCACTCCATCGGCCGGATCGTGTTGCCGATACCGCGTTCAAACGGCGGAACGGGGAAGGTGGGATTAGCGATGGACAGGCGCGGGGTGGCGGGCGGATTCGTCACTGTCACGATCAGGTTCTGCTGGTTATTCGTGTTGAAGTAGAGGCCGTAGCCGCCGCGCAGCGACGTTTTCCCGTTGCCGAACAGGTCCAGTGCAAAGCCGAAACGAGGGCTGAAATTGCGCTTCGTGGGGTTCTGGTAGAGCTGGCCGGTGGTGGGAGCCGGGTCGAGCAGGTTGGGCAGCGCCGAATCGCGCCCGTAGATGTCCACCGGCAGTGTCGAGAACTCATAGCGCAGGCCGTAGTTCAGGGTCAGGCGGCGGGTGACACGGTGGGTGTCCTGCAGGTAGAAGGCAAACAGGTCGAAGCGCCAGTAGCGGTCGAGCGCGCCGCGCGGGTCCAGGCCCAGGAAGCGCTGCGGCCGGTTGCGGAGAAAGTCCGGCACATCGGCGAAGGTGAAAATGCCCAGCGAGAAGGTGGGGTTCACCATGTTGTCCTGGTAGTGCTCCCACAGCGCTCCGATCTTCAACAGGTGCTTGTCGCGGTTCAGCGTGAAGCCGTCTTCCAGACCCCACAGGTTCTGCGTCAGGCGGAGGTTGCCGGACGTCTGCGGGCCAAAGCGGCCCGGGATGCCACCGATATCGATGCCGCCCACCAGGCCGCGCGTGGGCACGAACGGTGTCAGCGGGCTGGTCAGGTTTGCCTCAACGTTCTGCCCCACTCGCGTACGGGCGAAGTTGGCGCGCAGCGTGTTCAGTGCGTTGGCCGAGAAGACTTGGCGGTGTTCGGCGGTAACGAACTGGTTGCGGGAAAGGAACGTCCGCGGGAACTGCGGGTAGTCGGTGGGCAGCAACTGGCTGGCGTCGTCGAAGGTGTAGCGCACGAAGAACTGGCTGTTGTCGGTGAGGTTGTGGTCGTAGCGGCCCTGGCCGAAGTTTTGGTCGAGCGTCTGGTTGAAGCGGAACAGGTGCTCGCCGAGGCCGTTGCCGGCGGCGCTGCGCCCGGGCGTGGGCAGCGGGTAGGCGTCCAGGTAGGGGCGGATCAGCGGGTCGATCGGCGCAAGGGCGCCGGAGCGGGCGGCCAGGTCCGGCACGATGGTCAGGATGCTGCGCCCCTTGCGTTCGCGCAGCGTCTCGTAACCCAGGAAGAAGAACTGCTTGTTCTTGCGAATGGGGCCGCCTAACGTCGTGGCAAGCTGATGGCGCTTGAACTCCGGCTGGATATCGTCAAAGTAGTCTCGGGCATCCAGGTTGTCGTTGCGGTGCAGATAGACCAGCGACCCGTGATAGGCGTTGGTGCCGGACTTTGTCAACGCATTGAACTGCCCGCCGGAGTTGCGGCCGAACTCCGCGCTGTAGGAGTTCACTTCGACGCGGAATTCACGGATGGTCTCGGCGCCCAGGGCGGTGCTGGCGGCAGAACCCGCCGGGCCGTTGGTGATGTCGTTCTGGGGCGTGCCGTCCAGCAGGTAGACATTCGAGCGCGGGTCCTGGCCGTTGATGGACATGCCGAGTCCATGCGCCACCACCGAGCCGCCGTCCCGATGCGGATAGGGCAGCACGCCGGGTTGCAGCAGCGCCAAGTCGGTTACGTTGCGGCCGTTGAGCGGCAACTCGCGGATGGCCTGTTCGCTAACCAGGTAGGCCAGTTCCGGAGTGGAGGTGTTCACCTGCGATGCCTGCGCCGTCACGGTCACCTGCTGGCCGGTGTCGCCCACCTCCAGCGTCGTATCCAGCCAGGCGTTCTGCGCGACGGTGATTTCGATGCCTTGGCGCACCAGCGGACGGAAGCCGCGGGCCTCGAACCGGACTTCGTAGAACCCGGCCGGCAGATTCGGGATGCGGAATTCGCCGCTCTGGCTGGTGGCGCCCTCGCGTCGGATGTTGCGTTCGGTATTGACCGCAGTGACCTTGGCCGAAGGGATGACCGCGCCCGTGGGGTCATGCAGGATGCCCCCTAAGGTGCCCGCCGTTTGCGCGCGGAGCAGAGCGGTCAAAAACAGCAGCAGAACCACGGACCAAGAACCAAAGCGATGCAAATGTAAACCTCTTCGAACCAAAGACTTAATTGTATCCTAGGAGGGGGCGCGGGCCGTCCGCTCCGGGTTACGGCGGAAGTGCCGGAATGTATAAACTTTTTCCCGAATCAGGCCGATTGGCCGAGGGAGTGGACGGAGCGCCTTGAAACTACCGGCACGCATCGGCAAATACGAGTTGGAACAGTACCTGGGCGGAGGCATGGCAGAGGTGTACCGTGCCACCGACACGGTGCTGGGCCGGACCGTCGCGGTCAAACTGCTAGGCACCAACGCGGCCGAAGATCGCGAAGCCCGGGCGCGGTTTCTGCTGGAGGCCCGTGTGTCGGCCTCCATCGTGCACGAGAACATCATTACGGCGCACGACTATGGCGAAGAGGACGGCGTGCCCTACCTGGTGCTGGAGTTCCTTACCGGCCGCACGCTGACCGCGGTCATCCGCGAGGATTGGGACCTGGCGCTGCGCCGCAAGGTGGAGATCGGTCTGGCGGTGGCCAAGGCGCTGGCTTATGTGCACTCGCGCGGCCTGGTGCACCGCGACGTCAAGCCCGACAACGTGCACGTGGACCCGAACTGGCGTGTGAAGCTGATGGACTTCGGCATTGTGAAGTCGGCGGGAACCACGCTCACCCAGGTAGGCTACGGCCTGGGCACACCGCAGTACGTCGCCCCGGAGATGATCCAGGGGCAGCGTCCCACGCCTCTGGTGGATGTGTATTCCTTCGGTGTGCTGCTGTTTGAGCTCTTCACCGGCGAGCGTCCGATTGAAGCCCAGACCCTGGAGCAGTTGCTGCATCGCGTCGCCCATGAGCCCGTGCCCTTCGAAAAGATCGCCGTAGCGGGGGTGCCGGAGGAACTGGTGGATGTGGTGCGCCAATGTATGGCTCGCGTCCCGGCCGAGCGTCCCCAGTCCATGGCGGAGGTGGCTTCGGCCTTGGAACGGTGGTTGCTACAGGGCGCCGGTTCGGGCGAGTTGCTGCTGCCGCGCACCGTGCGGATTGAGGCAGGGAACGCCGCCGAACCCGAGAAGCGCCGGGTCCATTTGCAGAATCGCTGGCTGGCGGTGGCTGCCGGATTCGTGGTGGCGCTGGGGATCGGGGTGGCCACCCTGGTGAATGAAATGGCTGCCGCGCGGCGGGGCGGGGAAGCGCGCACGGTGGCCGATCCCAATGGCGATATGGTTCTAGTGCCGGCCGGCGATTTTCTGTTCGGCCCCGCCAGGCAGCGGGTCTACATGAAAGGCTTCTACATCGACTTGCGCGAGGTGGCCAACGAGGATTACGAACAGTTCTGCCAAGCCACGGGACGGGCGCTGCCGCCGGGACACGTGCGCGGGAATCCGTCCCACCCCATCGTCAACGTAACCATTGCCGACGCCATGGCCTTCGCCAAATGGGCGGGCAAACGGCTGCCCACGCAAATGGAATGGGAGAAGGCCGCCCGCGGCTGGGATGGGCGGCGCTACTCCTGGGGCGAGGAAGCCAACGCCACGCGGGCCAACGTCAAGGACGGCGGCGCGCAGGGGATTGTGCCGGTGGACGGGTTCCGCCATGGCCGCAGCCCCCTGCTGGTGCAGCAGGCCGTGGGCAATGTGCAGGAGTTTACCGCCGATCGGGTGGCGCCGAACGTCGCCGCCATCCGCGCCTTCGCCGGCCTGTTGACGCCCCCGCCTACCGCCGACGAGCGCTGGTATGCGGTCAAGGGCGGCTCCTTCCGGGACCTGCTGGCGGAGGCCGAACTGCCACTGGCGGATGTCGTGCCGGAACGCTATGCGGGGGCGGA
>JAEUQF010000262.1 GCA_016789745.1 Bryobacterales bacterium
TCCTTCAATTTCCGCCCCGGCGGCATCTTCAGTGAGCCGCTCTGTTTGATGGCGTCGAGGACGATGTGTGTGCCCGCTCCGCGGTTGCCGCCCTTTAGTAAGGACTCGCGGGTTTCGAGCGAAAGGCCGCTATTCATGGCCTTTTCGGAGTGACAGGCGAGGCAGTTGGTGCGCAGGATGGGCTGAATCGTCGACTCGAAAAAAGCAGCGTCAGGCGATTGTCCCAGGAGCGCGCTGCCCGTCAGGAGGAAGGCGACGGCGCGGATCATTACGAACGGATTATATCATCGCTCCCGATTCGGCTTTACCAGACGCGCCACCACGGTTTGAGGGACTTCGCGGCTTTCGGGGCCTCAGCCGCGATCTCCACGCCCGCAAAGCGGAAGTCGTCCTCAATGTGTTGGTCATGCCGGAACCCGGTTACGCGTTCGGCCAGTAGCACCGGAACGTCGAACAGGTAATCGACCTCCTCGTCCTGCTGCTGCTTCTGTTTCTGTTCGCGCTCTATTGGGGCGAAGAACGGGGGCAGGTCGCCAGTAGCTTCGAGATGATCGAAGTCCTTCTGGCAATCGCGCTCGACCTGCCAGCGGCACGCCCCGCCTTGCCAGAAACTGGCGGCCGCAAACATGACATGTTCTTCCACATGTACCCGGACCACTTCCGCCGCGGCGGAAAGGCGGCGGCAGGAGTCATCCGCAAACAGCGGCGGGTCGAACTCGTTGCTGAAGACAATGGTCCAGCCTCCGTGGGTGGCGACGGTGGTGAGCGCGGCATCGCATCCGGCCGCAGCGTCGGTCCGGCGCAACCCCAATTGGGTCAGGACCTCCTCAGCCGGAAGTCCGCGGACACCCAACCAGGAAATGGCAAAGCCCATACGGTGCAGCCTCAGTATAAGTCCAATTGGAGGGGCGAGGTAAGGTTTTTCGGGGAACTGCCGATGGAGGGAAGAGGGGGGAGTGTTGCAAGTGGCAGACTACGTTGCCGTTCTGGGGTGATGTAGAACTTCCGTACCGGAAGAGCAAGGTGGTTTTCAGGCGGGATTAGGGTTTTCGCTGATTTAGCCCAGCCCCCTACCTCCCCCAGAATGGGAGTGATCCAACAGAAAGTTGGCAATATGAACGGATCGGTCATCCAGGACAGGCACGTACCGGGGGGCGAACCGCAGCGGGCTCGCCGCCGTCGGCGATCAGGCGGAAACGCCATGCTCGAAACGGCATTCATGCTCATACCGCTGCTGGCGATACTGTTCGGCATTTTCGACTATGCCGTGGTGGTGTTTCTCAAGAACACGATGCAGTTTGCCGTGCGCGAAGGGGTTCGCTACGCGATCACCAGCCAGACGATGTCGGGCATGAATCACGACGCCTCGATCAAGCAGGTGGTGATGAACAATTCCATGGGATTTGCGAACCTGCTGAGCCCGACCGGGAATGGCCTGGGGCAGATCGCGATCACCTACTACAATCCGGCGACGATGAACGTCGTGTCGGGAAGCGGCAGCAATGTTGGTGGAAACATCGTGGTGGTGGCGGCCAACGGACTGCGCTGGCGCTGGATGGCACCGGTTTTACATAACGCTACGCCCGTGACCTTCAGTGTGTCATCGGCGGGAATCATGGAGGCAACCCCCATTGGAGGCGCACCAACTCGTTAATCTCGGGCGGCTTCCCGTTCGCCGCCAACAGTCCCGGAGCGGAAACGCGATTCTGGAACTGTCTCTCACGATTACGGCACTGCTCCCGCTGCTGTTTGGAGTGGCGGGGGTGGGTACCAGCCTTGGCCGCGCGGTGCAGGCGACGCAGATCACACGCGACGCGGCACACATGTATGGCCTGGGTGCGGATATGTCGAATACGGGCACGCAGGGCATCATCCGGCAACTCGGCTCGAACTGGAACATGACGGGTTCGGGGAACGCGGTTATCATTTTTTCCCGGATCGTCAAGGTGTTTGCCACAGACTGCACGGTGGCGGGTGTGTCGTGCAACAACCAGGACCAGTACGTGTTTTCCGAGCGCATCGCGATGGGCAATACGGGCCTGCGCTCGAGCAACTACGGCACCCCGCCGTCCAGCTACCTGGACACGGGTGGAGACATCGCTCCGAACCAGTACATGACGCAGTTGTCGCTTCGGGCGAACGGTTTCAATCTCGTTGACATCGGCCAGGGGCAGAACGCCTACCTGACAGAGGCTTTCTACAACATGCCGGACCTTACCTTCCTGGGAGCCAGAGCGCGAGGTTTCTATGTTCGATTCGTCTACTAGCAGCACTGCGAGAAAACAACCGTGGGGCCGCCCGGTGGTGCGCCGCCGGGGCGAACAGGGGATCACCCTCATTCTCTCGGCGATGATGTTCGGGCTGATGATCATCCCGGCCGCTGGGCTGGCCGTGGATGCCGGGCTGATGTACCTGGTGAAGGTGCGCCTGTCGGCGGCTGCTGACGCGGCGGCCCTTGCCGGAGCCCGCGCCTTCAGCCGCGGTTCGGCTGGGCCCGAACAGAATGCCAACGCCGAAGCTACCGCCAGCACCTATTTCACCGCCAATTATCCGGCCGGCTATTTCTGGAGCTTCAACCCCACTATCAGCGCGGTCGGTGCGGACGAGGGCAATCAGATGCGTTCGGTAACCACGCAGGCCAGCGTGCAACTGCCGATGTTGTTTATGCGGATTTTTCGCGACAACCCTTCCATCATCCGCGCCCGGGCGAAAGCCACCCGGCGCGATACGAACATCATGATCGTGATGGACCGGTCGGGATCGCTGGCGAATAGCGGCGCTTGCAATCCGCTCAAGACCGCGGCGGCGAACTTCGTAGAGAAGTTTTCCGAAGGCCGCGATAACCTTGGCCTGATTACCTTCGCAACCAGCTCCCGCATCGACCGTGCGCTCAGCAATACGTTCAAGACGTCGGTGCGGAACACGCTGACGGCGCTGGTTTGCAGCGGTGCTACCAATACCGCACAGGGCTTGTGGCAGGGCTATGAAGCGCTGGTTACCCTCAATCAGCCCGGCGCGTTCAACGTCATCGTGCTGTTCTCTGACGGTCTGCCCACTGCTGTCACCGAAGACTTTCCGCTTGTGACGGCCGCCAATGGCGGGACATGTACCAGCCCCGCGCCTCCCGGCCCGATCCGCGGTGTTCTCACGGTGACGACCGGCGGTAATCCCATTGGCCTTTACACCTGGCAGGCGCCTGCACAGCCTTACAGCAGTGACCAGAACCTTGTCTCGAACGGTACCAACTGCCGTTTCCGATCCAACCAGCAGAATGTCGCGCAGGACTTGCAGTACGCGCCACTCACCGATATCTGGGGCAACTCGCTGAACGCAACAGGCTATCGCTCGGTTACCATGACCGGCGCAGGCGCTCAAGAGTCCAGCGGAAGCAACATCACGCGCTTTTGCACCAACGCCGCCGACCACGCCGGGTTGCGGGTCCGCCGCGGGGACACTGTGCCATCGCTGGGCCGCAACCTGCAGGTCACCATCATGACGATCGGCTATGGCCCCGACGTGGACACCACGCTCATGCAGCGGATCGCCAATGATCCGAACCTGTCGCCAAATCCTGTCGCCGCCGGGCGTCAGGGCCGCTACTACTACGCTGGAACGGCTGCCGCACTGGACCTTGCCTTCACGCGAGTGGCTTCGGAAGTCCTTCGTCTGGCGCAGTAAGGCCGCGCGGCCTTACCGCCACGGCATATCGGTCCGCTCTTCCTTGGCTCGGCGCTCTCTCATGTCGCCGAGCCATTCCTGTGTGTACTTGCGGTTCAGATCGAGCGTCGCGATCGCCGCGGTGCCCCGCTGCTTGGCCTCGCTCATCCGCTCGCCATTCGGATCCATGATGTAGGTCGGATAGTCGTAGCCTGAGGTGACCAGGAACACGCGGTTCTCCATTGCCCGCGCCTGCGCCAACACCTCGTCTCCACCCCAGATCGGCAACAGGATGACCTCCGCGCCGCGGGCCGCCAGCGCATGTGCCGGCTGCGCGAACATCGCGTCATAGCAGATCATCAGGCCCACCTTACCGAAATCGGTTTCAAAGACGGGATAGCTGTTGCCGGGTGTTAACCCTGCCTCGAACTCCTCCCGCGGCAGGTACACCTTGCGGTATTTGCCCGCCACGCGGCCCTGGCGATCCAGCAGCACGGCCGTGTTGTATACCGCGGTGCCTTCCGATTCGTAAATGCCCGCGACCACCCAGGAGCTGCGCTCGCGGGCCAGGCGCCCGAGCCGTTCGGTTGTGGGGCCGGGGATGGGTTCGGCAATCTTTACATAGGGAATCCCCGTGCCCACCACGGTCATTCCTTCGGGGAACAGGAGCAGATCCAGTTTGCCCGGGGCGGCCTGGTTGGCCGTCTCAATGAAGGCCTCTACGTTGGCCTCTCTTGACTTGAGGCCGCTTGGGCGGAAGTTGATGGCCGCTACCTTGATCTTGCGGTCCTTGGGCGGCTCGGCGGCCTCAAAGGTGACATCGTCCCACCAAACCGTTCCGCCTGGTGCGTTGCTAAGGTACAACTGGAGCACGGCACCGGCGGCGTCTTTCGGAGCCTGCATCAGCAGCCACGTCCTGGTCCACTCCCCTTCGGGCTTCGTCTCGTAGACGTATTGCGGATAGAACGCGCGCTTGCCGTCGGCCGTGCGCCAGTCCACCCGCGGAACCACTTGCCAGTTGGGATGTTCCACCCCCTGCGTCTTGAAATAGGCGGTGAAGCGGTACCAGCCGAGCGGTTTCACCGCGCCCGCGTTGTACTCCCAGCCGCCGTGTACGGCGAGGTTGCTGTTGCCGGAGACAGCGAGGGCCCCTTTGCCACTACGGGTAATGGTGGTGTCGATGTACCCACGGGGCGCGGTCGCCTCGCGCTGGCTCCACAATCGCCAACCGGTGTTCTCGAATCGCACCGGTTCACCCGCCAGCACGCCGGCGAATAGGCCCAATAACAGCAGTCTGCTCACTTCGGTAGCACCTCTTCCCTAGCGTTCATCATACGCCAGCCGATACGGGCGTAGTCCACCAAGGAGTAGCCGGTGCCGGCCGCGGTAGCGAGGACGGCGAGCGTTCGCCACACCGGATGCAACACCGCCGCGTCGACGGACAGCACCGCCAGCGCCGCGCAAATCTGGATGGTGGTGCTGACCTTTCCAGGCCACGAAGGGGGGAACTTCGTGATCGCCCGTGCGCAGTAGATGCCATATGCCCCGCAGACAATGGCCAAGTCGCGTCCGAAAATCAGAGCGACCAGCCACGCGGGGACGGAGCCGGTCCAACCCAGTGCCAGGTATACGCCGGCCATGAGGGCCTTGTCGGCAGCCGGGTCGAGATACAGGCCGATGCGCGATTGCCAGTTCATGCGGCGTGCCAGGAAGCCGTCGAGGAAATCAGTGAATCCGGCGATGGCGAACAGCAGCAGCGCCGGAACAGGCTGGCCCCGCAGGATGGCTGCTGCGCACAGCGGGGTCATCGCCATTCTCAGGATGCACAGCAGGTTCGGGATATGACGCAGCAATCGTAACTAGCGTACCCTGATCGCATGGCTGGTTCACTCACACGGCGGCAGGCGATCGGAATGGGGTTGGCGGCGGCAAGCGCGGCCGCGGCCGAACAACCTCGTCCGAATATTCTCTACATCATGACGGATCAGCAGTGTGCCGAGGCGTTTTCGGCCGCCGGTTGCCCCGATGTTCGCACGCCCGCCATGGATCGGATCGCCCGCGCGGGCGTGCGCTTCACCGAAGCGTACTGCTCCAATCCGCTGTGCGTTCCGGCCCGCACCAGCATGATGACCGGTCTGCTGCCGCAGCAAAACGGTGTCACCTACAACAACCTGAAACTGCCCGTGAAGGCGTCCACCATGATGGGCCGTGTATTGGCCGACGCCGGGTATGAGACTGCCTATTTCGGCAAATGGCACGTCCCGGTGCTGCCGAAAGAGAAGGAACGCCACGGCTTCGCGACCATGGCGCACACGGCGGCGAACGGCGTAGACGCGCAGGTGCCGGATGCGTCCATCGAATTCCTGCGCCGCACGCACAGCAAGCCGTTCCTGCTGGTGTCGTCGTTCGTCAACCCCCATGACATCTGCGAATGGGCCCGCGGCACGGCGGGCAAGGATGGGCCGATGGTGGAAGCGCCGCCGCCGGACCGCTGCCCCGCGCTGCCGGCCAACTTCGCCATCCCGGAGCAGGAACCTGAAGTGATTCGCCGGGTGCAGGCGATGGATAACAGCGCATATCCGACCCGCGCCTGGCAGCCGGACAA
>JAEUQF010000304.1 GCA_016789745.1 Bryobacterales bacterium
AGCAGGGCATTCCCTACTGACTTTGCGAGCGTTGCCGGCGAATGACGTCCGGCGGTAGCCGGTTCGTCCACTGGCGGCTTCGCAATCAGTTGGTTTTCTACGGCTTTCACGCCCGGGACTTTCCGTACGGCGTCTTCCAGGACCTTGACGATGTTAGGGCGGGCCGTTCCGGACAAGGTGACGCGTCCGTTCTCCGCGCTGACTTTGACCGTGTGGGGATGCGTGACAACGCGGCCCAGATGCGTTCGCACGCGTGCGACCAGGGTCTCATCCGGCACTCCGGCGGTGTCCTGGAGCGTGCGCCGCAGTTCCGCGGCAACCCCGATGGCGCGGCTCTCTGCGTCGGTAACGGAGTGCTCGATGGCTCGCCTGGTCCCGTGATAGAGGCTGGTCGCGCGTTCGCGCAATTGCGTTCGCCGGGTCTTGCCGCGGTTAGGGTCGAACAGGTACATGAGCCCCGCACCCAGTCCGGCAGCCACGCAAAGACCCGCGCCGCCGGCCATCGCCCAGCGTCGCTGCCGGGTGCGCGCACCAACGTGTTGGAGCACGTCATCGAGCGAAACCATGCCGGCCAAACAGCCATCGGCATCGACGACCGGCAATCGCCGCAGGCTGTATTCGTTCATTAGCCGGACGATGGAGGCCGGATCCGCATCGACTGTGCAGCAAACCGGGTTGGCGGACATCACCTCGGCCACGGGCGTTGTGTCTGGATCACGTCCCGCTGCATCCACGCGGACAATAAGATCGCGTTCCGTGATGATGCCAACCAGATGCCGGTCCTCCGGGGAGACCACTACGGGCAGGACGGTGGTGTCAGCGCGGTACATGGCGTCCATCACCCGCGACGCCGTGTCTTGCGCGGAGCAAGCAGGTGGGCAGATTGCGGATAGGTTCTGGCAGAGCATTGTTTCCTCCCTGAGATCCAGCGGCACCTGCCCTGTGAGGTGCCGGCAACCGTCGATGGCAGCGGACTCCTGCTGCAGAGATGCCCTCAGTGAGCCTTGTACCTGAACGCCTCAGGCAGCTTCGTCAGACAACTGTCCCGGAGGCGGCTTCTTCTCCGGGATCTCCGTCAAGGTGGCCTCGGTGAGCAGGAGCGTACCGGCAACCGAGACGGCGTTTTCCAGACTGATGCGAACGACCTTGGTTGGGTCGATGATGCCCGCTTCCATGAGGTCGATGAAGACGTTGCGTGAGGCGTCCAGGCCGACATTGCCTCCGGCAGACCGCATGCGGTCAATGGCGACCCCGTCGTCGAAGCCGGAGTTCTCCGCAATCTGGCGAGCAGGAGCTTCCAATGCGCGGCGAAGAATGCGCATGCCTGTGCGCTGATCTCCATCGCTGGCGCACTCCGCCTTCTGGACGGCGTCGATCACGCGTACCAGCGCGAGGCCGCCGCCCGGCACGATACCCTCTTCGGCGGCCGCGCGGGTGGCGCTGATGGCGTCCTCGAAGGCTTCCTTGCGACTCTTCATTTCGGCCTCCGAAGGTGCGCCGACGCGGATGACGGCCACACCGCCGGCGAGCTTGGCCAGACGTTCTTTCAGCTTCTCGGCGTCATACTCCGAGGTGGTCTCTTCGATCTGCTTGCGCAACTCGCGGCAGCGGTTCTCGATTGCCGCCTTGTTCCCACCGCCGCCCACGATCGTCGTCGCGTCCTTGGCGGCAACCACTCGCTTGGCCCGCCCGAGGTCTTCGGCCCGCAGGCTTTCGAGTTTCACGCCCAACTCGTCGGCGACGAGCCTGCCGCCAGTCAGAATGGCGATATCGTCGAGAATGGCCTTGCGGCGATCCCCGAACCCAGGCGCCTTGACCGCGATGCAGGGAAGCGTGCCGCGTAGTTTGTTGACTACGAGCGTGGCCAGCGCTTCGGCTTCCACATCTTCAGCCACGATCAGCAGTGGCCGCCCCAGGCGCACTACTTCCTCGAGGAACGGAAGAAGGTCCTTGATGTTGGAGATCTTCTTCTCATGAATCAGGATGACCGGATCTTCCAGAATCGCCTCCATCGCTTCAGGATCGGTGACGAAGTAAGGCGAGATGTAGCCGCGGTCGAACTGCATTCCTTCCACCACTTCGAGGACCGTTTCCGTGGTCTTCGATTCCTCGACTGTGATGACGCCTTCGGGGCCAACCTTGGCTACGGCATCGGCCACGGTGGCCCCGACGGCGGGGTCATTGTGTGCCGAGACGGTGGCCACGTGGACGCGCTCGGTCTGGTCGAGAACGGGACGCGAGAGCGCCTTCAGAGCCTCGACGGCGACCGCCAGACCGCGATCCAGTCCTCGTTTGATCTCGATTCCGCTCGCGCCGGCGGCAATGTTGCGGATCCCTTCCGAGAGAATCGCAAAAGCGAGTACCGTGGATGTGCTGGTACCGTCACCAACCGCGCTGCCTGTGCGTTCCGCGGCTTCCCGCAGCATCCTGGCGCCCAGGTTCTCGTCGGGGTTCTTGAGATCGATCTCCTTGGCAATGGTCACGCCATCGTTGCAGACAAGGGGATGGCCGAATCTACGCTCGATCAGGACGCACTTCGATTTCGGCCCCAGCGTCACTCGGACCGAATCGGCGACAACTGCTGCTCCGCGCAGCAGTGCTTCTCGTGCGCTGGAATAGAACAGGAGTTGTTTCGGCATGATTCCTCCAAATGTCCATGCCTGTCAGGTTGCATTTCAGGGACCGTTGCGGTGGAAGACTGCATGCATCGGACACGTGGTGGTTACGTGTCGACGTGCGCCGTTCGGGGTAGCCTTGCTTTTGGCTGTTTGCCGAGTGAAATAACCCAGATGGGTAGTGACACCCAAGCCAGGGTTACTTCACCCGGCTCTCGCTCTTAGTTATCCGCACCTTTGAATGCAATCTTTATATGTACAGGAATACACAGCCGAGAAATGTCGCCAGTTATAGCCGTACGATCTTATCGGAGTGCATTCCCTTCATCGCATTGCGCGTGTCGACGATCAGCGGGGCAGCCGCAAGGATCGCGGCGTAGTCAAAGCAGGAGTGATCGGTTACGATCACGCCGCAATCCGACCTGGACAACGCGGATATAGGATCTTCCGAACGCATTTTGCGGCCATCCTCGAAGTCCAGTTCGGGAACGTAGGGATCGCTGTAGGTGACCATACCGCCCTTCTGCGAAAGCAGGTGGATAACGTCCAACGCCGGTGACTCCCGCAGGTCATCGATGTCCCGTTTGTACGCTACTCCCAGAACGTGAATACGTGAGCCCTTAACCGGCTTTTCCTTTGCGTTCAGCGAGTCCTGTACCTTATCGACCACGAAGTGCGGCATCCCGCCATTGATGTAGCCCGCCAGTTCGATGAACCGGGCCTCGATGCCTGCCTGGCGGCTCTTCCAGGACAAGTAGTACGGGTCGATGGGAATGCAGTGGCCACCGAGGCCGGGACCCGGGTAGAAGGGCATGAAACCGAACGGTTTGGTGGCGGCGGCGTCGATGACTTCCCAGACGTTGAAGCCCATCCGGTCGCACATGATCGCGAGTTCATTTACCAGCCCGATGTTGATCATCCGGAATGTATTCTCGAGCAACTTCACCATCTCGGCAACGCCAGTGGAGCTGACGGGAACGACGCGGTCGACCGCCTGCGAGTAGAACCGTGCGCCTAACTCTGTGCACTTTGGGGTTACTCCCCCAATAACCTTCGGGATGTTCCGGGTGACATGAACGGCATTGCCGGGATCCACGCGCTCCGGGGAGAAGCACAGGAAGAAGTCTTCGCCCACTTTCAGACCCGATTCCGAGAGCATGGGAAGCAGCAGTTCCGAGGTGGTCCCCGGGTAGGTAGTCGATTCCAGGATGATGAGCATTCCGGGATGCACATAGCGGGCGATCTCCTCAAACGCGGCCACGATGTAGCTCATGTCCGGGTCCTTGGTTTTACGCAGGGGGGTGGGGACGCAGACGCTGATGGTATCCAGGTAGCGAATGGCCGAGAAATCGGTGGTTGCCTTGAACAAGCCCGCGGCATTCAATGCGGCGACCCGGTCCGAAGCAACGTCTTTGACATAAGACTTGCCCTGGGTGAGAGACTCAGCTTTGCGCTGGTCAGTGTCGATTCCGGTGACGTGAAAGCCGGCAGCGCCCAGTTCGACTGCCAGTGGCAATCCGACATAGCCAAGGCCAATGATGCCGGCCTCGGCCTTCTTGGTGACGATCTTAGACTCTAGTGCCTGAAACGGAGATAGATGCTTCTCCTCAAGTAACATAGTTGCGGACATGTGGTAACACTCCCTTATACGAAGTTTGAAAGGTGTGGCGGCATCAGCGGCCGGCGACGCCCGCTGACGGAGTAGCGATCCAGCACCTGTGGCGAAACACGACATCGCAGATTCCCGCCCAGAATCCGATGCCGTAAGCGAAATGAACGGCCACGAAGGCAATTGGCAGCGTGGCGAAGAGTCGCCAGTTCGCCTGGGCGGCACATAGCCATCCACTTACTGCGAGGACGACCAGGATATAGGTCAGCAGGGCCACTGCCAATAGAGCCAGCGCCGAGGTGGACACCAGTGCGCCCGCCAGCAGTACAGCCAGCCCGCCGACGAAAGCCGCTGGAACGAGATGGCGCCAGGAAGCTGGCAGGCGGTGCTTGCGGATAACATGGACTTTCCAGTAACCGTATTCGAGATACTGGCGAAAGAGCCGGTGCAGAGACGACCTTGGCGTCACCCAGGATTGGATGCGGGGGGACTGCCAGATCCGGCCTCCGCGGCGTATCAGCCGCAAGTTCAGCTCATCGTCCTGGTTGCGCGCGAGTTGTTCGTCGAATCCGCCGAGATCGAGGAGCGTCTCCCGGTGCCAGCAACCATAGCACACGGTATCCACCGGGCCCTCGTAGGTTACGTTGTGAAACTTTGCTCCACCTGAGCCAAGCCGCGAATGATAGACGATCTGTGCCACCTTCTGAAAGGCGGTACGAGCAACGGTCTGGGCAGGACCGCCGACGTTATCCGCTTGCGACTGCTCCAGTTCGGTGACACACTGCGCGATGTAATCGCGGGCGTAAATGGTGTGCACGTCCATGCGGAGCACGATCTCGCCGCGGGCCTGCCGGATGCATTCGTTCAACCCGGTGGAGACGATTCCAGCGGGATTGGGGATGACATGAATCATGGCATGCGAGGCGGCGAACGAGTCAAGGATCTCGCGCGTTCCGTCGCAACTGTTACCGTCAGCGATGAATACCTCCAAGGCCATACCTGGTGGTATCTGCTGCGCTAACACACACTGCAGGAAGCGCTCGATATGTTCTGCTTCGTTCCGGCAGGGAACGATTACGGAAATGAGGCGTGGGGCATGCATGACTTGATTACCTCGCGTGGCAGTTCGTTAATGATGAACCGGCGCTTGCCTGCCTTGGCTTCAATCGCCGCTACGTGGTGAACGCGAACGGTGAGGTCTTTCGCTGTAGCCTGAAGGGCGGCGGTGATCTGCTCGACCAGAAGCCGGTCGCAAGGATCGGCTACCACGTTTACATCAATACCGTCCCGCTCGCGCTGGACCACCTGAAACGCATTCACCCCGGCAATCCGGCTCATCAGGGAGGTGAAGCAGTGGGCGACCAGGCGGTTGCCGGAGGGGGTCAGGATGAAGTCGGTATCCCGCCCTTGGATGGATTCCAGTAGTTGGAACTGGCGGCCGCAGGCGCAGTGGTCGAGGGTGGCCCTGGTGGCGACATCCCCCACTTCGTAACGGATCAAGGGCATGGGGCCCGGGTGGAGGCGAGTGAGCAAGACATGCCCCGGTTCGCCCTTGCCCACAGCAGCACCGCGGTCGTTCACGAACTCGACGACCGTATCCAGATCCTGCAGATGGTAGTGACTTCCATTGCCGCATTGCGCCGCTACCTGCACCCCTTCGGCCACGCCATAGGTGTCGAAGACTTTCGCGTGAAACGCCTGTTCGATGATCTCCCGCTGGTGCGTGTGACACATCTCACCCCAGGTGACACAGGTGGGGAAGGGCTGGTTCCACCCGAGTTTACGGGCATGCAGGCCGAGCAGGTAGATGCTGGACGGGTATCCCAGCAGGTACAAGATGCGACGCCGATCAATGGCGATCAGGATGCGGCTGAGGTTATCGTCGGTAAGGTCGTCGGTGACCACGTACATGCAGCGCAGGAAGGTGTCCTTAAGGGCGCGGGCCAGGCCACGGCTGGGCTTTGCGCCGATCTGCACGTGGGGGTCTCCGATCCTCCATCCGGACCACTCCAGCGCCATGAGGAAAGCGGCGCGATACTGTCCAGCCGTTTCCGCATCCTCGCGCACACGGAACGGCTCGCCGGTAGAGCCGGAGGATGCTGCTTCGTACGTTCTTCTGCCAGTGTCTCGAACGGTTGACTGTGGGTAGCCGGATCGCAGCATATCCTTGGTAACGACGGGAAAGGCCGCCAGTTCCTGGCATCGGGTCACATCGCGCCAGCTTAAGCGATGCTGCTCGAAGAGGGCGCGGTAAAAGGGGACCGTCTCATAGGCTGTACGGAGCAGGTCTGTGAGCCGTGCATTGCGATAGGCCTCGATCTGGGCGGCATCCCACCATTGGGCGCGGCGCAGAAAGCGCAGTCTCGCCATCAGGTGCTGGTGCATCACTGCGTCGCCCGAGGGCAGCAACACATTCTCTAGCAGCCAGCGATAGGGAGCGAAGGTCATGGCGCAACTTCCTGTGGCAGGGAAGGAGCAATCGAACGCGCCGCTGAAAGGAGAAGCGACTCCCAGAGCGGGAGTACGACTCCCCAATCGAAGGGTTCCACAAGCGCTCTGCCGGCGCCGGAGAGCCGCGCGGCCAGCGACGGATCCAGCAGCAGTCGTTCGACGGCGGCGGCCATCGCGTGCGCATCGCTGACGGGGACGAGCAGGGCTGTTTTCCCCTCCTCAAGGAGATAGCGGATCCCACCTGGATCCGTTGTCACGACGCAGAGACCGCACGCCAGGGCTTCTATGACGCTAACAGGGGTATTGTCCACAGTGGTGGTGTTGAGGAAGATATCGCCCTGGTTCAGCCATCTTGGGACATCGCGCTTCTCCACCGCACCAGTGAACGTAACGGAGGACGACAGCTTTAAGTCTTCCGCCAACCGTTGCGTCCGGACGAGCGAGCCATCGCCCTTGTCGCCGCCCACCATCAACAGCGTTGCGCCCGGGAACCGGGGCTTTAGCAGCGCCAGGGTCTCCAGCGCCTTGTGCGGTGCATACACCCGATGGAAGGCGCGTAGCCAGATGAGCCGCGGTTGGACGGGACCCCGGGTCCGATACTGGCAGCTGCCAAGATCGATGGCATTCGGTATCAGAACCAGGTCCGAACGAAAACGGGTGAACTCCTGCTTCAGATAATTGGAAGGAGCGACCACCGCTGCAGCCATTTCGAACAGGCCCCGGCCGCGTTGCGGCCGCACACGGAGGAAATCCGGTAATGCTCCTCCACGGAGCACCAGAACGTAGGGCTTCCCCATGCGGCGCAGAAGCCAGCAGACAGCCTCGGCCCAAAGAAACGCTCCCCGGCTGAAGACATCCACCAGCGCGACTTCGTAGAAGGGTGCCCGGAATGCAACGGACGTGAGCATGTCTATCAGGCGCAGCGGACGCATGCGGACGGATGAGGTGTGCAGGACGCTCCATCCCCTGGCGGCCAGACGCGTTGAGATCTCCTCACACGCACAACGCGAGAGTCCGTGTTGTGACAGGAAGTTACCAACCAGAAGCACCGGCACCTTGGGTTGGGTGCGATCCTGGGAACTAAGGCAAGACTGGAAAGACATGCGCAACAACTCGATTTGCCAGGCTTGGGCGCGCCGGGCCTGTGTAGTGGGAGTTCGCAAGGCGTTAGATCTGCGGATCCGCACCGTTTCGCTCGGTGCAGACACATGCAGGGAATGGTCGATTCGGCTCCTGCATCTCGCCGGTTGCAGTCTCCAGGATTGACACGGGAGTAGGGGATGCCGGGCTTTCGCCCGACAGTCTGGCGCGTGCAAACCCGGGTTGGGTGGCGGAACGAAGTACTCGTTCCCACCGTGGCAGTACATGCTTCCAGTCGAAGGCTTCCACCAGTGAGCGGCCCGCGAAGGACAACTGCCGCGCGAGGTCCGTGTCGGCAAGGAGCCGCTCCACCGCTTCTACTAAGGCCGGGACATCGCCAACGGGGGCGAGCAGCGCCGTGCTGCCATGGTCCAGCAGGTGAGGGATACCGGCCGGGTTAGTGCTGACGACGCACAGGCCGCAGGCCATTGCTTCAATGACGCTCACAGGCATGTTGTCGACGGTTGTCGTGTTCAGGAAGATGTCGCCATTGTTGAGCCAGTTTGGGACGTCGGCCTTCTGGATGGTTCCTGCAAAGCTAACGGCCGTGGTCAGCCCGAGCTGCTGCACCAAACGAGTGGTGCGCTGCAAGGAGCCATCGCCCTTATCGCCACCGATCATCAGCAGCGTGGCTGTTGGGAAGCGGCGCTTCACACGTGCGAGCACTTCGACGGCCTGCTCCGGCGCATACATGGAATGGAAGGCGCGAAGCCAGACCAGCCGCGGAGAGAGCGGCCCGCGGGTACGGAAATGATACCCGGCGATATCTATGGCGTTAGGAATCAGCAGGATGTCGTCCCGATATTGTTGTAAGCCGTGCTTCAGGAACGTCGAGGGTGCTACGACTGCTGCGGCTGGCTGCAATAGCCGGCGCGCGCGCCACGGCTGCGACGCGAGAAAGCTGGGAAGGCCGCCACCGTGGAGTGCCAGAACGTAAGGTTTCCCCAGGCGGCGCATCACCCACGCCACTGCCTCCGCCCAGAGGAACGCGTCGCGGCTGAACACATCGATGATGGCGACGTCGTACCACGGTGCTTTCGCTACGGCTGTTGACAACATGTCGGCGAGGCGAAGCGGGCGGTTACGAACTGTCGACGTGCTGCACACCGTCCATCCTCGTGCCTTCAGACGCGCCGACATCTCTTCGCAAGGACAGCGCGAAAGGCCGTGGTGCGAAAGGAAGTTGCCCACGATGAGAAGGGAAGGGTTCCACTCGCTCCATTTTGGGGAGTCATTTGGGCAGGATGACGAAGACATAAAAGTGAGGTGCGGTGTGACTGGGAGGAGAGGGAACGTCACCCAACGGTGTTGCAACGGTGCCGGCCGGGAGGGGCAGTTCCACAGAGCCACCGCGGAAGGTTCCAACGTAGACCGGATCTGCGAAGTAGTTCTGCGCGTCACGTACTTCGAACGCCGAACCTACTGCCAAGACGCCAGACAGATCGAATGATGCAACTGGCGCCTGGTCCCAGTTATAGACGATCACATGAGCGCGGCCAGGCTCGTAAATATTCTTGCGGATGAAGGTCCACTGCCCTCGCGGAGGGCCCGGCACGTGTGTGCTGTTGGCGTCGGCTTTTGCCTCCGAGCGCCACTGCGCGAAGGTAAGGTTGGCGCCGTTCCATCGGAATACCGGCGCTCCGTAGTACGTGTTACGATCCCAGGAAAAGGCACTCTTTTCCGGAGGAGGGTCCAGCGAGAGCAACGCGGGAAACTGCCTGGGTGCATAGGACACATTCCCACGGTAGGTAACCGAGTCCCAGCGCCAGCACTCGACAGCGGAGAATCCGCCGATCCAATAGTTGTTGCGAGCGGTCAGATCCCGATTCTGTACGCCATAGACCCAACCCAGTCTCGAAGTGCCCTGATTCAGTGTTGGCTGATGCCAGGTGTAGTTATCGTCCACGACGATGTCCGCCATCGGCGTTCCAACGGCAAGCAGGATGTTGTCCACATTCGAAACGCCGGCCGCGAGTGAGCCATTGTTGAAGACTGCATTGCCCAGAATGCGAAGCCCAGTTCCTGCGGCACGCTCCGTTCCGTAAACGTGGATTCCCGTGCCGAACTGATTGAAGATGATGTTGTCCCGGATGATCTTGGTGCCCTCGCGGTTCTGCGCGTAGATGCCATGGCCATGCCCGCGATCGGAACCCTGGTATCCGTTGTGATAAAGCAGGCAACCGTTTATTTCCGCGTCGACCGCGCCTTCCCAAAAGCCCACGCCCTGTGCCGTGTCGTGAATGATGAGATTGATGAGCTTCACCCCGCGGCTGCCCTCGTAGGTGTTGATGCCTTGCGGGTTCTGCTCGCGGAGCGGATTCGAGTTTGTCACTTCGAAGCCCCAATACCATGTGTAGCCGCCATGAATGGCCAGTCCGCCGTCGATCACGGCACGCTCGTTGGGGAACTGGCGCAAGATGACGGGGCGCGAGGGTTCACCCTGCAGCCGGCTCTCGATGAGCGTTCCGCTTCCGTAAACGCCTCCGCGAAGCCATATTGTGTCGCCTGCCTGTATGGAGGGATGCGGGGCAAGGGCGGTGGCCAGATCCCAGGGATCACTTTCCGTGCCGGCTCCGGAACTGCTCCCGTCGGGAGCGACGAAGAACTCCCTGTGTCTGGTTGGCAGACGGATGCCCGGCTGTGACTTCTCGCTGCCGGAGTCGATCGTGATCGACGCGCCGCCATTGGGAAGCATATCGGTGGTGACGAAATCCGCATACGATATGCCAGGGCGACCCTCCCAAGGTCCGGTGGCAAGCACCGGTAGAGATTCTCCCTCCATCACAGCAGCGATCCCGGCGTACGGTGGATCTCCCTCGAGGAAGCCAACCCTGCCCATCCCCGTAAGCGCAAGACGAACTCGCTCGCCAGGTTCGGCCGGCGCGTCCGGAGTGATTTCCGCGCCATCGGCATGGTAGGCCTGTGCAACTCCGCCGGCACCGGCACAGAGGCGTGGCACAACGGGCAGCAACCGGCTCTGAATCACGTTGCTCCTCAGGCTGTCCCGCTCGACATGAATCGAGATCTCATCGCCCGCCAACTCCAGGGGAAGTACCGCCCGGATCTGATCCGGGGTGACGGTCAGGAGGCTGGCCGTTTGCGTGCCGGTGGCATCGTCGATCAGGACCGTAACACCCGCCAAGGTTGTTGTGGCACCCGTCGGATCGGAAGCAGCCGCTGTGGCGAGGTCGAATCCGGTCAGGATGATCAGCATGCCAGGTGAGAGTTGCGGCAGCATGGCCGCGGCATCTGTAACGCCACGCAGCGTGATGCTATCAACGGGCGCGGTGGCGCCCCTCACCAGCAAGGCGAGTAACACGAGTTGCACAAAGAGCCCACGACGGTTAAGAGGCGGTTTCATATATGGAGCACAGCTGCGTCAGCACCGGTTGTGCACTGTAGCGCTCCTCTATGTGCCGGTGCAGGGATTGCCCGAGGGCCCGGCGGCGGTCCGGATCACGGAGAAGCTCAATGAGTTGCGCCGCCAGCGCATCCGGCCGCCCGGGCGGTACCAGCACTCCGGCCCGGCCGTTGTCCAACACCTCGGCGCACTGACCGACTTCGGTGGCAACCACGGCCATCGATGCTTGTCCGTACTCGATCAAGGACACCGGCAACCCCTCGGAAGAAGAACTGAGTACACCAATGTCAGAAGCCGCCATGAGAATGGCAACGTCGCGCCGGGGACCAAGCAGCGTCACGTGCGGCTCCAGTTGTTGCGCGTCGATCGCCTTCTTCACGCTTGTGAGCGTGGAGGCATCCGGGAAGCCGCCGGCGAGGATCAGGTGCGCGTCAGGAATCTCCTGAACCACCCTGGCCATGGCGTAGACCAGATTCAGGTGATCCTTCTCCGCGCGGAGGTTTGCCACGCACAAGATCCGCCGTCCGGCGGTTCCCGGAAGGAGTGGAGGGGGCACGGCGGGCATTGGGGGAGAGACCGGATTGGGAACATACGCAACGCTACAGGCCGGCATTCTCAGCCTGGTATTCACGTAACGCGCCAGTTCCTGGCTGACTGTGATGACGTACCACACGGCGCGGCAGCAAAGCAGGTGCAATCGCGCTCGGGGATCAGATTCAGCAAGGCGTCCGTGATGAACATGCCAGATGATGGCAGTGCGCGGAGCCAGAAACTTGGCGGCAACAGCCAGGAATAATGACGGCCCGTGCGCGTGCAGGATCATGATGCGATGCTTTCTAAGGAATGCCGCCAGTTTCCACACGGCAGCGCAATCGAAGGTGTACCGCCGGTTCAGGTTCAGACGCTGGACGTCCGGCTGAACCAGCACTGAGAGCGGGCCATCCCGGCGGCTGACGCAGAGGAAGACCCGAAAGCGGTCGCGGGGCAGCATGTTTACGAGAGATACCGCCACGCGTTCGGCACCGCCGGTATCCAGGGTGTCGATCAGGTGCATGACCCCCGGCTTCTGTGGTGACAGGTCCGGCCAGGAGTGGGAGAGCACCTGGCCGATCTGGCTCATCATGTTCTCGATGGTGAACTGTTGCGCCCACTGCGCAGCGGCCCGCCGCATCGCCTGCCGGCTTGCGGGATCATGTTCGGCGATGTCCTTGAGCCGGCAGGCGAGTGCTTCGGGACTCCTCGTAGGGAGAACAAATCCGCGGTTATCGGCAAGCATCCGTGGCGCAAGCCCTCGGTCGGACGCGATGCAGATCAAGCCGAAAGCCATCGCCTCGGCTATGACCTTAGGCCACCCTTCTGTTTCAGAAACAAGGACAAGGACGTCTGCGTGCTCCATCTCATCCAGCACCGCGGAGAAGGGCAGTCCGCCGGTGAAGCGGACTATTGTTTCCAACCCGTGTCGGCGGCAGAAACTCTCCAGGGCAGGACGCTCCGGACCGTGGCCCACTATGGTGCACAGAACAGGAACGTTGTCGCTGTTGAGCCGGCGGATGGCTTCCAGCAGCACACCAGCGTTCTTGCCCGCCGAGAGACGACCGACGAATAGAACGCGTAGAGGACCGGACGCCGGGGCACGCTCGACTGCGCGCCGGGCACGATCCATGTCCGCTTCGGTCAGCATGGTGTTGAATAGAGGAATGATATGCCGGGGTTGGTTGGGCCAGTCCCCGTATACGATTACGGGCGCACGCCACCAGTGGGCCAGCAGCCACCGCTGGCACCGATAAGTGAGCGGTTCGCCCGGGTAGCCTGACCACTGACCCGCATACTTGGCAATCCGCGCCCGGGAGAACAGGGGAGCCAGCAGCACACCCAGCAAGCCGAGATTGCCTGGACAACGCACCTGGACGGCTTGGGCGCGAAGGATGGCCCGACTAAGGGTGAGCAGCAGCGGGAGCACGTAAAGAGAGGCCTTGAGCTTGGCCCACAGTGTGACACCGCCAACCTCCACCTGCGGCGCCATGCGGATGAAAGGAGAGAGTTCCGAGCAATCGCTTGGCGGGGCTTCTGTGCGGCAGGGGGCTGCGATACACACTTCTCCTGCCAGTCTGCGCCACAGTTCTATCTCATGAGCGTAGGGCGTGAAGGCCCAGAGCCTACCCTCATAGTGATAGTGGATCACGCTGCTGACGATGAGTAACTGCATTGTAAGGTCCCCATCCGGAAGATGTACGCACAGGAGAGTTCGAGTGCGATCGCGGAGAAGCCAAGGTAGATCCCCGATACAGTGTCAAAAGCTGATACGGATAGGCCGATCGTCATGTAGCCCGCAATGCCAAGTAGCGGCATCACCTCGCGGCAGAGCCTGAGGTGCCCGGCTGCTTTACCCAGAAACGCGGCGAGAAAACAAACCAGGATGCCAAGACCGAGGAATCCGGTTTCGGCTCCGACGTGAAGGTAAAGAGAATGCCAGTTGAGCGCCTTGTGGCCGTAGTAGACGGAGGATGCGCTGCTGGACCCCGGGCCGTAGCCGAGCGGGAACTCGTGAAGCAGCCTCGGCATCAAACCCCATTGCTCAGAACGCCCGGTGGTGCGTTTTGCGAAGGTGGTTTCGGTATCCACTGTTTTTGCGAAATAGTAGCGGACGGACTCGGCCGCACCAGTGGCGACGAGGGTAGCTGCCACCAGGCAGAGCGCAAAGGAGATTTGCGACACGTGTTTCCGCTGCTCGGCGACGAGCGAGAAGATGAGAACCAGGCCAACCGCGACGGTGAGCCATCCCCCTCGTGAGCCGGAGAGCACAAGGCAGACCAACGCACCCGCACCTATTACGGCGCGAATCCATGGACTCCGCGCGGTCCACAGCCAGCGGCCCTGATCCGCCACACTTACCAGCACGATCAGAGCCGCGGACGTTCCCATGAGAATGGCATTGCCGTAGACGCGCTCCCCGAGGGTTGCCATACCAAGGCGATCAGAGAGCCCGTAGGTGCCGAGGCCATAGCAGAAGGTGCTCAGAGCAAAGCCGGTGAGGGCGGCCGTCAAGAGGCTGCGGTGGCGACTGAGCACATAGACGGAGGTGGCGGATAAGACCAGTTCCAGGCTCCGCAGGTTCGACGAATAGGCGCCGGTCGCAAGAAAAGACACCCACCAGTAAACGAGGGCGGTTGTCACAGCGAAAAGTAGCAGAGTGTTCTTAAAAAGGAATCGCCAGGTGCCGTGGTGCCAGACAAGGTAGAACCCCAACCCGACGAAGGCACTCAACAATGGCAGATGAAACAGCTCGATGTTCTTCAGAAACTGCTGCACGGGACTGATGGCGATTAGCACGGCGATAAAGCCTTGCGGACTGCGCTTCACCACCTGAGTACCGAGCGCGGCCAGCAGCATTACCAGAAACGCTCGCGAGGCCAAAGAGGGGCTGCCCAAGCGAAACAGCAGCATCGCCGGCCCCGCACACAGCAAGGCTGAGACCGGAATGAGCCAGCCATTCCAGCGGCTTAAGCCGGGTTTTGCGACGAACACAATCGGCGCCATGCGATAGCGAACTGCTGTTCGGGCCGTGGTTCCGCATAGATTGGGGGATGAAGTCTGCATTGGATAGCACCCCAGATCAAACCAAGAGCATGAGAGAGCCGGTGCACGTGCCAGGGACGAAGGAGGAACGCACCGAAGTCGAAAGCAACGCAGAAGGCAATATCGAGCCAGAAGCGGGCGCGATCAACGAGTGCGGGACGCGGCACGTGTCGCTTCCAGATGAAGTACCGGTTTCGTACCTCCATCTGACCCTTCGAGAACGCGTGCGGTCGGCCGCCGGGAGCCGGGTAGTGGAAAGCGCGTGCGTCACCACACGACACGAGGTACCAATCCTGTCCGACACGCAAGGACATCTCCATATCCTCTCCTTGCGAGTAGCCGTGGAAGAACGCGGAGAAGCGGTGCCGGGAAAACACATCCCGACGCAGAGCAAAGCAGCACCCCGGGAGCAAATCCACTGGCCGCACGCCGAGGAATGGCCGTAGGCGGCTGGAGGGCGCGGATGTTCCGGAGGGATGATAATGCATCGGTTCCACTGAGGGAGCCAGTCCCAACCAATACCGCAGACGCCAGCGCCAGCTCATGGGTGAGTTCAGCTCGTTCACCACGCAGCCGGCGACGCCGCCTATGCAATGGTCGGGATCTCCGTCAAAGACCGCACAGATCTCACGGAAGAAGCCGGCGCAGGGTATGGCGTCATCGTCCAGGAAGACGACACAAGGGGCGGTGCTGGCATCGATACCGGCGTTACGCTGCCGCGTTAGTCCGGCTGGGCAACGCACGTAGCAGAGCGTGAAGGGAAGCGCGCGGCCGGCGGCCCATTTGCTAACTGCATCTTCAACATCCCGGTCTGGCGACCCGTCAACAATGACGACTTCCCGCGGCAGTTCGGGACTGTTTCCGGTCGCGAGGCCGGGAAGCGCATCCAGCAACCGCACGATCTCACGCGGACGGCGATAGGTGGGAACAACCAGCGAGCAGTCCAGCATTTCGCCGGATGCAGCTTCGATTCGCCAACCTTGCAGAATCTCCTGATGCATAGCTGAGTCACCCGATCTTGCGCAGTTTCTGCGATGTGGTGTGTTCGAGGACGCGGCGGAACTCGGTCTCGTTCTTAAGGCAGAGTTCGTGAATGTCAAAACGGCGCCGGATAGTGCGCCATCCCTCGGCGCCGATAGCGGCTGCATCGGCTGGCTGCGTAATCAGCCGCAGGATCGCCGATGCGATGACGTCGGGGTCCTCGGGGTTAATAAGAAGGCCGTTCACTCCGTGGTCAATCAGTTCCGGACCGCTGGAACGGTCGCTATAAATGGTGGGACAAGCCTGCGCCATCGCTTCTAACGGAGCGATCGCAAACGCTTCCGCGTACGAGGGGAACACCGCCGCGGTCGCCTTACGATAGAACTGTTGCAGCGTAGCCAAAGGAACGTGGCCATGGAAGACGATAGAGTCTGACGCTTCACCGGCGGCGGTCTCCAGTTGCTTCCGGACGGAAGGCACGTTCAAGGCGGATGTGTCCTTCCCAAACAAATGCAGTTCGGCGCCGCGGATCTGCCTCGACACACGACGCCACGCATCCACAAGCGAGAAGACACCCTTCTTTCGTGTGAGCGTTCCGCTGAAGACAACAAGACTCGGCTCGCGCGGTCCGGAGGGCAGGGTTTCCGGCACCTCCACTCCGTTGTAGACGATCGCCTGCGCGGGCCGGTTGTACCGGAAGATCTGTCGTGTCCGGTGATCGACGTACAAGCTGCACGCCAGGTGGGCGTCTGCGTGGAGAAAAGCGCTACGCTCGATCCATTGCAGCAAAGGCTGCGGAGATTGCTGCATCTCATCGAGGAAGTAGGTTGCCGATCCGTGCAATCGCATCACCACCGGCACCGTCAACTGTGGCCATCCCGCAGACCAACCCTCGAAGTCCGGAACTTCGACAATGTCGACCTCGCCGCGCCTGCACCAGCGGGCGATGTGCTGGAAGATGGTCATGCGTGTTCGAAAAGTCCCGCCCGACCCGGAAAGGCGAGGCAGGCGCGTGACGCAAACGCCATCCTGCACATCCGTGCATTCCGTATCGAGGCCGGCATAGGCGCCGATCACATGAATGCGATGGCCTCTATCGGCGAGCATGAGGCCCATCGTTTTCGTGAACGCGCCAATGCCTCCGTGCAGCGCCGGAGGGTACTCGTTGCAGACAAAGCAGATGTTCATCGCTTTTGCAGGCAGACGGACATCGTGGCGCCGTCATCGGGATAGCGCCGCGCGAGGTCCAGGTCTACCTTCCTCCATGCCGGGCTCAGCAAGAGACGCGGCCGGTAGCCGACATGACAGGCTGTGGAGCGCCACACTTCCCGAAATCCGGGGAGGTAGGTCTCGAGGATTGACTTAACATCGAAGCCCGTCAGCCCAAGGCACTGCCACCCTTCCGCCTCCTGCGGACGGTGCAAATCGACCAACCGCACGAAGTCCAGCTCCTGCAGAGGGCCGATAAACCCGAACTCGATACGTAGGACTTCATTTGCCGCTTCTGTTATCGAAAGCGGAGCCTGGTACGCGCCGAGCCACTGCCTGACCTTCGTGAAGTGGGCGGAGGGACGAAGGTAGCGCAGTCTCGCACTCGACTTACTCCGTTCGCTCCGTAGTTGGAGCATGGCGTTCACACAGGAGAGGTTGCGCCAGAAGCGCGCATTCGGTTCATGGCCGAACACGAAGAATCCGCCCGGGCTCGTGTGCTTGTCGATGAAGCGGAAGAACTCCGGCAAGTTCGCGAGATGGTGTGCGAGGGAGTAGGTGATAACCACATCAAACGGCTTACGTACCATCAGCTGCGCTTCGAAAGGTGCTCCAGACACAAGGTCCAGACGTACTACGTCACCGGTGCCGTGGACGGAGGCCCACTGCCCGGCGGCGTAGGATGCCGGTTGACTGGGAACGCCAGCGCCACCGCCGACGACCAGGGCACGCCGCGCCGAGCGTGCCGTCCACATCGCCCCAAGATAATCGGCATGCGAGGCACACTGCGCCCCTTTCGCCGGCACTGTGTCCGGTGCCACGGTCCGTAGCGCACGCTGCGCCTGATGATACGCTTTCTGCACCTGTTGGATGAACACGCAGGGATCTGTTCCCGGGCTAGTCCGGCCGATGCACTGTTCCAGCATTTCAGGACGGGTGATGACGGCTTCACTTACGGACGGCGATAGCATCGAGGACCTCATGGATGCGGCCGGATGCGCCGCATAGCGACCCGGTAACCTGCATGTCCAGCAATCGGCGACGGCCTTCCCGATCAAGCGACGGGTTAGCGAGGTAGGTATTGACGTGTTCTGCCAGTTCTTCCGGAGAGCGGGCGGGCCGTGCGGCGCCCAACGCCACAACGGGCCGGTAGTGTTCGAAGAAATAGTAGTAATCCCAGACCGGCATTCCGAAGATGGGTGGGTCCGCCACATCGAACGCCACATTGACGACAGGCTTATCGTGAATCCCGAAGTCAAGCGTCATGGTGGACCCGAGATTGATGTTGAGATCCACATGTTGCGTGAGATTGGCAAGGAATTGGACGTCGGCGGGTGTGGGGATCACCTTGCTCCAGTTTCCTGGTTCGGTGTGAACCCACTCCGGCTGTGCCCATATCAGTTCGGGATACTTATGCCTGGCCGGGAGATAACGGGTGCCGTCGTCCACAGGCACGGGGCGGACAATCACCTGCGGGTCGCCGGCGATGTGGCCGTCGCGGATGAGGCCCATCAGCACTTCAACATGCTTCGGATCCTCCGGGCACGTTCCAGCATCCCCGCCGGAGTAGCAGATCAGCTTGCGGGTAGGGTCGGCGCCGATGCGTTCGAAGAACTCCTCACGCGTCCAAAGCAGAGCCGGGTCGCCGTATGGTTCGAACTGCGGCGTACCGACGACGTGCACCTGCTGGGCTTTTATATGCGGGTAGTAGTGCAGCAGTTCGCTCCGCATGTGATTGCTCCAGACCAGGTAATAATCGAACGGTGCGATGATACGACCCTTGCTGCTGAGGTTGTCCCAACTGAAGATAAACGTGGCGCAAGGTATGCCTTCTGACTGGGCGGCTAATACCGCGGGTAGCACCTGCGAGGGGCGTTGGTTGGTGGAGAACACGACATCCGGGTGAATCTGGCCGAAGGCCTTCGCGTAGCACCTCGTCTCCGGGCGGTGCGATGCCGCTTCGCAGTGCGCCTTCTCCAGCAGCTGCATTCGCGATGGGCCCGCACTCCACCGGCCCAACAGCTTTGCGGTGGAGTTCAACGCGCGATTCTTCCACGACCCACGGATGGGCTGAGCCAGTATGTGCTGCATCGATTTGGTTCTGGCCCAATACATCTGTGCATATCCGAGCGAGTACTGCAGTCCAAGAGTCAGGCGGTCCGGCCTGTAGTCCTGCAGGTTCTGCCAGTGCACGCTACCGTTGAGCCCTTCCTGGAAGATGGGGAGAAAGGCTTCCGGGATGGAATGAAAGGCATGCGCCTCCCAATGCCGTGGCAACTGGCGCAGGAAGGGGCCGATGAGGAAGTTCCGAACGCCGACGCCGTCAGGTACCAATAGCGCGAGTGTTTTGCCTGCGGGAGCGGTCATGATCGTGCTTCGATGCTCCAGTTTGCTTTGGGCGTGAGGACAGCGCCCCAGCCGCTGCATTCGCCCCCGACGTCAATATGCACAACATCGGAAACATAGCGCGCCTGTGCCACCTGGCCCCAGAACAGAACCTTGAAGTGAACGGAGTATAGGCCAGGCTCCAGCCACAGGGGAGGCAATCCGACCCGTACCGATTGCAGCCCGCTCCAGCATGCGCTGTTGCGCAGCGCTGGGCTATCCTGGCGCAGGTGAAGCACGGGACGCTGGTGCATATCCTGCATGAGGCACATGATGGTGAATCCAGTGACGCCATCGGGCACCTGGAGAGTGGTCGCGAGTTCGATCGCATCGCCCTGGTCAATAGTCATTGACTCCTGGCCGGCAATTTCTACCCGCCCAAAGCCGCTCTTGCCAGGGGCTCTCTCCTGGGCGTCCGCGGCGTTCGACAGACGGTAGTAGGCCTCGATCGCCGCGCCGATCGCACCCTGCAGGTGCAGACGGCCGCGCTCCAGTACGACGCCGTGTGTGCAAAGCGACCGCACCGCGCCCATGTTGTGGCTGACAAACACGACTGTACGGCCCTCTTTCGCGACCTCGTCCATCTTGCCGAGACACTTCTTCTGAAACGCAAGATCACCAACCGCGAGAACCTCGTCTACCAGGAGTATCTCCGGCTCCAGGTGGGCGGCTACCGCGAAGGCGAGCCGCAGGTACATTCCGCTGGAATAGAATTTGACGGGCGTATCGACAAACCTCTCCACTTCCGCGAAGGCCACGATATCGTCGAACTTCCGGACGATTTCTTTGTGTTTCATGCCAAGAATCGCCCCGTTGAGCAGGATGTTCTCGCGGCCGGTGAGTTCGCCGTGGAAACCGGTGCCAACTTCCAGCAGGGATCCGACACGCCCGCGGATATCGGCGAAGCCATCCGTTGGTTCGGTAATGCGTGACAGCACCTTGAGCAGCGTGCTCTTGCCCGCGCCATTGCGGCCGATGACACCGACTACGGTGCCCATCGCGACCTCGAACGACAGGTCATCGAGAGCATAGAACTCAGTGTCGGCCGGGACTGGCGCTTTGCGGCGAATCAGCCTGGCGGCCGAGTCCAGCAGGCTTTGTGCCGCGCCCGCCAGGGACTCCCGCAATGTGGAGTAGGCTTTCGGACCAGCACCTAGCGTGTATTGCTTGCTGAGATGATCCACCCGGATTGCGATAGTGCTCATAAGGCTACTGGTGCGAATCTCTGTTGCAGCATCAGTCCGATGCTGATCCACTGCCAGATGGCGAAGCTGTTGTCGAGGTGCTTTGTACGGTAGTCGCCCCAGGCTTCACGGACTCGCGCTGCTTCAAGCCACGCTCCGCCAAGTTCCAGAACCGCAGTCTCAATGCAGCTTTCGGTCCAGTCACGCAGTTCGTTGGCAACCCATTCTCGCTGCGGCGTTTGCACTGGACGCTTGGGAGCCTCCACAACCTCTCCGGGCATCAGCCGGCGCGTAATCTGCCGGAGCATCCACTTCTGAGCCTGCGGCGAGATCTTGCGACCCGCGGGCTGCGAAAAAGCCAGTTCGAACAGCCTGTGATCCAGGAATGGCTCGCGCAACTCACAACTGCTGCGCATGGAGACGCGGTCGTTGAAGCGCAGCGCCCGTGGGATTTTGGTGAAGCGTGTGTCCAGGTATTGCCGGTTGCGGAGATCGTCAGGGAAGGGGCGTGGCGCAGTCAGCGGTTCACAGAGCCGCCGGAACTCGGGCACCAGGCATTCCGGCCGTAGCGCCTGGGAACGCGAACCCTGGACGGGCCCGGTTACGGCACTGCCCTGCGTCTGACGATAGTACTCGTAGCCGGCCCACTGCTCGTCCATTCCCTGACCATCGAGCAGAACCACGACACCTTCGGACCGGGCCAGTTCGAACAAACGCGCATAGGCAAGAGTCGGGAGCCCACCGAATGGTCCATCCTCATGTGCCTGGACGGACGCCGCCAGATCCGGCACTTCCTCTGGCCGCAGACGATACACCAGCGAAGGGTGCGAGGTGTGTTGCAGCATGAGCCGCACCCACGGCAGTTCGTCATACCGGGGATCACCGCATGTGTAGGTGAATGCCTTCACGTCATTGTCTGGACCGTGAATGGCGTGAACCAGGCCGAGTAATGTGGATGAGTCCAGACCGCCACTCAGATTGATGCCCACCGGGACATCGGAGCGAAACCGGAGCCGCACGCTGTCCATGAGCAGCGCTTCATATTCCTCCGCGACCTGTTCCAGTGGCCGCCGATCGTAGCCGGGCCCAAGGCGCGAAGCCAGATCATACCAGCCGGCGATCTTCAGGTTGCCGTCCTGCCAGGTGAGAGAATGTCCGGCGGGCAGGCTTTGTACACCTTTCCAGAAAGTCCGTGCGCTATGGTCATGGAGACCGGTGGCGAGATATGTTGCCCATGAGGTCACGTCACATTCGGCAGGCACCCCGGCGGCATGCAAGGCGTGGATCTCACTGGCGGCGTAGAGGCCTCCTTCAGGTGTCAGGTGATAGTACAGCGGCTTGACGCCAAAGCGGTCGCGAGCAGCAAAGAGACGGTTGTTTCTGGAATCCCAGATCGCGAAAGCGAACATGCCGATGAGATGTTGCAGACACGATTCGCCCCATTGCTCGTAGGCGGCAAGCAGTACCTCGGTATCGGTCTTCGTGCGCCAGGGGTAGTCGTGCAGTTCGGCGCGGAGTTCCAGGTAGTTGTAGATCTCGCCGTTGAAGACGACGCAGAGATCGCCGGCGGCGTTGTTCATCGGCTGATTCCCGCTCTCCGAAACATCCAGGATGCTGAGGCGGTTGTGCGCCAGACCAACGCCGGAGGCGAAATCCATCCAGATCCCATGTGCATCGGGTCCGCGATGATGCTGCGTGCGCATCATGCGTTCCAGTGCCCGCCGATTCAAGGCGTGACCTGCGAGAATGGCAATTCCACACATACTCAGGGTTTCCTGGCTATCGCGAACAGATGCTGCGTTTCCATGGCGTGGTCTCGCACACGTTGCGGCTGAGACTGCCAGCCGTTCATCCAACCGCCCAACATCGCCATAGTGGTTCGAATTGGATGACGGCCTGACCAGCTGCGCAAACTGAGCCGGTAAAAGAGGCCGCCAGCGACGCTGTAGTGCACATCGACGGGCTCGAAGTAGCGTTTGAGGAGGGCAGCGAGTTCATCCCGGCGGTAGTGCCGTTTATGATCCGGATTGTTGTTGGGCACGCAGTCGCCGTTCGGCGTGGTCATCAGAAAGATCCCGCCAGACCGGAGCACACGCCGGACATTCTCAAGAAATGCACGGTCATCCTCCACATGCTCGAGAACCTCAACAGCGGCAGCACAGTGGAATGCGGCGGCAGGAAGCTGCGTGCGGGTCATGTCATCGTACACGATTGTTTCCACGTTGCTTCGACGCCGCAGGATTCGGGAGAGTGCGGGCGCTTCAAGACCCAGGTGGAGGCGGCGCTGGAGTTCGGTCTCCCGCGGCAGGTCCGAGATCACCACGCGCGCCGGAACGTTGATCGTGTAGTGGGACTTGCGTCCACCGATGTCGAGCACGCGGAAGTCGGCAAACGGCGACGCGATGTGACGCAGCTCGCGCCGCACCTCCCGATACAAGGGCGGCAGAAACGGTTCGCACGACAGGTAGGCGAGTTCAAAGGGCGTGAGCAAGGGATGTCTCCTCCGGTTGTTGCGTCACGTCGAGCCGGGCACGCCACTCGACTAACCGGCGTGCCATAAAGATCTCCGTCTTGGCCATCGACTCCTCCGTACAGCCGCCAATATGAGGTGTCAGGATCAGATTGCGATGGGTGCGCGCATAAAGGAACAAGGGGTTGGTTGCCGGTGTCAGTTGCTGTTCTCCGCACACAACGTCGAGGGCCGCGCCGGCGAGCCACCCGGACTCCAGCGCTCGTAGCAGTGCCGCTTCGTCCACTAGCTCACCACGGGCGGTGTTGATGAGCCACGATCCGCGCCGCATCTGTCGAAAACTCGTGGCATCGATCATGCGGGCCGATCCCTCATGGAGGGATGCATGCAGGGACACCATCTCGGAGTCCCGGAGCAAGTCGCAAAGGGGCACATAAGTTACTCCGGGTTCCGCATCGCGAGAGGCATTCGGAAGATCCGAAGCGTACAGCTTGCATCCGAACGGAAGCAGGTAACGCGAGACGGCACGGCCAAGCCGGCCATAACCAATGATGCCGACGGTCCGGCCGGTAAGTTCGTGTCCGCGGAACTGGTCACGGTTCCAGTCACCCTCATGGGTGTGCCACACCGCGTCCGGGATGTGACGTAACAGGCTGAGCATCAATCCGAGTGTCAACTCCGCGGTGGCTGCAACCTGGCGCAGGAAGTCAGTTTCGCCTCGCAGCGTGAGAACGGCAATGTTGCGCCGTGCAGCGGCTTCCAGGTCAATGTGGTTCACACCGGTCGTCGCTGAGACAATCGCCTTCAGTCGTGGTGCGGTGGCCAGCATCGCGTCGTCCACGTGATGACGCAGGCGAACCCACAGCACGTCCGCCGTCGGGAGACTCCGCAGAACGCCATCGCGGCTGCTGTCGTTGCAGGTCTTGACATCGAAGAGCGGCGTCAGCAACTCCCGCGCGGCGGTTGCAAAGTTGTCAGGCTCGGCTAGAAGCAGTTTCACGAGATTGTGCTCCGTACTCGATGAGAAAGCGGGCCAGTTCCAGGTCGAAGGGGCAATCTACGTTACAGGCGCGCTCTGGCGGGATCAGCCAGGCTCTGCAGTCGGCACCCTTGAGAGAGTTGTGCAGCATGAGGACGTCGCGGCGTGTGAGGTAAATGGAGCCCTCACGGAGATAAAGTCTGGGTAGAAACTGGCGTGGCATACCCTCGAACGCCTCGCTGAAGGGCGGGTCCATCACGCGACCGTCGTCATCAATGAACTTCATGCGGGCGGGGTGTTTCTCGCCGACCGGAACGAAGCTGATGACGGAGTCGGCACCCGACCGGTCCAACAACTCAATTGCTCCATCCACATCCTCGGGCCGGCGGAGTGGACTGGTCGGCTGCACCGTGAGAATGGCATCGAAACGGCTGCCCTCCGATTCCAGTCTGCAGATCACATCCTGAAGGACGGGAACCGTAGGCGTCGTATCCAGCGCCAGATGTTTCGGCCGTAAGAATGGCACCTCGATACCAAGTCTGCGGCCCGCCTCGGCGATCTCTTCATCGTCCGTGGACAGGACAATGCGAGACAGGCGGCGTGCGCGCTGGACAGAGTCGGCGGTCCAGGCAAGCAGGGACTTACCGCACAACGGCGCCAGATTTTTCCGTGGAATCCCCTTGGATCCCCCGCGAGCTGTGATGATAGCCAGTACTTGCATATCCGTTCACGAAGGTTGCCGCCTCCTGCATCACATAATGAAGTCGCTTCTGCACGTAAGGCTTGAGAGCGGCGAGTTGATCAGCAATCCGGCCCGAGACGAAACCGTCTCCGTAGAGGCTGCTGGGGCTATACCGGCCGTGCTGCAACTGTGCCGCGATGCAGGCGGCGATATCACCGGCTACCGCGTGACAGCGCACGGCATGACAGTCTGTCTCACGCCCATCCTGACGGTCGCCGACCAGAACGACGGGCGTGCCGAAGTAACCGGCGTCCCGAACGAAGCTGCTGGAGTTGCCGACGGCACAGGCTGTGGACGCGAGCACCTGCAGATAGATCTCAGGTGCCAAGTTTGTGATCGTGCGCAGCCAGTCCGCGCCCTGGTCGCGGAAGATGCGAATTTCCTTGCTTATATGATCCGCGCCGGCATCGATGTTGGGCCACAGTAGAATCGTCGGAGTGGCCAGGATCCGCAACGCCTCCAGCAGTTGCCGCATCTGGCGCGCCGCGCCGCCGTAGGATGTGGTCGTGGGGTGATAGATGGCAAGCAGAAACTCGCCGTTAGCATCGACGAAGGCTCCGCTGCCCGTCGCGTTGAGCATCTCCGATTCAAGATTGCGATCCATGGTGCGGGCGATGTCGGAACCGGGGCAGCCGACGCCCAGGATCGTTTCCGGAGCCTCGCCCATCCGAAGAAGATACTCTGCAGCACGGCGCGTCGCCGGGAAATGAAACTGCGCAAAGCGGCTGATGGCGTGGCGCGCACTCTCGTCAATCGAGCCCGATATCTCCCCACCCTGAACATGGACCAGGCAGCGGTTCATGTAAGCGCAGGCGATGGCGGCCGCCAGTGCTTCGTAGCGGTCGCCGATTAACAGCACGAGATCAGGATTGAGTCTCTGAAACTCGTTGGCGAACTCGACGACACCGAAGCCGACGCTCTTGGCCATCGACGTCGGCGTGGAGCCCTCCAACTCCATGTAAACTTCCGAAAGCACCGGGAAGCCGTCGCGGCGCACGATTTCGACGGGCCGCCCAAACCGTTCCAGAACCATTGTTCCGGCGGCAATGCATTGCAGTTCCAGGTCGGGATGTGTGGCGATGGCGTGCATCACCGGCTTCAATCTGCCGTAGTTCGCGCGGTCCACCAGCACGACACAGACGGTACGTTTCGGTTTCATTGCGCAACCTCCGAGGGAGAGACCGCGGCTTCCATTGGCGCCTTTTTGCAGTCAACGCGCCGGAGCAGGAACGGGTCAGTGCCTTGACAATTGGCGCCCTCCTCGGTGGTGCAGCCGCAATGGAATCCGAGCGTGCGAAGCATGGACACCGATTCGGGCGTAAAGGAGGCGAGCTTGCCATAGGGATAGCTGAACGGCCAATACGGTTGAGGCCGCAATCGCGAATGCAGCAGTCCGCGGCACCGATCCAGGTCAGCGAAAAGCTCGGGAGCAGCGAGCGAGGACAGCGGCCGATGGAGGTGTGTGTGACCGCCGATCTTCATGCCGGCACTTTGCATGGCCCGTGCTCCCGTCCAGCTCAGATAGAACGTCCGGCTGAACTCGTCTTCCCGGCCGAAATGGCGCTGGAACAGCGCGGACACGGCGCGGTCACGGTCGCCAGGACGAGCGAGGAAGTTGAAGTAGTATTTGAAGCTGGCGACTTCGGGTGAATCCCAAGGATAGGTGGCTTTTGCGGCAGCAGCGTCGACCTGCGCCTCATCCGGCCTGATGGCAACTTCGTGGAAGAACTCGCGGCGATAGTCGCCGAAGGGAAGCGCTGCCATCAGAACGTGGTTCATGTGGACGGGAGCTACCCGGTTCTCCTCGCAGCACGCGGTTATGAGAAAGAAGATGCCTTCGATCCCCATTTCCGCCAGCAGGGGAGTGACCGTGTGCGCGTGTTCGGCTAGACCGTCGTCAAAGGTCAACAGGCAAAGGTCGCGGCGCGGCTTGTAGCCTCCTGCCAGATACGCCATCGCGCTTTCGAGCGTGGCCATCTCAAAACACTCTGCAAGCCTTCGGACCTGACGGCGGAATGCATCCACCGGCATGACCTTCAGTGGGAGTGGCATGCGTGCCGGGTCCTGCACGTAGTGATACATCACGGTGTGGAGCACGGTGGTGTCCTAGTTGGGGCGATCCTGGTCAGAATCGGCTTTGGTCCAATACCATGGACAAGTGGCATCATCCAGGCAGGCGGGCAGTCCTTCCTGGAGAAACATGGCACAGTGAATGTTGCCGTCCTTGCCATCCAAAGGCTGGAACCTCGATGGGATAAGCGCGCCATCGGGGTGGGTGCTGGTGCGCGGGAAGCCCGCCGCCGTCAGCCATTGGCCGATCTCGCCATGGTACCCGTAGTAGTCCGCAGCGAAAGCCCCGGCCCCGGCTGCTTCTTTAAAGACGGTGTGCAGCAGGCGGCCGGCCGTCTGGGGCGAGGACGGCAGGAACTCCACGATGCGGGCGATCTTGCCAAGTTCGTTGGAGCCGGTATCCGAGCGTTGCTGAATGGTCTCCATCCGCCAGACGGCGAGGCTTGTCCGATCCTCCTCCACTGCCGCAAAGCAATAACGAAACAAGGGATGATGGCGGTACCGCCACTCCAGAAAGACCCTGTCGCGAGCCGCGCCCACCGTGGTCTTACGCCAATGTTCCCAGCCGTGCTCATCCCAGTTATCCGGGATTGCCTTGGAGAACTGCCGGTGCGGCTCCTCGAAAGCCGCTAACTGGAATGGCTTCAGCCACTCTTCCAGATCGGCAATGTTCCGCCTCGGATAGACGGAGTGCAGCAGAGACAGTGCGGTCGCGCGGCCTTCCGGAAATACCGCAAAGTGGCGTGGCATCACCGGCAGCACAGAGCCGCGCAACACCTTATAGATAGTGGCTGTGGCGGGATTGATGCCGGAAGCGATTGTGGTTTCAAACGGCGGCTTGCGGAACTGGCCGAGCAATTGCAGTGCGAGGGGGCCGCGGCGGAAATCCGGCCGTATGACGTAGTTCGCGATCCATACTCCCTGCGAATTGGCACCGTGAGCGTTCATGAGAAATGGAATGCCGCCCAGCATGCCCACAAGCTCCGCGCCCGACTCTGCCACGACGAAGCAGTAGCTATCGCGGTTCCAGCGTGGATTGTTGAGGAACGTCCAGTCGAACAAGGGCTTCTGGCGGCAATACACATGATTGCTGGCCCAGTGATCGTTGAGAAAACGGCTCAGCCGGTCATACTCGTTTGCCGCGGCGAACCGGAAGGATACGTTCATTGCGGCCCTCCACTCAGGGTCAACTTTTCTTCCAGCAAATCCGCGATAAGTTCGACATTCACCAGCTGTTCGATCTCCTCCGGAGCGAATGCGATACCAAACTGCTGTTCCAGCGCGAGGACCATGTTCAGATGCTGCATCGAATCCCAACTTTCGATGGTGTCAGGGGAGGAAGCCGGGCTGATTTGGTCCGCCGGAAGCTGAAACAGATCTGCCAGCAGCGGGCGCAGCCGATGATATAAATTCTCAGACAAGAGCTAGTTCCTCAGCTTGGGTTACTTGAATCCACGGCGGACACGTTGGGGTGGCAGTTTCCAGATCCAGACGCCAGAGGCTTCCCGCCGCATCCTCTTTCACGCACGTGAAGCCGTGCTTGGGGTAGAAGTCCGCGGCCGGCGCATTCTTCCGTGTTGGAAGGAAGTATCCCTCCAAACGGCTGATACCGCTGGAGCGGCAATACTGTGCGATTGCGGAGAGCATTGCCGTTTCCACCGTTCGGCCGATCACGCGACAACTTAACAGGAACGTATCCACATGGCAAACCCCGTCGGCCAGTGCGAGAACACAAGCACCCACCAGGCCGTTGTCACCAAATCGGTCGACCACGCGGATCGTCAGAACGCAGTGATCGGCGGAGTCGGCCAGCCGGCGAATCTCGGTCTCGCTGTAGCGGCGCGTGGTGAGGTTGAATTGATTGGTCTTCTGCGTTAGTTGTGAGATCCGTTGGATGTTCTCCGTTGAAGCCGGAATGAGAAAGACCCGTTGATCCAGCGAATGAAGAAAGTCCTCCAGTGAGGTGGAGCTACGCTCCAGTTGCGAACGCTCGCGCTGCCCGACATAGTACTCGGTTCTCTGTGCATCTTCAGGGGACACCGAGAGCCTCTCGAAAAGCGGGCAGTTCGACACGGCGGTTGCATAGCCGGCTGGATCTGCCGGCATCTCAAGGACAGTCACTTCGGGCAGTTCCAATCGCACCTGCTGCCGCTCCACCGGGTTATCGTCCAGAAAGACCAGGCTGTCGAGCCCAACGTTCAGCTCTTCGGCAATCTGACGCAGGCTCTGGCTCTTCTCCTGCCAGTGGGCCTGGATGGAAGCAAAATGGTTCGGACGCAAGAGCAGGCCCGGGTGACGTTCCAGCGCCTCCAGCGCATCGGCCGGGTTATTCTTGCTGGCAATGGCAAGCAGGATTCCGCGCTGCTGCAAACGCAGCAGGCTCTGCTGATACTGCCAGAAATCGATTCCGTTTCCCTCCGGTCCCGAACGGAGAGCCTGGAGACCGTCTTCGCCGAGGATGCCGCCCCATAGCGTGTTGTCAAGATCGGTCACGGCGACCTTCGCCAAGCGGCCTCGCAAGGGATGGAGGAACCGAAGCCATTCGTTGGCGAGAGTTGGGATATGCTCGGCCCTGACTGGCATCCGAACAGACCGCCATTTCCCCTCATCCCACCAACTGGTTCTGCCATGGCGGGCGACAAGCGCGTCGTAGTCGAGCAAGTAGACGTCCGGGGTCCCGCTCGCCAGAGCCGCAAGACCTTCATTGATGCGGCGGATGGCGGCAGTTTGCCCGCCTCCCTGCATATCCAGAATCCCGGCAGCGGGTAAGGCTGGCTGCTCCAGTGTGTGCAGGACGAGCGCGGCGTTGCAGCGCGTTCGAATGGTCTCCACCCAGCGCCGGTAAGAGGCAAGCACCTCGGCACACTCGCGGGCGTAGTCGGGCGCTGCGGATCCTGACGGGCCCTGCCACAACCCCGGGGCGAGTACGCGGGTAGACACCATCAGGAAGATCACGTCCGGCTTCTCACGATAAAGCGCGCTGGACGCGTCCAGGATCTCCTGGGCATAGGCATTGAAGGGACAAACGGAAGCATCCAGGTCGATACCGCCGGCGAACGCCCCCGCGCGTAGAAGCTGGAGCGCCGGTTCGACGGTGCAGGAGCGAAGCACCCGTAGCTTACACGGACGCAACTCCAGGTGTGGCCGGAGCGCCTGCGCCATCTGGAGCACATAGCTTGCACCGGTGAGCGTTTGGTTCTCGTGCCACCAGGCCGAAAGCATTGCATGCGCCTGGCGAGCTCTGCCCTCTGCGAGATACTCTTCGGCCTGGACGCGCCATTGTCTGGTCTGATTGCTTGTCATCGCATTACCGCTCCCCCGCAAACCGGAACGTCAGTTCCAGTGAGCGCGCTTGCGTTCTCCGAGCACAGGAACGCCACGGTTTGCGCCACTTCGTTCACCCCGACCATCCGGCGTAGCGGCGCCTGCATCGCCTGCACCTTGCGCAACCGCTCAGAGATCGCCGCAACAGTGGCTGTGTTTGTCATCCCAGGGCTGACCATGTTGACGCGGACCCCCGCAGGGCCGAACTCGGCCGCCAGCGAACGCATCAGGGACTGCAATGCCGACTTGCCAAGCAGAAACGCGGTCCACTGCGGCGGCGCTGTCGCCGTCATGGCACTGCCGAGAAAGACGATCGTCCCACCGCCGTTCGAGATCATTCCCGGCAGAACGGCTCGCGCGGCGTTCCATGCGCCCTGCACCTGAACGTCCAACACATGCTGTGCCTCTTCCCAACTGGATTCCAGAAACGGCTTTAAGGAAACGGGAAGCGACGCACAGTGCACCAGGACAGTAACCGGCCGGCCGCTGGTTTGTTGCAGGCGTTCGGTCGCATCCTTCACCTCCGCGAGCCTGGTCACGTCGGCCTCCAGCGCCATCGCCACTCCCCCGGCTTCTTGAATCTGGCGGCATAACTCGCCCGCCTCATCCTGGGAATGAAGATAGTTGACCCCCACGGCGAATCCTGCATCCGCCAGTCTTGTCGCGACAGCCGCACCAATCCCGCGCGCCCCCCCCGTGATCAACGCTGCGCCTCGCGGCCTTGTTGCCTGCAGTGGGGGCATCATTTGCTCCACCACCATGACCGCGCCCTCTCCCTCCATCACGATCTGTCCATTCTGGTTCACGGCATTCACCTCGATGGCTACTGTATTGGTGGCGTGGGAGGCATGCCGGACACGTAGTGTGAACACCAGTGTGTCTCCCGCATACACAGGCAACTTCCAGTCGAAGCTCTGCCGTGTCCAAAGCGCTCCCGCTCCAGGCAACTGCATCCCGACCATTGTGGAGACGAATCCTGCCACCAGCATTCCATGGGCTACGGGACGCTGAAATCGGGTTTGGCGGGCAAAGCTCGCGTCAAGGTGCAGTGGGTTGCGATCACCGGATAGAGCAGCAAAGTTCTCAATATCCTCCACGGAGATGGTCTTCGTGAGAGTAGCGGCGGTGCCGGCCTCCGGCAGTCGTTCGACGTGTGTGGCCGTCATGCGTGGCTTTTTAGGAAGCGGTCGCCAGCAGAACCACTGGCCTGGCAATATCCTCTTGCCCTAGAAACTCTCCGGCACGTACTGTCCGCAACAGCACCTGACCCAGGACCTCCGGCAAGTCCGCGGCGGGTATGCCCATTCCAGGTTTCCGCGCTCCCAAGTGCTCCCGGCAGAGAACTGTGCCGGCATTCAGGTCGCTGACGGCCACCAGGCTCTTGGTGAACAGGGCGCGCATCGGTGCCATCGCGGATGCTGCCGCTTCTTTATCAACGGGGTTTGCCTGCATGCACTCGATGAAACGAACGCCATCCACCAACTGCCGAAACTCTTGCATCGTGAGTGATGCGGGCGTGTCAGGCCCAAAGCATTCGTGGCTGAAGGTTATGTGCACTTCCAGCACCTTCGCGCCAAGAGTAACCGCCGCCAGACTCGGATAGATCTTGCCGGAATGATCGGACAGGCCAACTGGACACTGGAAGCGCTCCCGGTATTCCGCCAGCAGGTTTAGCCCGATGCGCTCGGGCGGGCAGGGGTAAGCGCTGGTGCACTGCAGCACCGCGTACTGCAGCCTTCGTGCGCGCACCATGGCCACTACCCTGTCGATGTCCTCCCATCCGCTCATGCCGGTGGAGATCAGGAACGGCAGGCCGCTTTCCGCCAGGTACTCGATCATCGGAATGTTCGTGAGTTCACCGGAGGCGATCTTCCAGGCGCCCACACCGGCCCGCAACAGCAATCGCCCCGCTTCAATGGAGAACGGCGAACTCAGAAACAGCAATCCGCATTCCGAGGCATGTCGCGCAAGGCCCGTCCACTGCTCTTCGGAGAACTCCATGCGTTTCCAATAGTCGTATCGGGTGGCGTCCTGTGGGCTGAAGCGAACACGCCAGGGTTCGGCTGCGGAGCTCTCCGCCGCTGCGATGTGGGTCTGGAATTTCACCGCATCCGCTCCGGCGCGAGCGGCCGCATCAATGTAAGCGTGTGCCGTGCCAAGGCTGCCGTCATGGCTGTTTCCAACCTCGGCAATGATCAGGCAAGGGTCGTTGGCGAGCAACATAAGAACCTCTACACTGTGTCAGCGAACGTCTTCTCCATGCGGCGGAAGTAATAGGCGCCGCCGCCCAGCAAAAGGACAGCCACCGTGGCTGAGACCATCACCATTGGACCGGGCGATGTGTTCGTCCCAAGAAGCGCCCAGCGAAATCCCTCCACCACTCCGGCCATCGGATTGATGCCATACAAGGTTCGCCAAGGCTCAGGAAGCAGACTGCTCGGGTAGGCGATCGGGGTGGAGAACATCCAGAACTGAATCAGGAAGGCGACCGTATACTTCACATCGCGAAACTTCACATTGAGTGCGCTTAGCCAGAGGCCGACGCCTAGGGCAGTCGCCAGCGCGAGCAACAGAAACAGCGGCAGCCAGATCACGTTGGCGGTCGGCATGATGCGGTAGCTGAACATCAGAATGACTAGCAGGGAGAACGCAATGGCGCAGTCCAGCAACCCCGCTAAAACGGCACTGATCGGGATGACCAGGCGTGGGAAGTAGACCTTCCGAATCAGATTCGCGCTGCCGACCAGGCTGTCGGAAGCCTGGTGCAATCCCTGTGCGAAGAACGTCCATGGTACAAGCGCCGCATAGCTGAAGATTGGGTACGGTACGCCATCGGAGGGGACACGCGCCAGGCGTCCGAAAAACACGCTGAATACGATCATGCTGAACAGCGGCTGCAGGATGGCCCAGGCCGCGCCCAGCGCCGTCTGCTTATAGCGGACCTTGATATCGCGCCAGATCAGGAAATAGAGGAGCTCCCGGTACTCCCAAACGTCGCGCAAGCGCAGCGAAACCCAGCCGCGCGACGGCGCGATGCGAATCACACGTGCGATCGGATCTGGAGCCGCGGTCGCCGCCTTACGACGGAACGTCCACCATGGGCTGGCTGTCATGACTCGCACTTTCATAGCTGTCTCGCTCAGGGGTGAAAGGCCATCACCCGCTCTTCCACTACGCGCTTCCACCGGCCGGTGGGCGTATACTCGCGAACCAAGTCCGACATGAGGCTCACCGCCGTGGCTTCATCCCGAGCCTCCATCGCCGCCTGGATACAGTTGATCCACATGCGGATCTCTTGCGGATCCCGTGGCTCCCCCTGGAAGATGTGGACCTTATCGTGGTACGTGGGCATGTGCTTTTCGTCGCTGAGATTCAGTTCCTCAAAGAGTTTCTCGCCGGGCCGCAGTCCTGTGTAGCGAATTTCAATGTCCACATCCGGAACCTTCCCGGATAGACGGATCATGTTCCGCGCCAGATCGATGATTCGCATCGGCTGGCCCATGTCCAACACGAAGATCTCGCCGCCCTTGCCCATCGTCGAGGCCTGCAGCACCAGTTGTGCCGCCTCGGGGATCGTCATGAAGTACCGGCGCATCTCCGGATGCGTCACGGTAATGGGGCCGCCGGCAGCAATTTGCTTCTCAAATAGCGGAACGACGCTGCCATTGCTCCCCAATACATTGCCGAAGCGAACGCTGACGAACCTGGTGCGTCCCGCGGAAGCGGTTGGGCCGGAGGAGACAATCAACTCGGCCACGCGCTTGGTCAAGCCCATGATGCTGGTAGCGTTCACCGCCTTATCCGTCGAGATCATCAGGAAGTTGTCGATACCGGCTTCACAGGCGGATTCCACCAGTGTCCACGTGCCGAGCACATTGTTCGATACCGCCTCCAATGGATGAGCCTCCATCAAAGGCACATGTTTGTATGCCGCCGCGTGGAATATGGACTGCACCTCGAAGGCCGAAATCACTTCGGACACTCGCTTCCGGTCCCGGATGTCGCCAACCACCGCTTCGATACCGACATTGTTCTGCGCCTGCCGCAGCTCCAGATCGATGCGGAACAGATCACTCTCCGCCCTTTCAAAAACCACCAGCTTTCCGGGCCCGTAGCGCAGGATCTGCCGGCAGAGTTCAGAGCCAATCGAGCCGGCGCCGCCCGTTACCATAACGGTTCGTCCCCGGATGGAGCTTCGAATCGTGCTTTCGTCGAGACGGATAGGCTCTCGTCCCAACAGGTCCTCCACGCTTACGCTGTGGATCTGGCTGGTAAGGACTCCGCCGGCAAGCAACTCGCCCACGCCGGGAATCTTTCGTACCAGCACATCCGCTGCCCGGCAGTTTGCGAGTGCCTCCCGCATCATCTCAGGAGTTGCGGACGGCATGGCGAGGATGATCTCGTCCACCGGCGTGCCCCGGTTACGCAGACGATCAACGGTAATGGCTGCCTCGCGCCCGCTCGCAAGGACGGTCACGCCCATGACGCTCTGCCCCCGCGTGCCGGGTTCATCGTCCAGGAAGCCGGCAACATGGTAACGCAAAGATGGATTGGCGCGAATCTCGCGCAGCAGCGTCGCACCCGCAAGGCCCGCCCCGTAGATAAGTACACCTTTGCCGTCTTCTTTGCGGGCTGCCCGCAGCCGCGGCTCCCAAAAGGCTCGAATGGCCACGCGCAATGAGGTCTCCATCAGCAGCAGAAGGAGAAAATCCAACAGGTAAATGGAGCGTGGAAAACTTGGTCCAATACGCCAGAGCGTTGCGATGGTGAACGCGAGACTTGCCGTCACCTGCGCGGAGACCACCGCGGATAGATCAAAGACGCTCAAGTGCCGCCAACTTGGCCGCTCTCTGCCGAACAGCCAGAACACCGGCAACTTCACGGCCAGGGCAAGCCAGAGCGCCCGCTGAAGAACAACGAACTCCTGTGCCGGTATCACAAACTCAAACCGCAGCAGGAAAGACAGAAACAGTGAGGCTCCAACAAGAACGCCCAGGATGCCCAGGTTGATCAACCTCCTGCGCCGGCGGTAGAACTGTGGCAGCCGCATCATCGTGAACTGCTCCCACTCGCGACAAGAGTCGGCCGTCTGTTCCGAACCGCCACGTCTTCCACCGCCTCAATCACGCGTTCGACTTGTTCTTCGGATAGCGATGGATACAGCGGAAGCGAAACCAGACGTGGGTAGAGCGTCATAGCGCGCGGACAATGCTCTGCCGCCAGCGTTGGCCAGTTCCAATAGCAGGGATGCATCGGAATCGGGATGAAGTGAACGCTCGTGCCGATACCGCGTGCGCGCAGTTCTTCAATGAACTGGGCGCGATCGATCTGAAGCTGATCAAGGCGCAGCCGTAGGGGATAAAGGTGCCAGCTGTTCTCAATGCCGGCACTCATGGACGGCGTTTCCAACTCATCCAAGTTGCGGAAAGCCAGCGTGTAGGCGGCCGCGGTGCGCCGGCGCGCTTCGGCGAATTCATCAATATGCTTCAACTGATGGATGCCGATAGCGGCCTGAATATCGCTCATGTTGTACTTGAAGCCTGGCTCCAGCACCTGGTAGAACCAGTTGCCGTTTTGGGCGTAGCGGTTCCAGGCGTCCTTGCTTATGCCGTGCAGCGCGAGCGCTCGCATCCGAACCGCCAGGGCGGGGTCGTTGGTCGTCGCCATGCCGCCCTCGCCTGTGGTGATGTTCTTGGTGGCATAGAAACTGAAGGCCGTGACTTGGCTCCGTGAAACGCTTGCCGCACCCAGCGGGCGGAGGTGGTGGCTGCTTCCGGCGGCATGAGCGGCGTCCTCCACCACGTGAAGCTTGTAAGCTTCGGCGATCCGCCAGATCGCATCCATATCGCAGACACGCCCGGCCAAGTGGACAGGCAACAGGGCGCGCGTCCTTGGCGTGACGCGTTTGGTGATCGACGCAGGGTCGATATTGCCGTGCTCATCTACGTCTGCCAGGACGGGTGTCGCGCCGGTGTGAAGAATCGCATTGATAGTGGCGCAGAAGGTCAGCGGAGTGCTGATCACCTCGTCCCCTGGGCCGATGTCGAGAGCTACCAGCGCCAGATGCAGGGCAGCTGTACCCGAATTCAGCGCCAGAGCGTGACTAGCTCCGCTATAAGAACAATAATCCTCCTCAAAGCGGTGGGCCCGCTCGCCTGTGGTGAGCCAGCCGCTACGGAGAACGGAGCTGACTTCCTGGACCTCCGCGTCGCCAATTGTGGCGCAATGAAACGGGATGAAGTTCGGCATGGTTCAACGCTCCACCAGCACATGGCGACGGATCATCGCCGGCTCGAATCCACGGGGGAACAGACTGAAGCGGGCTGTGAGAAACAGGAGTTTCACATCGGTCCAGATGGTGCGCCGCTCAAGATATTCAAGATTTAGGGCGAGTTTCGCTGGAAGAATCACCAGTCGGTAGTACGACTCCGGATCCTCCACCCCTCCCAGTTGCTCCTCTTCATTTCGAAAGACAAGCGTGGCAAGGTCGGTAATACCTGGCGTGACGGATAAGACGGACCTCCAGGTTGGGTCCGTCAGATCAACATAGCGTGCCACTTCGGGCCTGGGACCTACCAGTCGCAGGTCCCCTCGAAGCACATTCCAGAACTGCGGGAATTCATCCAACTTATAGCGGCGGATCATTGCTCCAACTCGCGTAATCCGCGGGTCGCCCCCAGCCGTGATCGCGGTTCCTGCGAGCCCATTGCGCATCGACCGGAACTTCCAAAGCAGAAACGGTCTGCCATGCCTGCCGATCCGCGTTTGACGGAAGAAGATCGGACGGCCGTCTTCCACCAGGATGGCAAGTGCCACCACGGCGAAAACGGGAGCAAAGGCCACCAGTGCGCAGAAGGCTAGCAGGCGATCGGCGCATCTTTCGAGAGCTCCAGTCATGGGTTCACCAGAAGGCGGGTCACTGCGAACGCGGCAAGAAACGACGCAACGTTGATCTGAACATCCCGCCAACTGGCGGTTCGGTTGGCCGACCAAGTCTGGATCCATTCACTGCCCAACGTGAGGGCAAGTCCGCCTGCCAGCCCTGCGCTTCCCCAGCGTGACTCCCGCCAGCGTGCCACTGTACAGCCAAGAGAGGCAAAAAGAATCACATGGACGAATTTTTGCGCGACCATGGCCACCCCAAGCTTGTTCGCTGCTGGCAGACCGGCCACATCCCACACCTCACCAAATGTGAGATAGGCCGCCCGTCCGGCGCTGCCCGTTGACATCAGCAGGCACAGCAGTGCCAGAACCAGTGCTGCCCACTTACCCGCGATTACCGTTCGGAGATGCATAGGAGCGATACCCGTAGCGGCCCGCGTCCTTCAGGTTCCAGTCATTGAGGATGGTACCCAGGACCTTGATGCCGTCATCCACCAAGCGCTTTTTGGCCGCGATCGCTTCGTCGCGCGTGGTTCTCCCGGAGCGGATTACCAGCACGGCGGCATCTGCCAGCGCTCCCATCAGCCGCGCATCCGAGAGATATAACAGAGGCGGCGTGTCGATGATAACGGTGTCGAAATCCTTGCGCAGCCGCTCTACCAGTTCGTTGATACGAGTGGAACAGAGCAGGTTCGCAATGCTCACCGTGCCAGGACCAGCCGGGAGAATCCAAAGGTTGCTGATCTCCGTCTTCCGTGCGAGCGCCTCGATCGGGCAATCGGCGAACGCCATGGACTCCCGCAGCAGATCGCTCAAGCCCCAGGTGTTCGGCACATTTAGGATTTCGTGCAGGTGTGGTTGCCGCAGGTCGGCGTCGATTACCAGCACCCGATGATTAATCTCTGCCAGCGCCGCGCCAAGATTCGTCACCGCGGTGCTCTTTCCCTCGCCAGCGTTGGCGCTCGTGATCAGAATAACTTTCGGCCGCCCCTCAGGCCCGCGTGTCAACAGAATGGAAGCGAGTGTGCTTCGGAATGACTCTGCAATCATCGAAGGCCGGTCCCGCCACGTGACCAGTTCCACCGATGCCTCCTGGCCCTTGTTTTCAGCTTCCGTTAACGATAGCGTTTCCTTCCGCGGGAACACTCCCGCTGCCGTGTTGCTGGAGGGAATCACCCCAAGTTCGGGTACATTCAAATAGAATGGCGACTGTCCGGGCGCGTGCAGGCTTCTGTTAAAGTGATCTGCCAGCACAATGAGCACGACGCCCCCGAATAATCCCGTCAGCACTCCCAGAAGCGCCAGCACAACATGGTTTGGCGCAGTCGGGGAACGAGGCTCATCGGCCAAGTCAAGCAACCGGGCCGTACTCTGTTCCATTTGCGAGCCAATGCCAACCTCTCGGACCTTTTGCAGCAGTTCGTCGTAGAGGGTGCGATTCGTCTCCACCTCTCGTTTGAGAATGCTGTACTGGATCATCTGTCCTGAGTTGGCTGTCACCAGCCGGGCACGCTCCTCATAAGCGGAAGCCAGCATCTTCTCCCGCCGTTCCGCCGACAGATAGTCGTTCCGGATCCGCGTGAGAATGCTGCTTCTCTCCCGCTTAATCGTGGTCTCCAACTCGTTGATCTGCGCCTGTACTCGGATCACGCGATAATGTTCCGGCGTCCACACTGCACTGAGTTCCGCCAACTCCCGGCGCATCTCGGTCAGCCTGGCAAGATAGCCGCTCAGCCGGTCGTTATCTGCTACCTGCGGCACAGAATCGGCGGGTGCCGCGGCGGCGATCTCGTAACTGGCTTGCTTGGCCACACGCTCGGCTTGCGCCCGTCCCAACTCCTCCATCAGGCGCCGCAGGTGTTCATCCTCTCCCTCCTTGCCATCTACTGAGGAGGGGAACACGCCCATGTTGCGGCTGTGAACCTGCAGCCGTTGCTGTGATTCCTCGAGCTTGACCCGCTGCAAGGCCAGTTGCTCGTTCAACCACTTCGCCGTTCGCCGGTGAGTGTCCCAGCGCGACTCCATGGTGTAGTCGATATACTCGCGTGCCAGCGTATTGGCGTAGTCCGCGGCCAGCCCGGGGTCCGTGGTTTCCACCAGCATCTCCACAATTCGGGAACTGCCGAATGTCTTGATTTCCAGCGTGACCGGCGGAAGACTTCTTGCCATCACCGGCTCCGGAACGCGCGTTGAGAAGTACGGGCGCAGGGCAGAGAACTGATCCGCCACAATATAGGTGCGCTCGGGGAAGTCCTTTAAAAGCCGATGGTTTGTTCGTTTGCGTAATGTGACGCTCTGCAAAATGCGGATCTGCGTCTGAAGGTAGGACTCCGGCGAGAAGCGGTCTTCCATTTCCATCCCCGACAGCGGAGTCCGCGTGGCCTCGCTGCGCACTTCCAAGGACGCCCGGGCCCGGTAGGTGGGGCTTTCGTGAAGAGCAATGGCAAGTCCTCCTATCGCTCCCGCAATCGCGAGCAGGAACAGGACCAACCGATGTTCACCCAGCAGGCGCCAGTACTCGTGCAATCCCTTGTTCGCCTGCTTGTTTGAGTCGTTTGCGGGCTCGAGAGGCTCGATGTACCACATCATTGGGGCGCCGTTCTGCACGGGCGCCTCCACTCGCATCTCGATTGCGTTCTTCTCCATATCGCTATGCCCCGTTTTCGCCCCAGCCCGTCATAATGTGGCGAGCACCCAGATGCTCGTTGAAACCGCGGACTGCGTGATGCCCTGGAGGAAGTTCTTTACGTTGCTGGCTGGCACAATCAGGATGTCGCCGTCGCTCAGTTCGATGTCCTTCACCTTTCCCGATAGAATCCGGCGGACGTCGACGAACGTGAACGCTGTCTCCACACCATCGGTATTGATATGGCGCAGCATGCACTTGCCGGAGGACGCTCCCTTGGTCAACCCTCCGGCGAGTGCAATCACTTCGCTCAGTGACACCGTCTGCTGCCGCACTAGTTCGATGCTGCCCGGACGTGCCACTTCCCCCGACACGTGCACCAACCGGCGGCGCTTGCCCTCCGACACCGCAATCAGGTCATTGTCCTCGATCAGGATGTTGGCGTCCGGACCCACGCCGCTGGTCACATCCTCCAGGCGCAGGTCTACAACCATCGACAGTCCATCGGGCGACGTGTGGGATTTCGGCAGACTCAGTATGCCGTCGCGAACGGCTCTCGTTACGGTCACAACATCGCCGGCGCTCGGAAGCACACCTCCGGCGAGCATCAGCACGGCGTGCAGTGGACTCGGGCCGGGGATCTGCAGGATGCCGGGCTTCGCCACCGCTCCCCGGACCGCGACGGGATGGGAGTGAGACTCCGTCAAAAACACCGATACATGCGGCTTATGCAGGTAACGGCCCAGCCGCTGTACCAGTTCCTGCTCCAGACTGTCGATGGTTCGGCCTGCCGCATTCACCGTCCCCACCATCGGCAAGCTGAGTTCACCGCTTGCATTCACGCGCCATTGCTTGCTGATTTCCTCTGCATTGAGAGCGCTGATGGTGAGGACATCCCCTGGCCCGATCACCGTTGGAGGTACCGGGGTATTCACCGCCTGACTCCAAACGGGCAGGACGATGTACGCGATCAACAGGATTGGGGTTACTGGCTTCATACCACTCTCCCGCGCGCTGCTCAGCTGGGACTATCGAACGTTTGCCGTGACCGGCGCGGAACTGCCCAGGTCGTTGGAAGCCGATACCGCGATGGTCTGGATGGCCGTCACACTGCCCGTCACATTCAGTACCAGGGTGGCGGTGAACTGGCTGCCGTACGTCCGTGATGCTGTGCTCTGGAACCACGAACGGAACGCGCTCTCCACGTCCGCGGTGAGAGCAGCGGTTTGCAGAGTTGCTCCGGGTGCCGGGGTCAGGGTGAGTTGCATCTGCGAGAGCGACCGCGTCGTTGCATATCCGGTCACCAGTACCTCGAGCACCGTGTCGTTCCGCGTGTTGACAACGACACTCCGCAAACTCGGTGGCTCCGGTACCAGTCGCACAACCTTGCTCGGCGCTACCGCGGGCGTCATATTGATCGCGCCCACCTGCAATGTGGCATTGAGCGTTATGGTCCCGGCGACGGTTCCTGCCTGAAAGGCAATGCGCGTCCCACTTGAACCGAAGACTGCCTCCTTCGCATTCGCGACAATCCGGAAACTCACCGTCTTCAAGCCATTCGAGAACTGCACCGCCGGGTCATCCCCCACCGTGTCGGGAGCAAATGTCAGCGTCAACGTACCGGTAACGTCATGCGGATAGGAAGAGATCAGGCTGAGCCCAACCACTGGTTGTGCGAACGGTGCAACCCGATCCTCCAGGGCCTGAAACGCAACCGCGGGGAGCGGCTCCGGTGTCGACCCGACACCACGGAGGAAGTAGGAGCGGTCGTCCATCTGCAGGGTGCCCGTCCAGACACCCGTGTTTTCTGGTGAGAAGCTGATGGCAAACTCCAGCATGCCGCCTTCCGGCAGCAGTGCCGGCAGTGTCGGCGTGGATAGCAGCGCGAATCCGGTGCCGCTGATGCCGAGATTGCTGACGGTGCCGGAAGCATTCCCTTCGTTCGTTAGCACCAGCGTGGCCACCGCCCTGGCACCCGCGGCGGTGTTGGAGAAGTTGATGGTTCCCCGCTCGACAATCGCGGTCTCCACCGTCCCTATCCGCGCCACAAGCGAGAACCTCGCGCCGCGCACCGTTGCCACCAGTTCGAATGACGCGCCATCGACGCGCAATTGCCCTCGCAACACGCCCGTTGCCGCCGGCGTGAACACAACCTGAAACACCGCCGTCTGTCCCTCCGCCAGCGTCATCGGCAGGGGTGGAACATCCGTGACACGGTATGCCGAGCCGATCATCGTGACGGACGCCAGACGTCCCTCTGCGTCCCCACTATTCCTGACGCGCACCAGCACGTTGCGCGACTGGCCAACCGGTGTCTCCGGTAGGAGTAGCGTGTCGCCTGCCGTCTCCAGCGGTGTTCCCTCAAACAGGAACTCGAACGTGTATGCCGGTCCCTTGGCCACGCCGCTTAGCCGGATCTGCAGTGTCTCGCCCGGAAACGCCAGTACCAGTACGCCACTGTGTTCTCCGCGTATGGCGGGTGCGAACGTCACCGTAAACCGGATTTCGCGTTCCGGAAGTACCGACGCCGGCAACAAGGGTAATCCGGATACCCGGAATGCCCCCTCCGCGGTAACGGCGCGGTCCAACTGGCCCCGCCCGCTGCCTGAGTTCAGAATGATGACCGTAGCGCTAGTTGTCTGCGTCGCCAGTATGGACGGAAAGACAAGCGTGTCGCCGTTCCGGAGTTGAAGTTGATTGCCTCCGGGCACCACGTAGCTGACCGTCAGCCGCGATTCGAGCACGTTTGTGCTGAGGTAGAAGGTGTAGCGGCTTTGGCGACCCCCCACAGTGAACCGCAGGCTCAGCAACCCTGCTGCCAGTCCGGGCTTGGCAGATTGAAAGCCGATCGTCAGGCTGGTAACCTGATTCGGCCCGAGCGTGGTGGCCTGCTGGCCGCTCACTGTGAAGCCGGTACCTTCAAAATGCAACTGGTCCATCACGACGTCGTCCGTCTCCCGGTTTTGCGCGTAAAACGTCACGGCGGTGGCGCTGGTGGGATCGGTGGATGGGAGCGTGATTGTGCCATTGGGCAGAAGCGTGTTCGCCTGACCGGTCGCTGTGACGCGATAGGTGAATACGAGGTTGACCGGCTCCAAACCCGTTAGAGCCGGAGTCGACAGCACAAAGAGCAAGATAGCGAGTCGATTCATGGCTGCACCGGTACAAAAAGGAGCTTTGGTGTTCCATCCAGCACCGCGACATACAGCGGCGATTCGGCTGTATCGCTCAACAGGAACGTGTTCGGCAGCAGTAATCGCCGGAGCTGCGTGGGCTGGAATGGCAAGGACAGGTTCGCGGTGACCTCGGCACGGTCCAAGTCAATCAGGAACAGGCCCGCATGCCTGGTAAGTACCAGCAGCGTCCGTGCCGCGTCGTCCAGGGCTAGCGCGATCGGAGAATCAATCCCGGCCGCCAGACCAGCCAGTATGCGGACTTGCCCAGTCTCGAACGCATCCTGTACATGGAGAACTTGGTGGCGTAGTCCGTCCGCAACCAGCAGATCGCGCCCGTTATGGAAGAACAAGGGTGAGATAGGACAGCCGTTGAACGGGAGTCGCGATAGCGAGTTGCGCCGGATCTCGTATAGCCCACCTGTTTCGTCTGCGGTGCAACGCCCGGTGGCAATGGCTCGTTCACCATCCGGCGCCAGCTCGATCGTTGCGAGTTCAGCGGTTGCAGGGATTGCCGGGCCGGCTCCTGCGGTTGTCTGCCATTGCAGCAGGCGGCTATGCGATGAGTAGGTCAATGCCGGTCTGCTGTTACGCCGATTGCGGGCAAGGTAGTCGATCCGGCCAATGCTGTTCTGGACGGGGGTGCACTGGAGCGTGCCATCTGCCTCCCGGTATTGGTAGAGTTCGCCGTTTGTGCCGGCAACAAGCGCGTCCATGCCGGAGGTTCCGTTCCAGATTACTGAAGCGGCGCTTACCGGAGCGGCAATGTTCACGGCGGGACCGACTGTCGCGGCGCCTGGAAGGCCTTGTATCGCGCGCAGCGTAGCGTTCCGCGCATCCACCACATAGCCGGTGACCACTCCAGCCACCTGGCTCCGCGCAGACGTCGCAATTGTGACTCCCCCGAACAACAGCGTCCGGCGTGTCATCGTGGCCCTCCCACTGTGACTCCACCTACCGATACAAGGGTGGGCCGCACGGGCTCCACCGCAGGGGTCGATCCGCCGGAGGACGACAGCGCCACTACCGTTCCGGTGATCCCCGCACCTACCATGCTGGCCAGAACCAGCCATCGCTTGGAACGGGAGCCACCTTCGCCCACCGCTCGAGTGTTGCTCTGATGGATCAATGTGCGTGCCGAGGTGTCGTCCTTCGATGCCTCCACGACGATCGCAAACCGTCCTTCTATGCCGTTTGGCGCCATGCCTTCCGCCATGGCCCTGCCCTGGGCGTCCGTCTTCACACGCAGAACTCGTTCGCCTCGCGGGAAGGTGCCGCCGGCGCCGGTGAATGGCAAAGTGAAGGTGACATCCGTGCCGGGCACGCCGCGCCCATTCTGGTCACGAACGTCCACAACGGGTGTCACGGCACGGCGTCCGCGCAAGTCGTTGAAGGCGCCCTCGCCGTTCACCACCGCAATCGTCAGGGATCGTACTCCATCCGCTGCAAACAACTGGCAGACGTACAACGTCAACCAGAAATTCAATAGCGGCGGTTTATGTACTGCCCGGGTCATGAACGATACGCTCCTTTCCGTTGCGATCGTTGCGGTGGCCAGGGAGGTCGTTGATCTGTTTGCCTAGCGCGAAGAGGGTTTCGCTCAGATCTTCGAGCTGCACGGCAATGGTAGATAAGTCTTCGGTAAGAAAGCGGCGCCCCGATGTCTGCAAACGCGCGAAATCAAGTGCGGCTTTTCTTGCGAAGTCCGACATGCTTCCCCGGCCGGAGCCTTCGCAAGCGGCGCGGAAGTAGTCGTATTCCTCGTCAGTAAGACGAAATGTAACAAGTTTTGCCCTCTTGCGAAGTAGTCTCACAGAGATTAATCAACAGAGCTGAGCAGATACTTGCAACCATCCGCGCCTCTCGGCACGCACGGTAGTTTAGTGGCTTGCTAGTTCAGATTTGGCGGGGTTGCCGTTCACTCGTATGCAGGAGGTGGGAGTTTCCCGCCAGTGGTTGGACACACTCACGGTCGACTTCGACCGATAAGAATCTCTGCAGCAGTCCGATCCCGACCACAAGGCGGGACCGGCCCTTGCATTCGACAAGTGTCCCCTCTACGCCTGCGAGTGGGCCGTCGATGATGCGCACCCGTTGGCCTTCCTGCAAGAAAGGCCATGGCTGGCAATCCGGAGCGAAACTGACGCTTTTGCGAACCGCCTCGATTTCAATGTCATCAATGGGGGTTGGCCCGCGCCTTGTCCCTACGATGCTGAGGACGTGCGGAACTTGCAGTACGTGCAGTCGATCATTCGCCAGGACTTTCGCAAAAACGTACCCAGGAAACAGCGGCTGTGCCAATCGCTTCAGGCGATCGGAATATCTCTTGATTACGATGTACGTTGGAAGGAATTGCTCGATCCCAATCTGCCCCAATGTGATCGCCACACATTGCTCCCGCTTGGCACATACCGCAATCGCGTACCAGAAAGAGTCTCCAATGTCCTGCATGGGGGGAACTCCAGGGAGAGTTCGAGGATGGCTACCGCAACTGACGTTCCATTTTTCAGGTAACCTCAGGTGAAACACTCATCAAAACCACGTACGCCTTATTATGGGGAGCACAAGTTTAACTTGTCAATACTTTGTATGAGCTTAGCCCACATTTCTAAGCGTTATGGTAGATCTAGCAGATCCAGTCACTAACTGAGTCGCCGCCCGGAGCCGGTTCGTCTTCCGGTCGGACAGCGCGGCTCTTATCGAGACTGGCGATAATCGCACAAGATCCCTCCCGTAACGATACTCGTCTTTGTTTCATCGACTTCCGGGCCAAGCGCCCTGACAGCCAGGTTTCCTGATCGCTACCCTGATACGCCACGGGGACGACAATTATCCAATCCTCATCGTCGTATGCGCCGATCTGCCGCGCGATGTCGGCGGGCAGGTTTCGTCCCCGCCATATCTGCACCGAGGTATTCATAGCTCTTCGGTTGTCTGCGCCCATGACGGCTATTCCCTTACAAGTACGTCTTGTATGCTCCCCAACCCAATCCCCGTGCGGGCTGTAGCCCCGCAATCTTTGCATACTGTATCCCAGGCGCACCGCCAATGCAATCGTCGCTTGCTGACCCTCTCGCCGGAAGGCCTTGCTCCTCTCCCTGTAGGAATTACTCGCCTCCGCTGCATCCACCGCCCCAAGTAGAAGCAAACAGGAAATGGCATGTAACTTGCTAAGCTTGCTGTTCTTAACTTTTCGATAGCAGTTTCCTCATTACAAGTCCCCCAAACAATGGGTTGGCACATCCTAAAGAACCAGAGGTGTCGCGCCGATGTGATAGCTCGGAAGTAGTTGATCTAAATGAACTTGGCTTTGAATCAGCTTTGTTTCGAAGCCTATTCGAAGACAGACTCCCAGAAATGCAGAAGCGATATGGGCGTATCTTCGATTCGAAGCGACTTGTTTGCGAATAGTAGCTGGTTTAACTAAGCACTCGCACTCCGACCTATGTCGGCCCATGCGGATAGAAGTTAGTAATCAGATGAGGTTAAGGAATGCATAGCATGAGAGTATTGCTCCTCGCGGTTAGTCTCGCCTTCGCAGCGCTACCCGCCGGGGCTCAGTCGATTCGCATCAACTGCGGCGGCTGGAGCCAGCCGTACCAAACCGCGGACGGCAAGAACTGGAACACCGACCGCTACTTTACGGGCGGACAGGTAACGTATGAACCCGACGTTCGCACCAAAGACACGCGGCTCTATGGAACAGGACGGTCCGGCCTTTATACCGAGTTCCAATACAGAATCCCCGTTGCCAACGGGAAATGGAAGCTGACGCTGAAGTTTGCCGAGTTGCACACCGTCGCTGTGGGTACCAGGGTGTTTCACGTCAACGTCAACGGCCAGCCATTCCTCGCAAACTTCGATATCTCGGCCGAGGCGCCATTCCCGCTTGTGCTCGACAAGACTACTACGGTCGATGTCACGGACGGGTTTGTCAGCATCGAGTTCAAACGCGTGAAGGGCCACGGCATTGTCAGCGGAATTGAGTTGGAGCCGGTTTCGGATGCAGCCACGCCACCCGTTGTCTCTCCGTCGACCAGCTCCGCCACCGCCGGAGAGAGGATCCAGTTCTCGGCCACCGGAGCGGCAGCCATCACCTGGACCGTCTCGGGATCGGCTTCGTCCCTGGGCACAATTTCATCGACCGGGGAGTATGTGGCGCCGGCCAGCATTCCTGCACCGGCCGTGGTGACGGTGAAAGCTGCCAGCACAGCGAATCCTACGCAGACAGGCACCGCAACGGTCAACCTGCGCACTACCTCGGTCACCGTGTCGCCTGCCACTAGCGAACTCGTCAGTGGCAACAGCCAACAGTTCACTGCGGCCGTTACCGGAACCGCCGACGCACGGGTTACTTGGGCCGCCTCGCTCGGGACTATTTCGCCTGCGGGGCTCTACACCAGCCCGCCTGTCACGTCGGCCACTAACGTCATCGTCACGGCAACTTCCGTCGCTGACAGCTCCGTTTCTGCAACCGCGCAGCTCAGAGTGGTACCGGTTGCACCTTCCTCAGGTGCCGTGTTCGTGGAGCAGGATGGACTGGTTTCCATGGAGGCTGAATCCGCCTCAACGATAGCGAGGCCGCCTCACGCATGGATCCTGCGAACCGGTCCGGGCGCCTCAGGAGGTAACTACCTCAGCGCGGAGCCCGACAGCGGCATCTACCACGACACGGAGGTGAGTCGTGCTCCGGAGGCGATCTTCGCTGTTCGCTTCACCCAAACCGGCACCTACCAGGTATGGCTGCGCGGGAAGGCCCCTTCGGTTGCGAGCGATTCGGTGAACGTCGGCTTGGACGGAGCTCTGGTTTTCACCGGACAGCGCTTGTCCAACTTCGTGGCCGGGGACTGGACCTGGAGCCACTTGGCGATGGACGGCGCGTACCCGATTACCATCAACATTGCGACCGCCGGACTGCACACCATCCACCTCTGGATGCGCGAGGATGGCTTCGCCGTCGACAAGATTGTACTCACCAAGTCCACCTCCTTCGAGCCGGCTGACCTCGGTCCGGCCCAAAGCACCATGGAATCCACGTCCACACCCGCCCTCAGCCTGTCACCGTCTTCGCTGTCTCTTGCGCTGACCGGCCAGGAGGCAACGGCTTCGCAGACAATCTCCATTCGCAATAGCGGCATTGGCTCGCTCAGTTGGACCGCTTCGTCCAACCAAAACTGGCTTACCGTTTCCGCGACCGGGGGCACTGCTCCCGCCAACCTCACGGTGACGGCAACTCGCGGCAGCCTGGCTGCCGGCACGCATCAGGCTCTCATCACGATCACCGCGAGCGGTGCCCAAGGTTCCCCGCAACAGATCGGCGTCAGTTTCACTGTCCCGACGCCCCCAACCGCGCCTCCGGCGCCGGCACTGACCGTCACACCCACCGCGCTGTCGTTTACTACGCCGGCGGGCGCTAGTCCGGCGCCGCAGCAATTGACGGTTGGCAACACCGGCGGCGGTACGCTGTCCTGGTCGGCCACTTCCAACCAACCCTGGGTTATTCTCGGCCCGTCTTCCGGTCAGGCTCCGGGAACCGTAAACGTTTCGGTCGCTGGTACGTCTCTGGCGCCGGGCACGTACCAGGCTTCCGTTACCCTCACTGCCTCCGGCGCAACCGGCTCGCCGAGAACAGTTCCCGTCACGCTCATTGTCACGTCGCTCCCGGGGGGCGGCACCGGCTCCGGGCGCCAGTTCTACGTGTCCCCCGCCGGAAACTCCGCCGGAGACGGCAGCGTAAATCGTCCCTGGGATCTTGCAACGGCACTGCTCCCCCACTCTTCTATTCGCCCAGGTGATACGATCTGGCTTCGCAACGGCCGCTACGGAAACGGGCGGACTCAGTTTGTTAGCAGGCTCGCCGGCACGGCATCACAACCCATACTTGTTCGTCAGTACCCCGGTGAGCGGGCGACCATCGACGGCGGCTTGGGTATTTATGGTCCGTACACATGGTACTGGGGCTTCGAGATTATGAGTTCCGTCGCGGACCGCAGCGCGACTCGCGGTGTCCCGGACGGTGCCGATACCTACGAGGGAAGTACCGGCGTGAAACTCATCAACCTTGTTATCCACGACACGGATCAGGGCATCGGTTTCTGGCGTTTCGGCATCGATGCCGAGGTGCACGGCTGCCTGATCTATTACAACGGCTATCGTGGACCGACACGCGGACACGGACACGGTATCTACACCCAGAATGAAACCGGCACCAAACTGATCACCGACAACATCCTCTTCAACGGTTTTGCGCTGGGCATTCAAGCCTACGGATCAGGGGCCGCAGGCCTTCGCAACTACCTCATGCAGGGCAATGTTTCGTTCAACAATGGGTCGCTCTACGGCAATGACAAAGTGGACAACATCTTGATCACGGTCGGTAGTGGCGCTCGAAACATCCGTCTGGAGAACAACTACACGTATCACACGCCGTCCACCGACGACGGGTACTCGCGCCTCGGCTGGCAATGGAGCGGTACAGAGTACGACATTGTGGCTCGCGACAACTACTTCATCGGCGGAGAGGCCGCAATGGAGTTCTGGAAGTGGACCGACGCAATCTTCACTGGCAACGTCCTGTACTCCAACAGCAAGTTCAACCTGATTATGAACTCGTCGCGAACCGCTGCTTACCATTGGAACGGCAATACCTACTACGGGGCGGGCCTGTTCCGATTCAACAATTCGAACCTGGACTGGGCCGGTTGGAAGGCGGCGACCAAGTTAGACGCGCAGAGCACCTACACCCCCGGAGCTCCGCGGGGGACGTGGAGCTTCGTGCGTCCGAACAAGTTCGAACAAGGCCGAGCCAACGTCGTGATCTACAACTGGGGGCGTCTGCCGTCGGTAGCGGTCCCGGCTGTGGGCGTGCTCGCACCCGGCGACTCCTATGTCGTGCGCGATGCGCAGAACTGGTTTGGAAATCCAGTGGCCAGCGGCGTCTACAATGGCCAGTCGATCTCCATCCCAATGGCCGGTCTCACGGTTGCGGCACCAGTGGGTGTCCCAGCGCCTCCCCATACCGCACCTGAGTTTGGTGCTTTTGTAATCCTCAAACAGTAACGAACCACGGTTGCCGTGGTTGTGCACAACCGGCGACCATTGTCGCCGGTCTTTTTTTTATACCGTGTACATTTTACAGGCGGTTGAACTGATTACACGCTCCGGTGCGTTGGCGGACGCCCGCAAGTCAACCGGACGTCCGTGCGCCCGGGTTGTCTCGCGTCCTGATCTTGCCCATAGACGAAATTGCAGGTCACAGCCCGATTCGCAGCGGACTTGCAACCGGTTTCCCCGACGTGTCCAAATGCATGGCACCGATCGGTGTTGATCAACTCCTGGGGGACATCGTCAGGACCGACCGAGAACTCCCCCAAGCACCGGTTGGAATTCCCCCCACACCTACTCAAGTTGGGCATGCGCCGTCGGCAGCCACTCGTCCGGTCGCCGTGTAGACGGTGAGCCACTCGTTGCGCGCAGCCATGGCAGCGCCGCGTTCCATTTGGGGTCGGTCGTAAGATGACCGGATGACCGCAATCGATATCCTCAAGCGCTGCATTGACGTGCTGCAGCGCCATGCACCTATCGGACGGTCTGACCGATCACGAGGCTGAATGAACTCTACGCGATCCTGGAGGGCTCGGAGTGCCGGCGCATCCTGGACCATCCCGGGGGTTAGGTTGCCACCGAACCTGAACTGATCTTCCGCAGCGGCCTTGCCAGCGAATCGAAAGTTGCAGGTTCGGGGCCGCTCCCTCCGAGCTTCAGCCCCGCAACCCATCCGCCACCCGTTGGGGCTTTGGCTTCGCTCCTTCGGGGGACGGGACGGCTCATAGCGGCGCGTGTCAACGATTTTGAGACAGCCGGCAAAGGAATTTAGTGACTTTCTGGCTCAGTCTTTGGCTTGTTGATCCAAACAGCGGACGGCATTGGCAACGGGGTCGGATGCCGTCGAACGAAGCGCTCCGGATGCGC